>NZ_JBSFJU010000058.1:0-48154 GCF_053598215.1 Kitasatospora sp. NPDC001175 | reverse complement strand
CACGCCACCCATCCGTACACCCAGGCGCTGCTGTCGGCGGTGCCGGTGCCGGACCCGACCGGCCGCGACGGGCGTGAGCGGATCATCCTGTCCGGGGACATCCCCTCGCCGGCCAACCCGCCCTCGGGCTGCCGCTTCCGCACCCGCTGCTGGAAGGCCGAGGAGAGGTGCGCGGTGGAGGTGCCGCTGCTCGCGGTGCCCTCGCTGGAGGGGCCGGCCGCGCACGAGTCCGCGTGCCACTTCGCCGCGGAGTGCGAGGTCGAGCAGAGCGCCGCGGAGCGCGAGGTCGAGTAGCGCAGGGCGGTGTGACGCCGCTCAACGGGGCGGGCCCCGGAGGGAAATCCCTCCGGGGCCCGTCCCGTTGAGCGGCTCAGGGCCGGAACATCACTTGGTGAAGCCGATGTTCTCGAAGATGTAGTCCGACAGACCCGGGGAACCGAGGTTGGCGATGCTCTTCTTCACGCCGTAGATGGCCGGACGCTGGTACAGCGGGAGCAGACCGGCGACCTTCCACTCCTCGGCGTCCGCCTTGTCCAGCCCGGCGAGCTCGCCGGCGGTGTCGGGGGCCGCGACGGCGCCGTCCAGCGCCTTGTCCAGGGCGTCGCTGCCGACCTGGCTGTAGTTGGCACCGCCGCCCTGCTTGTACTGCGGCATCATCGAGCTGGCTGCGAACGGGTTGCCGAGCAGCGCGAAGACGGTCATGTCGAAGTCGTACTTGTAGACGTACTTGTCGAAGAACTCGTCCGACGGGGCGGTGAAGGTGGTCACCTTGATGCCGACCTGCTGCAGCATCTGGGTGATCATCGAGCTCTCGTTGGTGGCGGTGGTGACACCGGCCGGGATGACGAGCTTGAGCGCGAGCTCCTTGCCGTCCTTCTTGCGGACGTCGCCGTCCATCTTCCAGCCGGCCGCGTCCAGCGTCTTCTTGGCCGTCTCGGGGTCGAACTTGCTCAGACCGCCCGAGTTGTCCTTGTAGCCGTTCTGGGTCGGCACCAGGAAGTGGTTGTTCATCGCGGCCGGCGGCCAGTTCAGGCCGTTCAGATCGGACTTGGCGATGGTGTCGCGGTCGATCGCCTGGAAGATCGCCTGGCGGACCGTCGGGTCCGTCAGCATCGGGCTCTTGCCGTTGAGCATGACGTGGCGGAAGTCGGGGCCGCCCGCGATCCGGGCCTCGCCGTCGGCGGTGCCCTGGATCTGCTTCAGACCGGCCGCGTCCGGGCCGTTGTTGAAGAAGTCGATCTCGCCGTTGGCGAAGGCCTGCGGCATGGTGTTGGTGTCCATCGCCTTGTAGACGATCTTCTCCAGCAGCGGCTTGTCACCGGTGTAGTCGGGGTCGGCCACCACGGTGACGGTCTTCGCGGTCTGGTCGATCTTGTCCAGCTTGAACGGACCCGCGGTGGCCGGGATCTTGTTCACGAAAGCCGTGTTGAACAGGTCCGGGGTGGAAATGTACTTGGCCGGGAGCAGCGGCGCGTTGGCGACGCTGTTGAACATGCCCTGCCAGTCCGCGTACGGCGCCTTGAAGGTCATGATCGCCTGGTAGTCGTCGACACCCTTGACGACGCTCTCGACCTGGTCGAAGCCGGAGGTCGAGGAGACCTTGTAGTCCTTGTTGGTGCCGTTCTGGGACTGCCAGTTGGCCTGGATGTCCTCCCAGGTGATCGGGGTGCCGTCGGACCACTTGGCCTTCGGGTTGAGGGTCCAGGTGACGACCTGCTTGCCGTCCTTCACCTCGGACTTGGCGTCCACCAGGTAGGCCTTGTTCGGCGTCTGGGTGCCACCGGCGTCCGAGCGCCAGAAGGTCGGGAAGAGGGCCTTGGCCACGTCGATGGTGGACGACTCGTTGCCGTCGGCCTCCAGCGGGCTCCACTGGCTGGACATCTGGTCGATGGCCCAGTTGAGGGTGCCGCCCTGCTTCAGGGCGGAGCGGTCCTTGGCGTTCATCGCCGTCTGGGTCGGCTTCGGCGCGGAGGAGGCGGCCGGGGCGGCGGAGTCGTCGCTCTTGCTGCTGGAGCAGGCGGTCAGCGACAGCGAGGCGGCGGCGATGGTGGCGACCAGCGCGACCGGGATCCGGTTGGGCTTCAAGGGATTCCCCCTGGTGGTTACGGATGTGTGGGAGTAGACCCGGCAGCGTCATTGGCGACGGGAGGTGCCGGTGGAACGACTACGGCTGTACTGGACTTGGCTGTACTGGTGGTGCAGGACGCCCTGAGGTGGGGCTCGGTGGGGTCAGATCACTTCCAGCGCCTTGGCGAAGTGGCAGGCGGCCGAGTGGTCGTCCGCGAGTTTCGCGCTGGCGGGGTCCTCGTCGCGGCAGCGCTGCTGGTCGCGCTCGTCGAGCGTGAGGTACTTCGGGCAGCGGTTGCGGAACCGGCAGCCGCTCGGTACGTCCGCCGGACTCGGCAGGTCGCCGGTGAGCAGGATCCGGGTCCGCTCGCGTTCACGGCGCGGATCCGGGAGCGGCACTGCGGAGAGCAGGGCCTGGGTGTACGGGTGGGACGGCTTGTCGAAGATCGCGTCGGTCTCACCGATCTCGACGATCCGGCCCAGGTACATCACGGCGATCCGGTCGGCGATGTGCCGGACCACCGAGAGGTCGTGGGCGACGAACAGGTAGCTGAGTCCGAGCCTGCTCTTGAGCTCGTCCAGCAGGTTGAGCACACCGGCCTGGATGGAGACGTCCAGGGCGGAGACCGGCTCGTCGAGGATCACCAACTTGGGCTCCAGGGCCAGGGCCCGGGCGATCGAGATGCGCTGCCGCTGGCCGCCGGAGAACTCCTGCGGGTAGCGGTCGGCGTGGTCGGGGTTGAGGCCGACCAGCTCCAGCAGCTCCGGGACGCGGGCTGCGATCCGGGCCTTGTCCCAGCCGTGGGTCTTGAGCGGCTCGGCGAGGATGTCGCCGATCGGCATCCGGGCGTCCAGCGCCGCCATCGGGTCCTGGAAGACGATCTGCATGTCCCGGCGGAGCGCCTTGCGGTCGTTCCGGTTCATGTTCTTGGTCGCCTTGCCGAAGACCGTCACGGTGCCGACCTGGTCCTTGGGCAGGTCCAGGATCTCCAGCAGGGTGGTGGTCTTGCCACAGCCGGACTCGCCGACCAGGCCGAGCGTCTCGCCCTCGCGGATCTCCAGCGAGATGCCGTCCACCGCGCGCACCACGCCGACCTTGCGCTTGACGATCGCGCCCTTGCTGAGCGGGAAGTGCTTGGTCAGGTTGTCCAGCTCCAGGACCGTGGCACGCTCGCCGCGGGGGCGCTGCTCCAGGTCGGAGGACTCGGGCAGTTCGGGCACCGGGTAGATGGCGTCCGGGTCCAGGGTGTCGCCCAGCTCGTGGCTGCGGTGGCAGGCGGTCGGGTGCGTGCCGCCCTCCTTGACCGACAGCTCCGGCTCGACCTCGCGGCAGCGGTCGATCGCGATCGGGCAGCGGGCCGCGAACGGGCAGCCCTGGGGCAGCTCGACCATGGACGGCGGCGTGCCCTCGATCGGGGTGAGCGCGCGGCGCTCGGTGTCGTCCAGCCGCGGGATCGAACCCAGCAGGCCGATGGTGTACGGCATCCGGGGGGAGTAGTACACCTCGTCCACGTCGCCGGACTCGACCGGCTTGCCCGCGTACATCACCTGGACGCGGTCGGCGAAGCCGGCCACCACGCCGAGGTCGTGCGTGATCATCAAAATGCCGGCGCCGGTGAGCTCCTGAGCCTTCTTCAGGACCTCCAGTACCTGGGCCTGGATGGTCACGTCCAGCGCGGTGGTCGGCTCGTCGGCGATGATCACCTTGGGGTCGTTGGCGATCGCCATGGCGATCATCGCGCGCTGGCGCATACCGCCGGAGAACTCGTGCGGGAAGTTGTCCACCCGGCGCTTGGGGTCCGGGATGCCGACCGTGTTGAGCAGGTCGATGGCCCGCTCTCGGGCCTGCTCCTTGGTCATCTGCTGGTGGATCTGCAGCGCCTCGATGATCTGGGTGCCGACGCTGTACACCGGGGTGAGCGCGGACAGCGGGTCCTGGAAGACCATGCCGATGTCCTTGCCGCGGATCTTGGACATCTCGCCGTCCGAGAGGCCCAGCAGTTCACGCCCGCCCAGCTTGACCGAGCCGGTGACCGCGGCGGAGTCGGGCAGCAGGCCGAGCACGGCCATCGAGGAGACGGACTTGCCGGAGCCAGACTCGCCGACGATGCCCAGCACCTCGCCCGGGCGGACGGTGTACGAGACACCGCGCACCGCGCGGACCGGTCCGGCCTCGCTGGGGAACGAGACGACCAGGTCGCTGACGTCGAGGATGGGCTGAGACTTGTCCAGCCGGGAGTCGGTCACCGGTCGGAGTCCTTCCTTGGTACGGGTGCTGTCCGAGGGCTGCGAGGAGTTGGCCGCGGCCGTCATGACGCGCTCAGCGCGTCGGAGGAGGTGCTCGGACCCTGCAGCTGGTTGGGGAGCCCCTGGCCGGCCTTCTTGGTGCCCGCGGGCTTGAGCTTCTTGGCCTTGGCCTTGGCGCCGGAGGCGTTCGGGTCGAGGGCGTCGCGCAGACCGTCGCCGATGAAGGCGACCGCGATACCGATCAGCACCAGGCAGCCGGCCGGGAAGTAGAACAGCCACGGGTAGGCCGGGGCGTTGGTGGTGTTGTCGGCGATGATCGTGCCGAGCGAGACGTCCGGCGCCTGGATGCCGAAGCCGAAGTAGGACAGGCCGCTCTCACCGATGACCGCGGCGCCGACCTGGATCACCATGTCGATGATCAGCAGCGAGGCCATGTTCGGCAGGATGTGCCGGAAGATGATGACCGGTCCGGACACGCCCATGTACTTGGCGGCCTTGACGAACTCGCGGTCCTTCAGGGTCAGCGTCATCGAGCGCACCACGCGGGCGGTGATCATCCAGCTGAACGCGGCCAGCAGCACCACGAAGATCAGCCAGCTGGCCTTCTGGAACAGCGGCGAGAGCACCGCGACGAGTAGGAAGGACGGCAGCACCAGCAGCAGGTCGACCCCCCACATCAGGATGCGGTCGACCCAGCCACCGTAGTACGCCGAGACGGCGCCGACGGCGCCCGCGACCAGGGTGCTGATGATGCCGACCAGGAGGCCGATCACCAGGGACTTCTGCAGGCCGCGCATGGTCAGCGCGAAGAGGTCCTGTCCGCCCTGGTTGGTGCCCCACCAGTGGTCGCCGCCCGGAGGGGCGTTGAATGCCATGTAGTCGTGGTGCAGATAGTCGTACTTGTCCACCAGCGGCCCGCCGTAGGCCATCACGAAGAGGATGACCAGGACGGCCAGACCGGCCAGCGCCAGCCGGTTGCGGGCGAAGCGGCGGATGGTGAGTTTGGCGCGGCTCTGCCGCTTGGCGGTCTTGGGCTTCTCGGTCGTTGCGTCGCTCATGAGTTCTTCTCCTCTGCTGAGTAAGGGACGTGATGCTGCGTCGGGTGCGTCAGCGCACCCGGACGCGCGGATCGAGCGCCGCGTACATCAGGTCGGAGAGGAATCCCGCGATCAGCACCAGCACGGCGGTGAACAGCGAGACGGCCGCCGTCGCGTTCACGTCGTTGCGGGTGATGGAGTTGACCAGCAGCTCGCCCATGCCGTGCCAGCCGAAGGTCTTCTCGGTGAACGTGGCGCCGACGAACAGCAGAACGATGTTGTAGACCAGCAGCGGGACGACCGGCAGGATCGCGGTCCGCAGACCGTGCTTGACGAGTGCGGTGCGGCGGCGCAGGCCCTTGGCCCGCGCGGTGCGCAGGAAGTCGCTGCCCAGTACGTCGAGCATGGTGCTGCGCTGGTAGCGGCTGTAGAGGGCGACCTGGATCAGGATCAGCGTCAGACCGGGCAACAGCATGTGCTCGGCGCGGTTGCCCAGCGCGGCGAAGTCCCAGCGGCCGGCGAACTCGGGGTCGGTCTCACCGGTGAAGTGGATGGTGCCCGCTCCGAGCAGCTGGATCGTCCCCAGTTTGAGGAACAGGCCGAGGATGAAGACCGGCATGGCCAGGATGAAGAACGAGGCCAGTGTGCTGAACCGGTCGAAGAACTTGTACTGCTTGATGGCGCCGACCGCGCCGACCGCGACACCGCCGACCGAGCCGAGGAGGGTGGCCAGCAGCAGCAGGCGGGTCGAGACGCCGAGCCGGCGGCCGACCTCGTCGTTGACCGACGAACCGTCGATGGTCTTGCCCAGGTCGCCGTGCGCGACGCCCTCCGCCCAGGTGGCGAACCGGGTGACGATCGGCGTGTCCGGGTTCATGTTCACGTCATCGAGCGTCTTGGCGATGGTCGCCTTGGGGATCGGGGGGTTGCGACCTTCGTAGTTCGCCTGCGGGTGCAGGCTCAGGCCCGCTACGAAATATGAGAGGGAGGCGGCAAGGACGACCAAAATCAGATTATTGGCCAGCTTGCGCAGCAAATAGCGACCCAAGGTGGTTCTCTCCCTCGTGCGGTCCCGCGTTCGCCGACTGCACAAGGGCCCCGACGGCGCGATCCGTGAGGATGGCGGGTCCCGCACTTGATGCTGAGGGGCGTCTCGGAGGTCGGACTGTTGGTCAGAAATACGGCAGCCGCTGTAGGACGGCTCGCTGCCACATCTTGCTAACCAGGTGAACGCTTGTCGACTGGCGCCGGATCAAATATTGGTAACGCTGGGCGCAATCCTCCAGGTCGAAGACCGTTTTGACCGTAGGTTCTTCGGCTCCAACCCCGGCTGAGGGGCGTATTTCGGGCTCCAATGCCGCCGGAGCACAGGATTCCGCTACTGCGCGACGATGGCGGCATGTCCGGCCATAAGTCGCCAATGGCGAGAATTCGCCAGCTTTCGCGGATCAATGAGTGGATGAATTGAGGTGTCCGCGATGAAAAACATATGTCCGATATGTGGATATATGGAATCGTTGGATCGATGGCGCGGGAACGCCGAAGGCCGGGACCAGTGAACGGGTCCCGGCCTTCGGTCGCGCGGCGGGCGGGTCAGACCTGGAAGCGGTAGACCCGGTCCTTGGCGGCGGTCTTGTCGATGACGGAGGCGATGCCGTCCGCGACGTCCTGGGGGGTGACCTGTACCGGGGCGCCGTCCTTCTTGATCTTGACCTTGTCGAAGGAGACCTTCTTCAGGGCGTCGTTCAGCTTGTCGAGGTCCCACTTCAGGACGATCTTGCCGGAGTCGTCCGGTGCCAGCGTGAGCGCCTGACTGGCGGTCACCTTTCCGAAGTCGAAGCTCTTGGTGCCCGCGTAGACCGTGACGGTGCCGTTCAGCACCGACTTGCCGAGGCTGTCGGCGGCGGCCCTCAGGGCGTCCTCGGTGACCTTCGGCTGGGCCGCGGCCACCGGGACGGTCACCACGGCGTCCGGCTTGCCCGCGGCCCGGTCCCGGTACGCCTGCTCGATCAGGTCCATCGCGGCGTTGGCGTCCACGGCCTGCCCCGCCTTGCCGGGGACGACCTCGGTCTGGCCGGCGGCGGTGAAGCGGACGAAGCCCTCCTGGAGGCCCTGCGCCGAACTGCCGCTGAGGGTCTGGAGCGCGGCCTTCAGCTTCGCCCGGTCCACCTTCACCTGCGGCTCGACGGCGGTGCTGCCGCCGCTCAGCGAACCGATCACCGCGACCGGATCGTAGGTGTGCTTGGTCAGCCCGTCCACGGTGGCCGTGGTGTCGAAGCTCAGACCCGCGGTGGCCGGGTCGAGGTTGACCGTCTGGTCGCCGAGCTTGAGCTTCAGCGGCTGCTGCCCGGCCTTGCCGACCGAGCTGTCCAGCGTGCTGACCGCCTGGTCGCGGGAGTCGCCGCCGATGTCCGTGCCGAGCACCGTGGTGCCCTTGGGGATGTCGGACTGATTGAGCATCAGGCCGGTTCCGTACGCGGCGGCGCCGGCGAAGAGCACTCCGCCGACCGCGTATCCGGCCAGCTTCTTCACCCGGCCGCCGCGGGACTTGGCGGGGGCGGAGGAGCCGGAGGCGGCCTTCGGCTGCGGCGCCTTGGCGTCCGGACCGGCGCTCTTGCCGGCCTCCGGGGAGGCCGGGGCCTCGGCGTTGCCGCCCGGCTCGGCGCCCTTCGGGGCAGCTCCGAAGGGCGGGCCGGCCGGTGCGCCGGGTACGCCGGGGAATGGTGCGGGCGCCTCGAAGCCCGGCGATTCGGCGAAGCGGCCCTGGGTGGGCCTGCCGTCGGGGAAGGGGTGGGGCCGGTCGGAGGTCGAAGTGGCCTGCGCGCCCGGGCGGCCCGGAGCGAAGGGGTCGGTGCCGGCCGCGGGCGGGGGAGCCGCGCCGAACCGGTTGGCCGCGGGCAGCCCGGATATGCCGCCGTGCTGCGGGTCCTGGCCGATCGGCTCGAAGCCGCCGATCTGGGTGTCCTCCGGCTCGCCCGCGGCGGAACCGGGACCGCCGGCCGGGTCGGCCTGCTTGGGCGCGGCCCGACGGCGCGGTGCGGCGGCCTCGGTGCGGAACGGGTCGCCCTGCCCGGGGCGGGTGGCGAACGGGTCGGTCTGCCCGGGGCCGGTGGCGAACGGGTCAGCCGGTGCCGGACCGCCCGCGAAGCGCCCGCCCGGGACCGGGTTTCCCGCGAACGGGTCGCCCTTGGCGGGCGCGGCGGCGAACGGGTCGGCCTGGGCCGGAGCGCCCGCGAAGCGGCCGCCGCGCGCCGGGCCCGGCGCGAACGGGTCGGTGGCCTGCCGGTTACCCGCGGCGGGGAAGCCCTGGCCGGGCTCGACGGCGTTCTCGCGGTACGGGGCGGCGGAGTACGGGTCGTTGGTGGCCGGCCCGCCCGCACCGAACGCACCGCCGCGGCCGGCGTCCTGGACGAACCCGTCGGGCTGCCGCTGCTGACCGTCCGCCGCGAAGGGGGAGGCCTGCGGGCCCGCCGGCCGGGCCCCGGGCACACCGCCCGCACCCGGCCGCGCCTGGTCCGCACGGCCCGGCAGACCCTGCTCCGGGGCGCCCTGACCGCGTGGCGCGGGCTCCTGCCCGGGCATCCGCTCCTGGCCCGTCTGCGTGGCGGTACCGCCGGGGCGCCCGCCCTCGTTGCGCGCACCGGCCGCGGTCGCTCCGGCGGCCGCACCGGCCATCGCCGCGCTGACGCCCGCGCCCGGACCGGTCGGCGCCGGCCCGGCGTCCTGCTGCCGGCCCCGCTGGCGCGGCCGGAACCATTCGCCGGTCGAGTCCGAGGAGCCGCTCTGCGGCTGGGGTGCGGCCTGCTGGCCGGCGTTCTGCCACTCCGGCGGCAGGTTCGGCGGCGTCGAGGCCCGCGGGTCGGGGTCCATGACCCCGAGCACGGGCGAGGACGGTGTGGCGGAGCGGTGCCGGGGCCCGTTCGGCCCGGACGGCTCGGCGGGGGCGGCGCTCTCCTCGTTCTTCACGGGGCTGCGCATCACCACCGGCGGGATCGGCCGGGAGCCGGGGATGTTGATCCGGATCCTGGTGGTCAGCGTGGTCTCGGTCTTCGGCGTGTCGTCGTCCGCCCCCGGCTCGGTCGCAGCCGGGTCTTCCCCCAGCCTCCGGCCGGGGGTGCCCCCAGGGCCGAACGGATCGGCGGCGTGGCCGCCCGGGAGACCCGTGCCGTACGGCGGGGTGCCCGACGGATACGCGTCCGGCCCCTCCCCCGGTCGCCGGCCGGAGTTGCCCCCAGGCCGGCGCGGCGGGTACGCGCTGTCAGATTCGCGGCTGCTCAATGCTGCTCTGCTCCGGGTTCGCAGCCGCGCTGTGGAACGGCGACCGCGGGTTGTGGGGCGTCAGCCCGGCCGTGCGGCGACTACTGCCGCGCGTTGGACCGGACAACCCCTCCGACACCAGTCTTCTTATCGTGTTGGCTGCGGCAAGCCGCCGGCCTTGCGATTGGGCGAAGCTACCTGCTCGTCCCGTGCACCGCATCGTCCGGGGCGGTTCTGCCGTTGCACCACCTTACTGGGAAGAAGTGCACGGTGAACTGGTTCGGATAGAACCTGATACGTCCGGGTTCCTCCGATATGAGCGTACGTGTGGAGCACTCTGACTGCTCGTCGCGGAGGTTTCAGCGCTTGGGCCCCGGTACCCCGAGCCCGAACCCACCCCGGGTCGGCAGGGTGGCGCAGATCACGCCGCCGACCGCGCCGAGGAAGAGGTAGGCGTACGAGGTGGGGTCCGCGGAGAGGACGAAGTCGCCCTTGGGGCGAGGGCTCATCAGCACCAACAGCATCAGGAACCAGCCGCCCAGCGGTGCACCGGCGCCCAGCTTGGTGCCGGTGAGCCTGAGCCCGCCGTAGAACAGGCCCAGGCTGGCGGCCACCGCCAGCAGCATCCCGAACGGCGGCCAGAGCGCCTGTACGAAGCAGCCGCAGAGCGAGACCACCAGCCCGAGCAGGAAGAGGACGACGTAGGCCACGATCCGTCCGGCGCGCGGCGGCTGAGGCTCGGCCAGTCGCTCGGCCTGGGATCCGAGCACCTTGGCGGGGAGGCTGCGCCCGGCGGGCGCGCCCTTCGGGGAGGGGCTCACCGGAGGGACTCCGCACTCGCGGGGGCCGGCTCCGAACCGGCCGGTTCCCGTCCGGAGGCGGGTTCCGCCACGTCGAGGCCGGCGAACAGATCGGTCTCGGGCCGCTCGCCACCCGGTTCGCCAAGGACCAGTTGGTAGTACTCGGTCGTCACGATCGGCTGCGCGAGGTCGTTGCTGAGCGCGAAGAACTCGCCGTCCACGGCGATCTGGGTGCGGTGTGCCCGCAGTGCGGCCGTCTTGGCCGAGGCGTGGGCAGTCCCGTCGAACACGGTGGTGATCACCTCGTCGTCCACCACGCCCGGGATGTCAGACACCTGGGCCACCCCGGGGAACAGCCCGCGGACGGCGGCCTCGGCCAGCCCCCGTTCGATCACCGAGCGCGGCATCCGGGTCCAGTAGACCTTGGCGATGTGCCAGGCCGCGCCCAGCTCGGGCCGGTGGGCCGGGTCGGCCGCCAGCTCGTGGGCGCGCATGGCGACGAGGTGCGCCTTGATGTGGTCGGGGTGGCCGTAGCCGCCCCGCTCGTCGTACGCCACCAGCACCTGGGGCCGCACCTCGCGGATCACCGCGACCAGGTGGCCGGCGGCCTCGTCCAGGTCGGCCTGCCAGAAGCAGCGGGGGTCGTCGTTCTCGGGCACGCCCATCATCCCGGAGTCCCGGTAGCGTCCGGGCCCGCCGAGGAAGCGGAAGTCGGCGACGCCGACCGCGCGCATCGCCCCGGTCAGCTCGTCGATCCGGTACCGGCCCAGGGTGTCGTCCCGGTCGGCGGTCAGATGGGCCAGCTCGGGCGGGATCACCTCACCGCCCTCCCCGAGGGTGCAGGTCACCAGGGTGACCTCGGCTCCCTCGGCGGCGTACCGCGCCATCGTGGCGCCGTTGCCGATCGACTCGTCGTCGGGGTGGGCGTGCACCAGCAGCAGGCGCCGGGTCGGCCGGTCGGTGGCAGAGGTCATGGACAGCAGCCTAGCGACCGGAGCCGGGGCGGCGGCGCCCGGCGACCGTCCGTGGGTGGGGGCCATCGGGCCGCTCCCGCTCTTCGCCGTCCAACCGGCCGGCTAGAGCTTCAGGCCATTGAGCATCCCTGCCAGGTTGCTGGTCACCGCCTGGATCGACGGGGCGATCGAGCTGGAGGCGAGATAGAAGCCGAGCAGCGCGCAGACGATCGCATGCGCCAGCTTCAGCCCCGATCGGCGGATCAGGACCACCACGATGACCAGCATCAGCATTGCCGCGGAGACGGACAAGGCCATGACGGCTCACACCCTTCCTCGGGTGCGCCGCCCTCGGCGAGGACGGCGGTCGGGACGTGCGGGACAAGCTCTCGACCCAGTCGGACGCGGGGTGCGGGCACACCTGGACGCGGCGGTTCCGAATCGACCAGTCAAGGAATACCCGATCAGTGAGGGCTGCATTACTTTCCGTGAGTCCGCATGGTCGGGGCGCGGGTGCGTCCATGGGGCGCACGGCCCGGCGGGAAGCGGGAAAGGGGCCGTGCCGAGTCTCTTCGGGGCGCTGCTCCGAACGAGTGATCACCGTGTCGGGCAGGCCGTATGGTTCGGTGCCATGACCACCGACACACCCGCGGACACCTTCCCCCGGCAGTACGCCCGGACCCTGCGCTACACCGTCGGCGCGCCCCGGTCCTTCACCGTCGCACCCGACGGCTCCCGGGTCCTCTTCCTGCGTTCCAGGACCGGCGGCGACCGGGCCAACCTGCTCTGGGCGCTCGACACCGCCACTGGCGCGGAGCGGATCGTCGCCGATCCGGCCGTCCTGCTCGGCGGCGGCGAGGAGGACCTCTCCGCCGAGGAGAAGGCCCGCCGCGAGCGCAGCCGGGAGGGCGCCGCCGGGATCGTCGGCTACGCCCTGGACGACGCCGGTGCGGTGGCCGCCTTCGCGCTCTCCGGGCGCCTGTTCACCGCCGACGCCGCCACCGGTGCCGCCCGTGAACTCCCCGCCGCAGGGCCCCTGTTGGACCCGCGTCCGTCGCCCGACGGTGCGTACGTCGCCTATGCGACCACCCTGGGCCAGCTGCGGATCACCCGCACCGACGGCAGCGGGGACCGCGCCCTGGCCGAGCCCGAGCGGGACGGAATCACCTGGGGCCAGGCCGAGTTCATCGCCCAGGAGGAGATGGACCGCGACCGCGGCTACTGGTGGTCCCCGGACAGCGACCGGCTGCTGGTCGCCCGCGCCGACGACGCGCCGGTCCGCCGCTGGTGGATCGCCGACCCGGCCAACCCCGCCAGCACCCCAGCCGAGATCGCCTACCCGGCGGCGGGCACGCCCAACGCCGAGGTCGGCCTCTGGCTGCTCGGCCTGGACGGCTCGCGCACCGAGGTGAACTGGGACCGTGCGGCCTTCCCCTACCTGGCCCGGGTGCACTGGTCGACGGGCGGGGCACCGCTGCTGCTGGTCCAGGCCCGGGACCAGCGCAGCCAGCAGATCCGCTCGGTCGACCCGGCCACCGGTGAAACCGAGCTGCTGGCCGAGGAGCACGACCCGGCCTGGCTGGAGCTCTTCTCCGGCGTCCCCGCCTGGACCCCCGACGGGCGGCTGGTGCGGATCAGTGACGAGAGCGGCGCCCGTGCCCTGGTGATCGGCGACCGTACCGTCACCGGCGGCGAACTGCACCTGCGCTCGGTGGTCTCGGTCGGTGCGGACGGCGTGCTGTTCAGCGCCTCGGCCGGGGCGGACCACGCGGTCCTGGAGCCCGGCGCTATCGGCGCGTTCACGATCGGCCTCGAGGACGGCGCGCAGCCGGTCGCGCTCGGCGAGGCCGGTGTGGTGGCGGCCGTCAGGGCGGGTGGAGTGACCGTGCTCTCCTCCGCCGACCCGGCCTGGGCCGGTGCCAGGGTCGAGGTGCTGCGGGAGGACGAGGCGGTCGCCACCATCGCCTCCTACGCGGAGACCCCGCTGCTCACCGCCCGGCCGGCGTTCACGCTCGCGGGCGAGCGGCGGATCCCGTGCGCGGTCTTCCTGCCCACCGGCTACGACCGGGAGCGGGACGGCCTGCTGCCCGTGCTGATGGACCCGTACGGCGGGCCGCACGGCCAGCGGGTGATCCGCTCGCACAACCCGCACCTGACCTCGCAGTGGTTCGCCGACCAGGGCTTCGCCGTGATCGTCGCGGACGGACGCGGCACCCCCGGCAACAGCCCGGCCTGGGAGAAGTCCGTCGCCTTCGACTTCGCCGGGGTCACCCTGGACGACCAGGTGGCCGCCCTGCGGGCGCTGGCCGGCGAGTACCCGCTCGACCTCGGCCGGGTCGGCATCCGCGGTTGGTCGTACGGCGGCTACCTCTCCGCGCTCGCCGTGCTGCGCCGCCCGGACGTGTTCCACGCGGGCGTCGCCGGCGCCCCCGTGACGGACTGGCAGCTCTACGACACCCACTACACCGAGCGCTACCTCGGCCACCCCGGCGAGCGGCCCGAGGTGTACGCGGCCAACTCGCTGATCGAGGGCGCGCCCGGGCTGGAGCGCCCGCTGCTGATCGTGCACGGCCTCGCCGACGACAACGTGGTCGCCGCGCACACGCTGCGGCTCTCCTCCGCGCTGCTCGCCGCCGGGCGGCCGCACAGCGTCCTGCCGCTCTCCGGGGTCACCCACATGACGCCGCAGGAGCAGGTCGCGGAGAACCTGCTGCTGCTCCAGGTCGACTTCCTGGAGAAGGCGCTGGCGGGCTGACCGCCGTCCCGGCCGGCGACTGCCGCCCCCGTCGCCGGCCGGGACCCATGACATCCGTCATGGCGAGGACACGACGGTGCACACTGCCCGGCGGCACCCCCGTCGCGGGAGCCTGAGCAGGTCAGGTGATCGGGAAGGGTGTGGGACGGATGAGCGCGGTCACGGCGGGGCTCAGGGCGGACGAGGAGGTCGCCGCCTTTCGGGGCGTCAGCAAGAGCTACGGCCAGGTGAGGGCGGTCAACGGCCTCGACCTGGTGCTGCGGCCCGGTGAGACGGTGGCCCTGCTGGGGCCGAACGGGGCCGGGAAGTCGAGCAGTCTGGATCTGCTGCTCGGCCTGCGCGAGCCCGACCAGGGCAGTGTCTCGCTGTTCGGCGGCACCCCGCGCGCCGCGATCGAGGCCGGCCGGGTCGGCGCGATGCTGCAGAGCGGCGGACTGATGGGCGACGTCCTGGTCCGCGAACTGGTGAAGCTCGCCTGCGACGTCCACCCGCGCGGTCGCCGCCCGGCCGAGGTGATGGAGAGCGCGGGCATCACCGAGCTGGCCGACCGCAAGGCGGACCGGCTCTCCGGCGGCCAGGAGCAGCGGGTGCGCTTCGCCCTCGCGATCGCCGGCGCCAACGACCTGCTGGTGCTGGACGAGCCGACCACCGGCATGGACGTCTCGGTCCGCCGGCAGTTCTGGGCGGCCATGCGGGCGCAGGCCGACGCCGGGCGCACCGTCCTGTTCGCCACCCACTACCTGGAGGAGGCCGACTCGATCGCCGACCGGGTGTTGGTGCTGCACCGGGGACGGCTGATCGCCGACGGCACCCCGGCGGAGATCAAGGCCAGGGCCGGTGCCCGCCGGATCACCTTCGAGCTGCACCCCGCCGACCCGGCCGCGGACGAGTCGCTGCTGCGCACCCTGCCGGGCACGGTGAGCCTGGACGTCACCGGCCGCATCGACGGCGTCCGGACGGTACGGATCCGCAGCAGGGACGCCGACGCCTCGGTCGCCGCCATCTACCGGGCCGGACTCTTCCCGCGCGGCCTCGAAGTCACCAGCCTGGGCCTGGAGCAGGCCTTCCTGACCATCACCGGCGAGGGGGCACCCTTCCCCCAGTCTTCGGCCGGGGGGACCCTCCCCCAGTCTTCGGCCGGGGGGACCCTCCCCCAGTCTTCGGCCGGGGGGACCCTCCCCCAGCCTTCGGCCGGGGGGACCCTCCCCCAGTCTTCGGCCGGGGGGACCCTCAGGCCCGAAGGCTGGGGGAAGGACGCGGCCGCCGACGACTCCGCCGCCGAGGAGGGCAAGCGATGACCACCCTGATCCAGCTGGAGATCATGCGCACCCTGCGCAACAAGCGCTACCTGCTGGTCAGCCTGCTCTACCCGGGCCTGCTGTACGTGTTCTTCATCAACGCGTACCACGGCGGGAGCGTGGCGGGCGGCACCCCGGCGAAGTCGTACTTCATGGTGTCGATGGCGACCTTCGGCGCGGTCGGCGCGGTGCTCAGCAACAGCGCCCAACGGATCTCGCTGGAGCGCAAGAGCGGCTGGGTGCGACAGTTGCGACTGACCGCACTGCCCGGGCGGGCCTACACCGCCGCCAAGATCGCGTCCTGCGCGGTGACCACGCTGCCCGCGATCGCGGTGGTCTTCGCGATCGGTGCGGTCGAGGGGGTCCGGCTGTCGGCGGCCCAGTGGGGCGGGCTCGGGCTGGCGCTCTGGCTCGGCAGCTTCGTCTTCGCGGCGCTGGGTGTGGCACTCGGCTACGCGGCGGCGCCGGACTCGGTGCAGCCGATCGTCATGATCATCTACATGCTGATGGCGCTCTTCGGCGGCACCTGGTTCCCGGTGACCGGCTCGATGAAGAGCTTCGCCCGGTTCAACCCGGTGTACCTGTACAACCAGCTGGCCACCTTCACCCAGCCCGGACACCCGCTGGACACCGTCGCGGTGGGCGGGCTGGCCGGCTTCCTGGTGGTCTTCGTCGCCGTCGCGGCCCATCTGTACCACAAGGACACCAAGCAGGCATGATGTCCGCCATGTCCAACGTCTCGCCGCCCTTCCGCCCCGTCGAGTCGGGGGAGGAGGGGCAGTCGGAGTCGTACGGCAGCATTCCCGGTGGCCGGGTGGAGACCCGGCGCCAGCTGGTGGTCAAGATCGCCTGGATGCTGCTGTGGATGATCTACCTGGTCTACCCGGTCAAGGACCTGGCGAGCGGCAGGCACGGTACGGCCGCCGTGGTGGCCGGGGCACTGGCCCTGGCGACGTTCCTGGTCGCGTACATCGGTCTGGTCGCCGCCCGTTCGACCCGGTCGGAGAACTGGCGCGGCAGCTACCTGATCGTCGGGCTGATGGTGACTCTGGCCACGAGCACCTCCTTCGGGCTCGGCCAGCCGTGGCTGACGCTCTTCACCTACTGCTCGGTGTGCGTGGCGACCGTGCTGCCGGTCAGGCTGGGACTGCCCGGGGTGGCCGGGACCACCGCACTGGCGCTGGCCGTCTCGCTGCTGATCCGTGCGGACCTCGACACCATGGCCTCGATCATCCTGCCCTGCTTCCTCGGCGGCCTGGCGATGACCGGTCTGCAGCGGCTGATCGCCACCATGCGCGAGCTGCGCGAGGCCCGGGCCGCCGTGGCCCACCTGGCCGCCGCCGAGGAGCGGCTGCGGCTCGCCCGCGACCTGCACGACCTGCTCGGCCACTCGCTCTCGCTGATCACGCTGAAGAGCGAACTGGCCGGACGCTTCATGGACTCCGACAAGCCGGAGCAGGCCCGGGCGCAGGTCGCCGACATCGAGAAGGTCGCCCGCCAGTCCCTGATCGACGTCCGGGAGGCCGTCGGCGGCTACCGCAGGCCCACCCTGCCGGTCGAACTGGCGGCGGCCCGGACTGCCCTGACCACCGCCCAGATCACCCTGGAGGCCCACCACTCGGTGGCCGAGGAGCACCCGGGCCTCGGCAACGAGGAGGCCGGGGTGCTCGCCTGGGCCCTGCGCGAGGCCGTCACCAACATCGTCCGGCACGGCGCCGACGCCACCGCCTGCACCGTCACCATGGACGAGACCTGGGAGGGCGAGGGCGAGCGCTACGCCGTCCTGGAGGTCACCGACAACGGCCGCGGTCCGGGCAAGTCCGCTCCGGGCAACGGCCTCTCCGGTCTTCAGGAACGCCTCGCCCAGGTCGGCGGCCGCCTGGAGACCGGGTCGGGACCGCGCGGGAAGGGCTTCCGGCTGCGGGCGCTGGTGCCGGTCCACACGCTCGCGAGCGGGCGGGTCGCCGCGGCCGATAGTGTGCCCCGGTGATCAGAGTGCTGCTGGCCGAGGACCAGGGGATGGTGCGCGAGGCGCTCGCCGCGCTGCTCGGCCTCGAAGGGGACATCGACGTCGTCGCGCAGGTCTCGCGCGGGGACGAGGTCGCGGACGCGGTCGAGGCCCATGACGTCGAAGTGGCCGTGCTGGACATCGAGATGCCCGGGATGACCGGGATCGACGCGGCGGCCGAGGTGCGCCGGCGCAGGCCGGGGACGAAGGTCGTGATCGCGACCACCTTCGGGCGTCCCGGCTACCTGCGCCGTGCCATGGAGGCCGGGGCGGACGCCTTCCTGGTGAAGGACGCCCCGGCGTCCGAACTGGCCGAAGCGATCCGGCGGGTGCTGCGCGGCGAGCGGGTGATCGACCCGGCGCTGGCGGCCGCCGCGCTGGCCGAGGGCGCCAATCCGCTGACCGCCCGGGAGCGGGAGGTGCTCGCGGCGGCGGCCGACGGCGCGGTCAACGCGGAGATCGCCAGACGGCTGCACCTCTCGGAGGGCACCGTGCGCAACTACCTGTCGATGGCGATCCAGAAGACCGCGGCCCGCAACCGTGCGGAGGCCGTCCGGGTGGCCAAGGACAAGGGCTGGCTCTGACCGGCCCGGGGCGGCCACGGCCCCCGGGACCCGGTCAGTTGAGGCGGTGCCGGGCGGCGCGGGCTTCGTGGCGGACGCGGTCGGCGGACTCGGGGTCGAAGGCGTCCAGGATCTCCGCGTAGGCGTCCATCTCGGCCGCCCCCGCCAGGAAGTGCCCGGTGCGGACCAGGAGTTCGGCCCGCTCCAGCCGCAGGCTGGCCGGGTGGCGGGGGAGCAGCAGGGCGAGCTCGGTGGCCCAGAGCTGGGTGCGGGCGTGCTCGGGACGGTCGGCAGCCCAGCTGCGGATGTTGCCGAGTACCCGCAGGACGGTGTCCAACGGCTGTGCGGGCGTGAGCAGTTCCGGTGAGAACTGGTGCCCGCCGGCGGCGACCAGCTGCTCGACGTCGTCCCGGTCGAGCAGCCGCCCGCCGTGGAAGGGATCGGCGAGCACGTACTCCTCGCCTCCGGCGGGTCCGCCCACCGCGACGATGAAGTGCCCGGGCAGGGCGACCCCGCGGACGGTGAGGCCGGCCCGGTCGGCGACCGCGCACCAGACCAGCGAGAGCATGATCGGCAGCCCGCGGCGCCGCCGCAGCACGTCCGGCAGCAGCGAGGACTCCAGCCGCCGGTAGTCCGCCGGGCGGCCGTGGAAGCGCTCCCGCCCGCCGAGCACGGCCGCGAGCAGCGCCGCGGTCTCCTCCGGGGTGGCCGGGGCGCGTTCGGCCACGGCCTGCCGGACGGCCGCCGCGTGCCGGTCGAGCGCGACCCGGCAGGCCGTCAGCAGCTCGTCCAGGGTGGCGGGCGCGTCCGGGTCGGCCAGGGTGTGCTCGGCGGCGGCCAGCAGGCAGAGCAGCACCGGATCGGGGTGCTCTGCCCGGGCCTCGGCACGGAAACGTGATCTGCTCTGCTCGGTCAACAGAAGCCTTCGTCGGTCCGGGGGTCGGTACTGCCGCGGGGGCCGGTCCTACCGCTGGGGAAGCTGGGCGTAGTGGTAAGTGTGACTCGTGCGGAAGCCGAGCTGGTCGTAGAGGGCGATCGCGGCGGTGTTCTCCGCCTCCACCTGGAGACAGGCGCCGCTCGCGCCCTCCTCGGCGGCCCGGGCCGCGAGCACCGCCATCACGGCGGTGGCCAGACCGGCGCGGCGGGCGTACGGGGCGACCTCGATCGCGCCGAAGCAGGCCCACGGCCCGTCGACCACGCAGCGGCCGATCGCCAGCGGGCCCTCGGGGCCGGGGACGGTCGCGAACCAGACCGAGGGCCCGCCGTGCAGCACCCGGACGGCGGCCCGCTCCAGCTCGGCGTCGGCGGTGACCCGGCGGTACTGGGCGAGCCAGTCGGGCCCGGCGGTGCGCGAGAGCCGGACCCTCCCCCAGCCTTCGGCCGGGGGTGCCCCCTTGTGGCCACTTGCCAGCCGGCTCAGCGGGGCCAGCGGCGCGGTGCGGACCAGGGTGGGGGCGTACCGGGCGCCCAGCCGGTCGAGTTCGGCGATCAGGCCCTCGGGCGAACCGGGGACGGTCACTTCGACGTAGGCGGGCAGGTGGCGCAGCCGGTACCAGTCCCGGACCGCGGTCAGCGCCTCGGGCAGCGGGAGCCCGGGATCGCCCAGCGCCTGCACCGAGTTGGCCCGCCGGGTGAATCCGGACGCGGCCCGCAGCGTCCACTCGCCGAGCGCCTGCTGCTCCACCGCGGGCCAGCCGCGCGCGGCGATACGCTGGAGTTCCACCGGGTCCGCCTCGGGCATCCGGGCCGCGCGGCGGGCCGGGAAGAGCGGCACGGTCTTGCCCGCGACCAGCAGTTTCTCGGGGAACGAGACCGGGCGGCCGTCCCGCGGGACGACGGTCAGCCCCTGGTCGTCCCAGGATTCGAGCACGCCGATCACATCACGGAACACCGGACGGCCGTCCACGAACTCCGAAAGGCGCCGGACAGAGACCCGTCGTCCCACGTCAGAGCGGTCTATCCGGACCTCGGGACGGGGGTCGGCCGGATCTTGGCCTGTCATCTGGGGCACCTCCTGTGCATTTGCGTGCTCTGACCCGCGATACTAGGGCGGGCATCGACGACACCGCGCTCACCCGCGCACGCGAGCAAGAGCAAACAGTTTGGGGCGCCAGCCCTTCCGAGGAGGAACGAAAGCGTGACCTACGTCATCGCGCAGCCTTGTGTCGACGTCAAGGACAAGGCGTGCATCGAGGAGTGCCCGGTCGACTGCATTTACGAGGGCCAGCGCTCTCTGTACATCCACCCGGATGAGTGCGTCGACTGCGGTGCGTGTGAGCCGGTCTGCCCGGTCGAGGCGATCTTCTACGAGGACGACACCCCGGAGGAGTGGAAGGACTACTACAAGGCGAACGTCGAGTTCTTCGACGACCTCGGTTCGCCGGGTGGCGCCTCGAAGCTCGGCCTGATCGAGAAGGACCACCCGTTCATCGCGGCCCTCCCGCCGCAGGGCGAAGAGTGAGCAACTGAGTGAGCACGACTGACACTCCGCACGCGCCGCTCCCGGGTCACCCGGGAGCGGCGCGCCGCGTCTCGGACCTGCTGCCGGTCTTCCCCTGGGACAAGCTGGAGCCGTACAAGCGCACCGCCCTGGAGCACCCCGGCGGGATCTGCGACCTCTCGGTCGGCACCCCGGTGGACCCGGTCCCCGAGGTGATCCAGAAGGCGCTGGCCGCCCACTCCGACACCCCCGGCTACCCGACTGTCTGGGGCCCGCTGGAGCTGCGCCGGGCGATCGCGGGCTGGCTGAACCGCCGGGCCGGCGCCGAGATCGGGCCCGAGGCGATCCTGCCCACCATCGGTTCCAAGGAACTCGTCGCCTGGCTGCCCACCCAGCTCGGCCTCGGTCCCGGCGACCAGGTGGCCTACCCCCGCCTGGCCTACCCGACCTACGAGGTCGGCGCCCGGCTGTGCGGCGCCGAGCCGGTCGAGTACGACGACATCGCCGAGCTCGACGGCGCGCGGGTCCGGCTGCTCTGGCTGAACACGCCCTCCAACCCGACCGGCAGGGTGCTGTCCAGGGACGAGCTGCGCCGCGCGGTGGCGTGGGCGCGCGAGCACCGGGTGCTGCTGGTCAGCGACGAGTGCTACCTGGAGCTGGGCTGGGAGGCCGATCCGGCCTCGGTGCTGGACCAGGAGGTGTGCCGGGGCGACCACGAGGGCCTGCTGGCGGTGCACTCCCTCTCCAAGCGGTCCAACCTGGCGGGCTACCGCTCCTCGTTCGTCGCCGGGGACCCGGTGGTGATCAGGGAGCTGCTGGAGATCCGCAAGCACGGCGGCATGATAGTGCCCGCCCCGGTGCAGGCGGCCACCATCGCGGCCCTCGGCGACGACGTGCACGTGGCCGAGCAGAAGGCCAGGTACGCGGCGCGGCGGACCGCGCTGCGCGGCGCCCTGGAGGCGTACGGCTTCCGGATCGAGCACTCCGAGGCGAGCCTGTACCTGTGGGCCACCCAGGACCGCCCCTGCTGGGAGACCGTGGCCGAACTGGCCCGACTGGGCATCCTGGTGGCGCCCGGTGACTTCTACGGCCCGTCCGGCGGGCAGTTCGTCCGGGTGGCCTTCACGGCGACCGACGAGCGGGTGCGGGCGGCGGTTGAGCGGCTCACCCGCTGAGGTGCGAAAGGCCTCCCGCCCGGTTCCGGGCGGGAGGCCGGTGGCGGGTCAGCGGCCGAGGCCGCCGAGGATCTGGCCGATCGGGCCGAGGCCGAGCGAGTCGAGCGGGTTGCCGCTGCCGAGGTCGGGCAGGCCGCCGAGGCGGTGGGTGTCGGCGTGGCCGGTCAGCCGGCCGAGCGCGTCGGTGAGGGGTGCCGCCTTGGGGAGGCTGCCGGGGAGCTGGTCGGTGACGGTGTCGGTGTTCGGCACGCCACCGGTCGGCAGCGCGCTGGCCACGGTGGTGCCGCCGGGGACCGAGTGGGTGAGGTGCTCCAGCTCGGCCGAGGCACCGCGGGTGCTGGGCACGGTGCGGGTACCGGGCAGCTCGGGCAGTGCCTTGCCGGCTACCGGGGCGAGCCGCTCGGTCAGCACCGGGAGGGCCTTGTCGGCTGCCTTGGTGGCGACCTGGGTGAGCGCACCGGTGACGGCGGCGGTCCTGGCGGTGGGGCCGGCGACCCTGCCGATGGAGTGGTCGGCGTTGGGCAGTGCCTTGGCGATCGTCTTGCCGGCGGCGTCGGCGGTGGCCGGAACACCCGCCTGCACGGTGGCGGCGCCGGTGGTGCCGAGGGCCTCGCCGGCCTGGTGGGTCGCTTCCTCCACCGTGCCGGCCGAGTCCGGAGCGGAGTCCAGCTGGGTCAGCCCGGCCCCCAGGTCGCTCGTCGGGGGCACCAGGTCGGCGGCGGAGGCGGACCCGGCCCCGACGAGAGGTGCCGCACCGGCCGCGACGAGCAGCGCGGCCTGGGCGATCCGGCGCGTGAGGGGGAGAGACATGGTGCTCCTAAGTGGTGAGGTTCGTACCGTCCGGCGAACGGACGACGTGAATACCGCTGGAGGAGCGAGAAGGTTTCGGGCTGTACGGGTCAAGCGTTTTTAAAGATCGGACGATCGTTTTTGGGGCAATCCGGACGGATCGGCCAACCGGCGGACGCCTGCGGAAACGTCACCTCCCTTGCGGCACAAGGGGGCCCAAGTCGCGGCCCGGTGCCCGCCCGGAGTGGGCGGAACCGGGGTCGGACGTCGATCGGGATTGACCGGAATCACCCGTTCGAAGGATGGCCGGTCAACCGCGGGTCAACGGGCCTCAGCTCTTGCCTGGCGTGCCCAGGGTGATTAGCACCCGGTCCGTCGAAGGGGCGGCGGCACTCGTCTTCCAGCCGTCGTTCGGCCGGTCCACCCGCCAGATCCTGCCGTCGTACGCCACCGCGCCGATGCCCAGCTGCCGCGCCTGGGCCACCGACCACTGGGCCACCGCCCAGCCGCTCTGGCTCAGGGCGTCGGGGCCGGAGTCGGTGCTGGTGGCCGGCTGCGGGGTGAGCGCGATCACCGTACGCGGGTCGTTGTCGGCCTTGGCGGCGGGCGCCGAGCTGACGGTCTTGCCGAACTCGCGGCGGACCCGCGCGCCGACGTCCAGCGGCTGCGCCGTGGCGCCGGCCGAGGGGGACGGCGAGGGGACGGTCAGGTCGTCCACCACACAGCTGAGCGCGGCCGGCTCGCGGCCGGTGAGCACCGAGGCGACCAGCGTGGCGTTGCCCTCGTGCTTGGCGTACGCCTGCGGGTAGCCGCTGCGCTGCACCTGCTGGGCCGCGTCGGTGAGCGGCATCCGGGCGTAGCCGGGGATCTTCACCAGGCTGTCGAGGAACTTGTTGGTGGCGTACACCGGGTCCATGATCTGGTCCACCGTGCCCCAGCCCTGGGACGGCCGCTGCTGGAACAGGCCGACCGAATCCCGGTCGCCGCCGGTGATGTTGTGCAGCTTGGACTCCTGCATCGCGGTGGCCAGCGCGATGGTGACGGCGCGTTCGGGCAGGCCGCGGGAGATCGCCACCGAGGCGATGGTCGCGGCGTTGGCCGCCTGCGCGAGGTCGAGCGTGCCCTTGCCGGCCGCGGTGTTTATCGTGCAGCCCTCCGGCGGCGCGATCAGCCGGTCCCGGTTGAGGTAGACCACCACGCCCGCCAGCACCGCGAGGGCCAGCAGACCGATCAGGACCCGGCGCACCGGCCGCCGGCGGCGGACGCCCGCCTCGCCGTCCTGCTCGCCCGTTGCCATCTCGGTCACCGCTTCCCCTCTCGCCTCGCGTCTGTGCGCTCGCACACCGTACCCACTCGGACGGCTGTACGGGGAAGGCGGTTGCGCAGGCCCTCGGGGGACACGGCTCCCAACAGGGTGCGGACGTGGCCGGTGTCACATGCGGCGAGCCTGCGGCTGGACGGTCGCGGCTACGCTAGGCGTCCATGAGCAGCCCTCACTCGCCTCTGGACCTGACCCTCGACGGCGGCGCGCTGACCGCCCGGCTCGTCGACTTCCCCTCCGTCAGCGGAGACGAGCAGGCGCTCGCCGACGCGGTCGAGAGCGCGCTGCGGGCCCACCCCCATCTCGCCGTCGACCGGTACGGCAACAACGTCGTCGCCCGCACCGATCTCGGCCGGGCCCAACGGGTGCTGCTGGCAGGTCACTTGGACACCGTGCCGATCGCCGACAACCTGCCCTCCCGCGTCGAGGGCGACCTGCTCTACGGCTGCGGCACCTCGGACATGAAGTCGGGTGTCGCGGTCCAGCTGCGACTGGCCGCCACGCTCACCGAGCCGAACCACGACCTCACCTACGTCTTCTACGACTGCGAGGAGATCGAGGCATCCCGCAACGGCCTCGGCCATCTGGCCAGGGAGCGCCCCGACTGGCTGAAGGCCGACTTCGCGGTGCTGATGGAGCCCAGCAGCGCCGTGGTCGAGGGCGGTTGCCAGGGCACCCTGCGGGCGCAGATCAGACTCACCGGCACCCGGGCCCACTCGGCCCGCAGCTGGCTCGGCGACAACGCCATCCACCACGCCGCCGAGGTGCTCGGTCGGCTCGCCTCGTACCGGGCGCAGCGGGTGGAGATCGACGGCCTGGAGTACCGCGAGGGCCTCAACGCCGTCCGCATCGACGGCGGTGTGGCCGGCAACGTCATCCCCGACGAGTGCGTGGTCACCGTCAACTTCCGCTATGCGCCCAACCGCAGCATGGAGGACGCCGAGGCGCACGTCCGCGAGGTCTTCGACGGGTTCGAGGTCACCGTCACCGACCACGCGCCGGGGGCGCTGCCCGGTCTCGCCCGGCCCGCCGCGCAGGCCTTCCTCGCGGCGACCGGCGGTCAGGCCCGCGCCAAGTTCGGCTGGACCGACGTGGCCCGGTTCAGCGCGCTCGGCGTGCCCGCGGTCAACTACGGCCCCGGCGACCCGAACCTGGCGCACAAGCGCGACGAGCACTGCTCGCTGAGCGCGATCGCCGAGTGCGAGGAGCGGCTGCGGGCCTGGCTGGGCTGAGCGTCCGGTGGGCCCGAGTGCCCGGCTCGCCAAGGCACTTGGGCCCACCGGACGCCCGGTCGGGGGCGAGTGCGCGGCCGGGCCGGGGACGTCGGTCCGGTGAACCCCGATGCCTTCCTGCGTTCTCCTGCTGTTCCCCGAAAAGCCGGAGCGGCGGGCGTAGGGTTTCGCCATGACAGGCACTGGAGAGGAAAAGCACTACGGGCACGGCCCTGAGCGGGCCGACGCGCCCGAGCGGAAGAAGGCCTGGCCGGAGAAGCAGAAGGGCCCGGTTCTGCTGCGCCGCGACCAGGTCGGAACCGGCACCACGGACCAGCGGCTGCTCGACACCACCGGACCGACCGACTGGCTGCACACCGACCCGTGGCGGGTCTGGCGGATCACCTCCGAGTTCGTCGAGGGCTTCGGTGCGCTGGCCGAACTCCCGGCCGCGATCAGCGTGTTCGGTTCCGCCCGCACTCCGGTGGACTCGCCCGAGTACGCGGCGGGGGTGGCGATCGGGCGGGCGCTGGCGCAGGCCGGCTACGCGGTGATCACCGGTGGCGGGCCCGGTGCGATGGAGGCCGCCAACCGGGGCGCCTCGGACGCCGGCGGACTCAGCGTCGGCCTCGGCATCGAGTTGCCGTTCGAGCAGGGGCTCAACGAGTTCGTCGATCTCGGGCTGAACTTCCGGTACTTCTTCGTCCGCAAGACGATGTTCGTGAAGTACGCGCAGGGCTTCGTGGTGCTGCCGGGCGGACTGGGCACGCTGGACGAGCTCTTCGAGGCGCTGACGCTGGTGCAGACCAGGAAGGTGACCCGGTTCCCGGTGATCCTCTTCGGCAGCGCCTACTGGGGCGGCCTGGTCGAGTGGTTGAAGAACACCCTGGTCGCCGAGAAGAAGGCATCCCCGCAGGACCTGGAACTGTTCCACGTCACCGACGACGTGGACGAGATCGTGGAGATCCTGGCGGCGAGCCGCCGTCCCAACGGTGACGTCTGAGCGGCCGGTCGCACCGGCAGGGGCGCGGGGGAGCGGCGCGAGCCCCGCCCCTCCACGGACGGTCGCTCGCGCACTTCCCCGCGCTCGCTGTTGCCGGCCGGCCTAAGCCAGGCCGCGGCGGGCGACCGCCGGGGGCCGGGTGCCGCGGATCGAGGCGACCATGTCGAGGACCTGGCGGGTCTCCGCGACCTGGTGCACCCGGTAGATCCGGGCACCCAGCCAGGCGGAGACGGCGGTGGTCGCGAGGGTGCCCAGCAGTCGGTCGTCGACCGGTCGGTCCAGGGTCTCGCCGACGAAGTCCTTGTTGGAGAGCGAGACCAGTACCGGGAAGCCGGTCGCGGTCATCTCCGGCAGTCGGCGGGTGGCCTCCAGCGAGTGCCGGGTGTTCTTGCCGAAGTCGTGGCCCGGGTCGATGATCAGCCCGTCCCTGCGCACGCCCAGCTCCAGGGCCCGCTCGGCCAGCCCGACGGTGACCCGCAGGACGTCCGCCATCACGTCCTCGTACCCGATCCGGTGCGGCCGGGTGCGCGGCTCGGCGCCGCCGGCATGGGTGCAGACCAGACCCACGTCGTACCGGGCGGCGACCTCCGCCAGCTTCGGGTCGGCTCCGCCCCAGGCGTCGTTGAGCAGGTCGGCGCCGACCCCGCAGACCGCCTCGCCGACCTCGTGCCGCCAGGTGTCCACGCTGATCACGGCCTCGGGGTGGCGCTTGCGCAGCTGGGCCACGAACGGGACGGTCCGGCGCAGCTCCTCCTCCACCGTCACCTCTTCGCCCGGGCCCGCCTTGACCCCGCCGATGTCCAGGATCGCCGCGCCCTCGGCCATCGCCCGGTCGGCGGCGGCGAAGGCGGCCTCGTCGGCGAACGTCGCGCCGCGGTCGAAGAAGGAGTCCGGGGTGCGGTTGACGATCGCCATGATCACCAGCTCGTCGTCGCCGAACTCACGTGGCCCGAGGCGCAGTACCACCGGAATCTCCTCCACAGCTCGCCCGGGTGCGATGATGGGCCCCGGCCTACCTCAGGGACCATGATCCCACCTGTTACCGGGGCCGGCTCGGAGTGTGGAGGACAGCTCGTGTTCTGGGTGATCGTGGCGGCGATGGCCGTGGTGGTCGGCGGCGCTGCCCTGGTGGCGCTCGGCGGAGGCGGCGGCCTGCAGGAGGCGGTGCCCGACCGGATCACCGCGCGGCTGCCGCAGGACCGTCCGCTCAGCCGCCACGACGTGGACGAGATCCGGCTCCCGATGGCCCTGCGTGGCTACCGGATGGATGAGGTGGACGACGTGCTCGACCGCCTCGGCGCCGAGCTCGCCCACCGCGACTCGCGGATCGCCGAACTGGAGGCCGCCGCGGCGGTGCCGGCCCCGGCTCGGGCGGCGGCCGCGGAGGGCGAGCAGCCGCTGCCCGGCCTGGAGACATTCAACGAGTCGACCGGGGAGCCAGCCGGCCCCGAGCGGACCGGGGTCGATGCGCCGGGTGGGGGAGCGGAGAGCGTCGGCACGGCGGACACCGGGGCGAGGAGCGCTGACGGGAAGAGCACCGAGGCGGCGGACGCCGACACCGCCGGCGATGCCGCCGCTGACGGAAGGGGCGAGCAGTGACCGGCGCCGTACCCGGCCCGGACGGCTTGCTGCGCTGCGCCTGGGGCCTGTCCACCGACGACTACCTCGAGTACCACGACACCGAGTGGGGCCGGCCGGTGCACGGCGATGACGCCCTGTTCGAGCGGATCTCCCTGGAGGCGTTCCAGTCCGGGCTGTCCTGGATCACCATCCTGCGCCGCCGGGAGGGCTTCCGGGCGGCCTTCGCCCGCTTCCGGATCGCCGAGGTGGCCGAGTTCGGGCCCGCCGACGTCGAACGGCTGCTGCAGGACGAGGGCATCATCCGCAACCGGGCCAAGATCGAGGCGACGCTGACCAACGCCCGTGCCGCAGCGGCCCTGGGCCCCGGCGGCCTGGACGAGCTGATCTGGCGTCACGCCGGCGACCCGGACCGGCCGGCCCCCCGCACGATGGAGGAGGTGCCGGCCGTTACGCCCGAGTCCACCGCGCTGGCCAAGGAGCTCAAGAAGAACGGCTTCCGCTTCGTCGGCCCGACCACGGCCTACGCCCTGATGCAGGCCTGCGGGCTGGTCGACGACCACCTCGTCGACTGCCACGCAAGGGGAGTCCGCTGAGCCGCGGCGGTCCTACCGGCCCAGGAAGACCGGCTTCTCCTTGGCGAGGAAGGCGTTCACCGCGATCCGGTGGTCCTCGCTGACCCCGGCCAGGGTCTGCAATTCGTCCTCCTTGTCGAGCAGTTCGTCCAGCGAGTGCGAAGCCCCGTACGCCAGCGACTCCTTGATCGCGCCGTACGCGACCGTCGGACCCTGGGCCAGGCGCCTGGCGAACTCCCGTGCGGTGTCGGCGAGTTCGGCGGACGGAACGACCTGGGTGGCCAGCCCGAGCCGGAGTGCCTCCTCGGCCTTCACCGTCCGCGGCAGCATCAGCAGCTCGGTGGCCCGGGCATGCCCGACCAGCCGGGGCAGGGTCCAGGAGGCGCCCGAGTCGGCGGTCAGCGCGACCCCGGCGAAGGAGGTGTTGAAGCCGGCGGTGTCGGCGACGATGCGGAAGTCGCAGGCGAACGCCAGCGAGGCGCCCGCGCCCGCCGCCACTCCGCCGACCGCCGCGACGGTCGGCTTGCGCATGCCGGCCAGCGCCCGCAGCAGCGGGTTGTAGTGCTCGGCGACGGTGCGCAGGGCGCCCTCGCCGGTCTCCTCCTGCCGCTTGAGCAGCCCGACGTGCTCCTTGAGGTCCTGGCCGACGCAGAACGCGCGGTCGCCGGCGCCGGTGAGCAGCACCGCCCGTACCGCACTGTTCTCGGCGGCCTCGGTGACGGTGTCCCGCAGCGCCACCTTGGTGGCCACGTCCAGTGCGTTCATCGCGTCCGGGCGGTTGATGGTGATGACGGCGAGACCGCCGTCGAGCTCGTACAGCACGGAGTCGGACATCGACAGGTCTCCCCGGGTCTCAGATGGTGGGACGGTGTCAGCATGCCCGAGTCGGCGGCCCGCCGGGGAGTGTGAGGTACGGCACCTTTTCGCGTCGTTCCGGACATCGGACCGGCATCGGAGGGGTGCCGGAGGAACGCCAGGGAGTCCTGGTGGAGTAGCACCCTGATGGGGCTTCTGGCGAAGGAGGGGCGGGTCGGGCGGGGGCGGCCGGGCTTGCGGAGGGAGTGATGTTGGTCATCGGGTCGCCGCATGCGGGATAATGGCTTCCGATCAATGCGTTCGATACCGGCGGTGGACGGACTGCCGGTGCGTAGCTGAGCGGTTGCAGGAAGGGGAACGAGCATGGCGGCCATGAAGCCGCGGACGGGTGACGGCCCGCTCGAGGTCACCAAAGAGGGGCGAGGCATCATCATGCGAGTTCCGCTCGAAGGCGGCGGACGCCTCGTGGTGGAGCTCACGCCCGATGAGGCCGATGCCCTGGGTGAGGCCCTGAAGAAGGCCTGCGGCTGACGCAGCGGGTGCTCCCCTCATCCTCGGAGATGACGCGCACGGAACCCGGGTCCCGGTACACGCCGGACCCGGGTTCCGCTTTGTGCGGGGGGAGTTGAGCCGGACGCCGGTCAGCGTTTGACGGCGCACAGCAGGCCGTCGCTCACCGGCAGCAGGGCGGGCAGCAGCCGGTCGCTCTCCCGGATGTCGCGGACCAGCTCGCGCACCGCGTCGGTCTGCGGGTCGCCGTCGTCGGGATCGGCCAGCCGGCCCTCCTGGAACACGCCCTCGAAGCAGACCATCCCGCCGGGTCTGAGCAACCGTAGCGACTCCGCCAGGTACTCCTGCGACTCGGCCGGGTCGCCGTCGCAGAACACCAGGTCGTACTGGCGGTCGGCGAGCCGCGGCAGCACCTCGAGCGCCCGTCCGGGTATGAAGCGCGAGCGGTTGGGGGCGAACCCGGCCGCGTGGTACGCCTCGCGGGCGAGCTGCTGGCGGACCGGTTCGGCGTCCACCGTGGTGAGCACGCCGTCGCTGCGCATGCCGCGCAGCAGGTAGAGGCCGGAGACGCCGGTGCCGGTGCCGATCTCGGCGACCGCCTTGGCGTCCAGCGCGGCGGCGAGCAGCCGCAGGCAGGCGCCGCCGCTGGGCCCGATCGCGCGGATACCCGTCCTGGCTGCCTGGGCCCGGGCGTAGGTGAGCACCGCGTCCTCGCCGATGTAGGTATCGGCGAGAGCCGCGTGAGCGGGCCCGAACTCGCTGATGGCTGCCTCTTTCGGAGCGCCGGCTGTCGGCCTGGTGGCGGCCGGATGTCGATATTTCCTGCCACAGATTACTGGCCGACCGGGAACCGCGTTCGGGGACCGGGCGTTGATCCAGGAGAACGGGCGGTCGGTCCGGGTACTTGCCCGGCCGAGCACTTTTATCCCGATCTGACGGGTGAGGTGGATATGGTGGTGGCCCTGCTGGGCAGAAGAGCCGACCGAGGAGGTGTGGCCGAGGGCGACGTCCCTGTGCGGCGGCACCCCCGCGGCACCGCGTCGGCCCGTACGCCGAAGCCCGTGATGAACCAGTCTGCGTACTCCCCCCTGGACAAGTCGACCGCAGCCGACACCGCGATGGCCGAGGCCCCCGCCGAGCTCGCGACCTTCGCCGAGGGCCCCGACGCGCAGACCTGGACGCCGCCCAGCTGGGAGGAGATCGTCGAGGCGCACAGCGCCCGGGTCTACCGGCTGGCCTACCGGCTGACGGGCAATCAGCACGACGCCGAGGACCTGACCCAGGAGGTCTTCGTCCGCGTCTTCCGCTCGCTCTCCACCTACAGCCCCGGCACCTTCGAGGGCTGGCTGCACCGGATCACCACCAACCTGTTCCTGGACATGGTGCGCCGCCGCCAGCGGATCCGCTTCGACGCGCTGGCCGAGGACGCGGCCGAGCGCCTGGCGAGCCGTGAGCCGAGCCCGGCCCAGCACTTCAGTGACACCCACTTCGACGCTGACGTCCAGCACGCCCTGGACACCCTGGCGCCCGAGTTCCGGGCCGCCGTGGTCCTCTGCGACATCGAGGGCCTCTCGTACGAGGAGATCGCGGCCACCCTCGGGGTGAAGCTGGGCACCGTGCGCAGCCGCATCCACCGGGGCCGCTCGCACCTGCGGACGGCGCTGAAGCACCGCGCCCCCGGTTCCGCCCCCGGGCGCGTCCGCCGTGGCGGCACGGCCGAGCCGGTGGCGGTCGGTGTCGAGTCCGGCTCCCTGGGCGGGAGTGAACGGGGGCGCTTGTGAGTGGCGCCGACCGTTCGGGATCCGGCCGTGCCACGGGTGCGGCAGGGGAGCCCGCGAGCCGGCTGCGACGCGGGGCCGGCTGGGCCCAGCGCGGCCGCGGCAGCGAGCCGGAGGGCCATGAGCTGCGGCCCGTCGCGGTCCGTACCGCCGAGCCGGCGGCCGAGGAGCACCACCTGGGCGACCGGCTGACCGCCTTCCTGGACGGCGAGCTCGGCCATGACGCCCGCGAGCGCGTCCAGGCCCATCTGGCGACCTGCGCCGACTGCCTGGCCGAGGCGGACGAGGGCCGCACGGTCAAGCAGCTGCTGACCCGCTCCGGCACCCCGGCACCCTCCATGATGCTGATGTCCCGTCTGCTGGCGGTCGCCGCACTGCCGGACGACGAGCCCGGCGCCGGTCCCGGCGCCGGCGCGGACGACGTCGGGGCGGGGACGATAGGCGGCAGCCGGCTGACCGGCGGTTCGTTCGGGCGTGGGGCCGGGGCCTCGTTCGGCAGCGGGGCACTGGGTGCCGAGTCGCCGCTGCCCGGAGTGGATCCGCGGGCCGGCCGCTCGGGCTTCCTGCGCCGCTCGCCCGCCGGGGCGCTGCCGGTGCCCGCGCCGCTGGCCGCCCTGGTGGAGCCGGTCGCGGTCCGCCCGGTCGGCCACCACCACCCGCAGCCTCCCGCCGCGCCGTTCCGTCTGATCCGCGGGCGCAGATTCGTTTTCGCCGCCGCGGCCGGGGCGTTCTCGGTGGCGGCGGTCACCCTCGGTGGGGTCGGCGAGGTCGGTGCCAACCAGCAGCACGGCGGCAACAGCGTGATCCCGGCCCGGGGCACCGGCGGCCAGCTGGTCCCGATGACGGTCCAGCAGCCGGTGGACTTCCCGGTCCTCCCGGCCGGGGCCCCGTACGGCGCCGGGTCCGTCCCGCAGGCCCCGTACAGCGTCCAGCCGCAACTCGTCCCGTCACCTCACCAGCACGAGTTCCGTTAGCCATCCGGGCCCCGGCGGCACCGCTGCCGGGAGGGTCCGCCGCGGCTAGGCCATCGGCCGGTCTTTGCCACCGCTTCATCCCGTTCATCCCGCGGTGGGGCACGGACCTGGTCGGTGGCCATTACGCTGTATAGACCGTTGTCCGCAGGGCTCATCGGGTTCGACCACCAGGAGCTGGGAGCTTACGTGTTCCAAGACATAGGCCTACCTGAGGTCCTGACGCTGATCGTCATGGGCCTGGTGATCTTCGGGCCGGACAAGCTCCCCAAGCTGATCCAGGACCTCAGCGGCTTCATCCGCAAGGTGCGGAGCTTCGCGGACAGTGCCAAGGAGGACATCCGCAGCGAGCTGGGCCCCGAGTTCAAGGATTTCGAGTTCGAGGACCTGCACCCCAAGGCATTCGTCCGCAAGCAGCTGCTCGGCGGGAACGAGGACCCGCTGGGCCTCAAGGAGATCCGGGACGGCCTGGACGTCAAGTCCGTGCTGAACGACGAGCCCGCGCCGGCGATGACCGGTACCAAGGCAGACCTGACCAAGAGCGCCGTGCCGGCCGCTGCCGCCGGTGCCCCGCTGAGGGACGGCGAGCGCCCTCCGTTCGACCTCGACGCGACCTGACGTCGCGCCAGTTCGCCCCGCCCGGCAGTGCACAGCTGGGCGGGGCTTCGCCGTTTCCCCGGTTATGGTGTCGGTTGCCTCCGCTGTGCCGTGGCTCACGGTCGGTCCGGTGCCGATTCGCCGGACGGGGGCACCGCCGTACGCCACCATGGAGCGCGCTACGGCACAGAACGGCGCATTCGAGGAGGCCCGGGGATGGACACGACGAGTCATGCTGCGGTAGGGACGGCCGAGGCCGTGGTCGGTGCCCAGGCGGGCCCGGTGGTCCCGGCCGATCCGCTGGAACCGTACCTGGCGGCGGACTTCCCCTGGTACGGGCTGGACGACGGCTGGAGCGGCCGCCGCTGGCTGATGCAGGCCGGCGGCGGGGGGGTGCGGGCCGCCCAGCGCGGTGCCATCGACTACGGCACGCTCGGCCACGGCGAGGAGCCGGCCAGGACGTACGAGGCCCGGGACCTGCGCCGTTTCGCCGTGGTGGTCACCGTGGCCCGCCGGGACGTCCGCCGCAGTGCCGACAACACCGGCATGCTGGAGGCCACCTCGGCCTCCTCCGCCGCTTGGCTGGCCGGCTCCGGCCTGCTCGCCCACAGCTGGCCGGGCCAGCTCGACCGGGCCCTGCGCCAGGACTGGTTGGACCAGCAGTCCGCCCTCGCCTGGGACCTGGCCGACGACCTGGACGGGCCGGGCTGGAGCTCGCTCACCCTCCCGGTGAACGGCCTTTCCCAGCCGTTCCGCTACCGCGAGTCCGAGTACGGCTGGGTCCTGGCCGGCGAGGCGCCGGGCGTCCTCCTCGGTGCCTACGGCCGCGGCGTGAGCGCCTACGGCGTCGGCTTCGCCACCGTCCCCGACCTGACGGCCTACACCCGGCTCTGAGGGGGACGGCCCGTCAGGGACGAGGGACGGCCTGAGCAGCCCCGCGCCCCTGTTGCCGGTCGGTCCTAGAACTTGTTCTTCGGCGTGAGCCCGAGCGAGAGTCCGGAGAGGCCGCGCTTGCGGCCGCCGAGCTTGCCCGCGACGGCGCGCAGGGCCGCGCCGGCGGGGGAGTCGGGCGCGGCGAGGACGACCGGGCGGCCGTCGTCGCCGCCCTCGCGCAGCCGGACGTCGATCGGGATCGATCCGAGCACCGGGACGGTCGCGCCGACGGTGCGGGTGAGGGCATCGGCGACGGTCTGGCCGCCGCCGGTGCCGAAGACGTCGATCATCTCGTCGCAGTGCGGGCAGGGCATGCCCGACATGTTCTCGATCACGCCGACGATCTTCTGGTGGGTCTGCACCGCGATGGTGCCGGCCCGCTCGGCCACCTCGGCGGCGGCCATCTGCGGGGTGGTGACGATCAGGATCTCCGCGTTCGGGATCAGCTGGGCCACCGAGATGGCGATGTCGCCGGTGCCGGGCGGCAGGTCGAGCAGCAGGACGTCCAGGTCGCCCCACCACACGTCGGCCAGGAACTGCTGGAGCGCGCGGTGCAGCATCGGGCCGCGCCAGACCACCGGGGCGTTGCCCGGGGTGAACATGCCGATCGAGATGACCTTCACGCCGTTCGCCTGGGGCGGCATGATCATGTCCTGGACCTGGGTCGGGCGTCCCTCGACACCCAGCATCCGGGGCACGCTGTGGCCGTAGATGTCGGCGTCCACCACGGCGACCTTCAGCCCGTCGGCGGCCATCGCGGCGGCCAGGTTGACGGTGACCGAGGACTTGCCGACGCCGCCCTTGCCGGAGGCGACCGCGTACACCCGGGTCAGCGTGCCCGGCTTGGCGAACGGGATCTCCCGCTCGGGCGCGCCGCCGCGCAGCAGCTGGGAGAGCTCCTTGCGCTGCTGGTCGCTCATCACGTCGAGCTCGACCTCGACGCCGGTCACGCCGGGCACCTTGGCGACCGCGTCGGTCACCCGGCCGATGATGGTCTCGCGCATCGGGCAGCCGGAGACGGTCAGGTACACCGCGACGCGGACCGCGCCGCCCTCGGCGATCTCGACCGATTTCACCATGCCGATCTCGGTGATCGGGCGGTTGATCTCCGGGTCGTGAACGGTCGCCAGGGCCTTGCGCACGGACTCCTCCGTGACGCCGGGGGCAACCTCAGTCTCGTTGGCCATGCCTTGATGGTACGGCGAACGTCGAAGTAGTTGACGCCCCAGTAGCGTGCTGCCGGTCACAGCAGCTCGGAGGACTCCCGCTGGCCGTCGAAGCGCTGGCCGTCCAGCTCCTTGAGCAGCGACTGGAGCTCGGAGCGGATGAAGTCCCGGGTGGCGACCTCGCCGAGCCCGTGGCGCAGGGCCGCGACCTCGCGCGTCAGGTACTCGGTGTCGGCGATGTTCCGGTCGCTGCGGGCCCGGTCCTGCTCCATGTTGACCCGGTCGCGGTCGTCCTGCCGGTTCTGCGCGAGCAGGATCAGCGGCGCCGCGTAGGAGGCCTGGAGCGAGAGCACCAGGGTCAGGAAGATGAACGGGTACTGGTCGAAGCGGACGTTCGGCGGCAGCAGGGTGTTCCAGGCGACCCAGATGACGATCACCACCGTCATCCAGACGATGAACCGCCCGGTGCCCAGGAAGCGGGCGATCCGCTCGGAGAGCCGGCCGAAGGCCTCCGGGTCGTAGCTGGGCAGGGTGACCAGGCCGGGGCGCCCGGTGCGCGGCTGGTCGAGCCGGCTGCGGGCGGCGGCGCTGCTGCCGGTGCCCTCCGGCCTGGACGAGTGCCGGCCGCCCTCCCTGGCCCGCAGTTCGCGCAGCTGGCGCAGTTCGCGCAAGTCGCCCTGGAGGCGCTGGTTGCGACCCTCGTCCCGTCTGCCCCTGCGGTCAGCGTCCACCGGCGGCCTCCCTCTCGTGCTCGTTCTCCAGGGCCTCGCCGCCGTGCAGTGCCGCCTCGCGCCAGTCGTCCGGCAGCAGGTGGTCCAGTACGTCGTCGACGGTGACCGCGCCCAGCAGGTGGTCGTCCTCGTCCACCACCGGAGCGGCGACCAGGTTGTACGCGGCGAGGTAGCTGGTGACCAGCGGCAGCGGGGTGTCCGGCGGCAGCGGGTCGAGGTCGTCGTCCACGATCGAGCCGACCAGGACGTAGGGCGGCTCGCGCAGCAGCCGCTGGAAGTGCACCGTCCCCAGGTACGTGCCGGTCGGTGTCTCGTTCGGCGGGCGGCAGACGTACACCTGGGCGGCGAGGGCGGGCTTGTGGTCGGAGATCCGGACCCGGGCCAGCGCCTCGGCCACCGTGGCGTCCGGCTCCAGGACGATCGGCTCGGTGGTCATCAGACCGCCGGCGGTGTCCTCCTCGTAGGAGAGCAGGCGGCGGACCGAGGCCGCCTCCTCGGGCTCCATCAGCCCCAGCAGCCGCTCGGCCGCGTCCTCGGGGAGGTCGGAGAGCAGGTCGGCGGCGTCGTCAGGGTCCATCGCCTCCAGGACGTCGGCCGCGCGCTCCTCCTTGAGCTTGCCGATGATCTCGATCTGGTCGTCCTCGGGCAGCTCCTCCAGGACGTCGGCCAGCCGGTCGTCGTCCAGCGCCGCGGCCACCTCGGCACGGCGCTTGGCCGACAGGTGGTGCATCACGTTGGCCAGGTCGGCCGGGCGCAGCTGCTCGAAGGTGGCCAGCAGGTTGGCCGCGCCCTGGCCCTCCTCGGTCAGCGAGAAGCCGGTCACCGCCGACCAGTCCAGGGTGAGCGTCTCGCCCCTGGCCTTGCGCAGTCGGGTGACCTTACCGGTCTGCACGAAGACCTTGCTGATCTCCCACTCGCGCACCCGGGTCTGCACCATCGCGACGTCCAGCACGGTGACCTGCTCGCCGGTCTTGGCCCAGGTCACCGTGCGGTCCAGCAACTCGGCCAGGACCAGGGTCTCGGACGGCCGCTGCTCGAACCGCCGCATGTTGATCACACCGGTGGTCAGCACCTGCCCGGACTCCAGGCTGGTCACCCTGGTCATCGGGAGGAAGATCCGGCGCCGGCCGATCACCTCGACCACCAGGCCGAGCACCCTCGGCGGCCGCCCGCCTATCCGCAGCGAGACCACCACATCCCGCACCCGGCCGACCTGGTCGCCGTTCGGGTCGAAGACCGCGATCCCGGACAGGTGCGAGATGAACACCCGGCTGCCTGGTCCTGCCATGGAGTCCCTCTCTCTGGCCGCTGCGCTCTGCTCGCCGCAAGGGTACCGGTGCCATCCGAACGGAAACCCGCCGACCGACGGGGGGCTTCCGCAGGCCGTGGGGAGGCCCGCCGGGGGGCGCTCGAGGTGCGCGGGGAACCGCGCGACCAACCATGCACCCACGTGCGGATCCAAGCCACTCCTGCACCGTCCGGGGGCGCCGCATGGCCGATCGGACGGCCGCGCCGGCGGCCGGGTACGGGTCCTCGCGCGGTACCGCGCGGCCCCGGCGGGCTCAGCGCTTCCGGCTCCTGAACAGGAGCTTGGGCAGTCCCGCCGGGATCGGCTGACGGGTGATCACCGGCGAGGGCATCGGGGCCGCGGCGTGCGAACCGTCCGGCATCGACCCCGGCTGCTCGGCGAGCGGCCCGGACGGCTCCAGCCGGAGCACCCGGCACTCGCGGGCCCACCGCTCCCCGATGGCCTCGGTGTCGGGCGCGTTCAGCCGCTTGCCCTTGAGTTCCTCGACCGCGCCCGTCCAGCCCTCGCTCCCCGGCGCCAGCTCGCTGACCCGGGCCGTCCAGCCGACCAGCCGTCCCCACTTGTCCTTGCTGCGCACCGTCACCGCTGCGGTCGAACCCGCGGCGAGTCCGTGCAGCGGCTGCTCGGCGCCGTCGCCGACCACCACCACCGCGCCGTCGTGCCACGCGTGCCAGAGCGCCCGGCTGTGCGGCTGCCCCTCGGCACGCACCCAGAGCAGGCCGGACTTCTTCGCGGCCTCCTCCAACAGCGCGCGGTCGAAGAAGGCGTCGGCGGTCGTCGTAGGCTCCATGCCGCACAGCGTACGGCCTGGGTGTCCGCACGGTGTCCCACCGGTCGGAACGGCGGTCACCGGTACCGGGCACAGGGCTTAGGTTTGGATCCGATCCGTCCGCTGACGCCCTCCGGAGGAGAGCCGTGCCCGCCGCCAGGCCCGACACCGAGGTGTCCACCGCCGCCCGGAGGCCGGCCGGTGCCGCTCTCCCTCCGCTGCCCAAGCCGGACCTGGTGCTGCTCGCGATCTCCATCGGTGGGATCTCGCTCTCCGCCCCGCTGATCAGCGCCACCGCCGCCCCCGCACTGGCGATCGCGCTCTGGCGCAACGTCATGTCGGTCGGAGTGCTCGGCCCGTACGCGCTGCTGCGGCACCGCGCCGAGCTGCGCGGCATCGGCCGGCGGCCACTGCTGCTGGCGATGGCGGCGGGCGCGCTGCTCGCGGCGCACTTCGCGCTCTGGATGCCCAGCCTGAGGATGACCTCGGTGGCCTCGTCGACCGCGCTGGTCACCACCACGCCGCTGTGGACGATCCTGCTGATGCGGCTGGCCGGCCACCGGGCGCCGCGGCTGGTCCGGCTCGGTGCGACGGTGGCCTTCGCCGGGGTGCTGGTGCTGACCGGCGTGGACCTGTCGCTCTCCCCCCGGGCCCTGCTCGGCGATGCGCTGGCACTCGGCGCGGGGCTGGCCGCCGCGGGCTACGTGCTGTTGGGCGCCGAGGTCCGGCGGACGGTCAGCACCACTGCGTACACCCTGGTCTGCTACGCCACCACCTCCGCCGTCCTGCTCGGCGTCTGCCTGATGGCCGGCGCCCGGCTCGCCGGTTGGCAGGCCGGGGTGTGGTGGCAGATCGCGCTGCTGATGGTGACCGCGCAGCTGCTCGGGCACTCGCTGAGCAACCGGGTGGTGCGCACCCTGGGTCCGTCGGTCACCTCCACGGCCGTCCTGCTGGAGACCCCGGGCGCGGCCCTGATCGCGGCCCTCTGGCTGGGCCAGTGGCCGCCGGCCGCCGCCTACCCGGCCGTCGCCCTGATCCTGCTCGGCCTGGTCCTGGTCGCCCGCGGCGGCCGCACCGGCTGACGCCGAAGGCGGCCGGGGAGCATCGGAGCCGCCGCTACAGCCAGCCGTTGCGCCTGAAGCCCCGGTACATCCCGATGCAGATCAGCACGATCCCGCCGAGCACCACCGGATACCCGTACTGGCTCTTCAGCTCGGGCATGTTCTCGAAGTTCATGCCGTACACACCGGTGATCATGGTGGGCACGGCGAAGATCGCCGCCCAAGCGGTGATCTTGCGCATGTCCTCGTTCTGCGCCACCGAGACCTGCGCCAGGTTGGCCTGGAGCAGCGAGTTGAGCAGCTCGTCGAAGGCGTGCACCTGCTCGATGACCCGGGCCAGGTGGTCGGCGACGTCCCGGAAGTACTTCTGGATGTTCGGGTCTACCAGCCGCTGCACCGGCTCGGAGAGCTGCTGCATCGGCCGCAGCAGCGGCGCCACCGCGCGCTTGAACTCCAGTACCTCGCGCTTGAGCTGGTACAGCCGGCCGACGTCGGCGCCGCGCCCACCCTTGTTGGCGAAGACGTCGTACTCGATCTCGTCCACGTCGTTCTGCAGCCGGTCCGCGACCAGCAGGTAGTTGTCCACCACCTGGTCGGCGATCGCGTGCAGCACGGCCGACGGACCGCGGCCGAGCAGTCCGGAGCCGTCCGGGTCGGTCTCCAGCCGGTGCCGCAGCTCGTGCAGCGAGTTGTGGCCGCCGTGCCGGACGGTGATCACGAAGTCCGGGCCGACGAAGACCATCAGCTCGCCGGTCTCGACCACCTCGCTGGTCGGGGTCAGCTGGTCGTGCTCCACGTAGCGGATGGTCTTGAACACCGCGAACAGCACGTCGTCGTAACGCTCGACCTTGGGGCGCTGGTGCGCGTGCACCGCGTCCTCGACGGCCAGCGGGTGCAGGCCGAAGCGCTGCGCGATGCCCTCGAACTCGGTCGCGGTCGGCTCGTGCAGCCCGATCCAGCTGAACGATCCTGCACCCGTCTCCTTGCCCTGCCGCACCCGTTGCGCGGCCTCGCGCGGGCTGCAGGTCTCGCCGTACCGCTTGCCGTCCCGGTAGACCGCGCAGTCCACCACGGCCGAGACGGCGCGCCCGTCGAGGGCGCCGAACCCGTCGGCCTCGGTCCGGCGGCGGTGTGGACGGACGGCGGCGCGCAGGCTGTTGATCATCGACATGGCAGGCTCCTCGGACGGGAACCGTCGCACGGCGGGCCGGTGGCGGGCGGAGGGCGCGACGGTGGAAGAAACACCAGGTGATTCCGGGCCCACGGCCGGTCCAGCCGCCTTGCTGGGGCGCGATGAGGACCGCGTGGCTCCGGGGAGGATGCTCGCCGGACCGAGGGTGACGCCGCCTCAGTTGCCGGATCGGGAAACGATCAACGGCGGGTGCGGTGAGGGCTGCGCGGCGGCCGGGCAGAGCTGCCGGTACTGCATGGTCGGCTGGTATCCACCGCAACCACCTCCTTCATGCCGCCGCCCCGGGAAGAGGATCCCCGGTGGCCAGCTGCCCACACTAACAGCTGGCGTGTGGACGGGGACGGGGGGTTCGAGCGCCGCTCCACGGCCGGGCGTTAAGGTCTGGCCATGGCGCACGACTTCCCTCTATTCGGCGACCCCACCGACCCCACGGGGAACGACTCCGACGAGCTGACCCGCGAGGCGGTGCTGGCGGCCGTCGAGGCCCGTCTGCTGGCGACTTTCGGGGAATCCAGCGGCCGGGCGGCCGTCACCTTCCTCGGCACGGACCGGATCGAGGTGCTGCGCTTCGGCCCCGACGCGGACGGACTGGTGAGGTACGCCACTCTCGGCATGTCCGCCGCACCGATGTCCGACCCGACCGCCGTGGTCGCCGATCCGGTCCGCGGACCCAGGGTCGAGTTGGTGCTCACCGTCCGCGGGGGGCGCGACGACGTACTCCGCACGCTGGCCACCTTCGCCGCCACCCCGCAGGTCGAGGGCCTGGTCCTGGCCCCGGGTGGCTCGCTCGACCTCGGCTCCCCGCTCTGGGAGGGCGCCCCCTTCACCTCCGTCCTCGCCGCCGAACCCGGCGGCCTGGTCCCGGACCTGGAACTCCCCGACCCCGCCGACCCGGTGCGCTTCCTGCCGCTGCTGCCGATGACCCCCAACGAGGCCGCCTTCAAGCGGGTCCAGGGCGCCGACGCCCTCCAGGAGCGCTGGCTGCGCCACGGCACCGACCTCCGTGATCCGCACCGCCGCGGTGTGCCGCTCGACTGATCCGCCGTCAGGCGGGGGCCGCTCTCCCGGGGCGTGGAGGACCGGGGAGCCGGCCGGGTGGCCCGCGCGCCCGCGCGGGGCTTCAGCCGGTGATCGGCCGGGCCCCCGTCGCCTGGGCCACCAGCGCCTCGTACACCTCGGGGGCGGTGGTGTACTCGCCGAGGCGCACGTCCTTGCGGCTGCCGTGGTAGTCGCTGGAGCCGGTGGTCAGCAGGCCCAGCTCGGCGGCCAGGCCCCGCAGGCGCTCGCGGGTGTGCTCGTCGTGGTCCAGGTGGTCCACCTCCAGCGCGGCCAGTCCGGCCGCGGCCAGATCGGCGATCACCTGCTCGGACACGGTACGTCCGCGCTTGACCGCCCCGGGGTGCGCGAACACCGGCACCCCGCCCGCCGCCCTGACCAGCCGGACCGCCGTCACCGGGTCGGTCTCGTGCTTGCGGACGTCCGCCCGGCCGCCGTTGGCCAGCCAGTCCGGGGTGAAGGCGTCCGACACGGTCGGCACTATGCCCGCCTCGACCAGCGCGCTGGCGATGTGCGGACGTCCCACCGAACCCGCGCCCGCGATCCGCTGCACCTGCTCCCAGGTGATCGGCGCGCCCAGTTCCCGGCAGCGCTCCACGATCGCCCGCCCGCGCCTGAACCGGTCGGTGCGGACCACCTCGCGCTCGGCGGCGAACTCCGGCTCGGCGGGGTCGAACAGATACGCCAGCAGATGCATGCTGATCCCGTCCACCTGGCAGGACAGCTCGGCGCCCGGCACCAGGGTCAGCCCGGTGCCCCGGACGGCCTCGGCGGCCTCCGCGTGCCCGGACACCGTGTCATGGTCGGTCAGCGCGACCACGTCCAGCCCGGCCGCCACCGCCGCGGTGATCAACTCGGCGGGGGAGTCGGTGCCGTCGGAGGCGTTGCTGTGGGCGTGCAGGTCGATGCGCACGGTCTTCGACACTCCAGGAACAGGGCGGACGGGTGCGCTCCAGGATAGTCAGCGCCGGTTGACGCCCGACGGGCCTTCGGCTCCTGGCGGCCGCCGGCTCCCGGCCCGCCCGCCTGCCGCAACGCCCGCCTGCCCGGGACGTTCCTATGGATGTCAGCCGAGCAGCCGGGGCGAGAGCGCCCCGCACGGCAGCAGTTCGAGCTCGGCGCCCGCGTCCCGCAGATCGGTGAGCACCAGTTCGTCGTACATCATCAGCGCCGACTGCTCGGGCCAGGCGATCGCCCAGAGCCAGAGCCCGCGCGCCTCGCCGACGAAGACCGCCCGGTCGGCGGGGGCGTCCGGGACGTGGAACATCGGGGTCGGCCGGCCGGCGGCGAGCAGTTTGGCGTCGGCGGGTTTGTAGAGCGACACCGTGTCGCCCGGATCCGGCCCCGGCAGGCCCGCGTACCGGGCACCCAGGCCGACCCCCAGCTCCTCCGCGATCAGCACCAGTTCGCCGAATCCGCCCAGTGGCGCCGGCCCCGAGCAGGCCACCGCGGTGGCCCGGGCCCCCGAGACGTCGTCCCCGGCATGGGCGATGCCGGTGAACAGCCAGCCGACCGGCAGCGGCCAGGGCAGCCAGACGGGTACCTGCGAGCGGGCCACCGCCACGCTCAGCGCCTCCACGCTCGGGGGCAGCACCGGCTGCATCGGATGCACGGCACCGTGCTGGTCGCACTGCCAGGTATCGGAGAAGAGGCCGGGCGCGCGGACCCGACCACCGCACCTCGGGCAGCTTGGCTCGCCCCTCATAGCGGACAACGCTCCTCCCTCCGGAGCGCCGCGTCAAGGACGATCACCCGTACGGAGTGCGTCGCGTTGCTCCCCAGGGGTGGCCGGCGTCGGCGGCTGCCCCGGGAGTGGATGTCCGGTGACGGGCGGCGGCAAACGTCCTGCCGGGAGCGGGCATTGGGATCGGAGCGGAAGCGGGTGGATCGACCGCGCCTCGAACGCACTGACGCCCCGTCGACGACTCGGGCTCAAGCGGCCGGAGTGTGACCGGGCGTCAGTTCGGTATCGGAACGTCGGACGCGGCCTCGGCGGGGGCCTCGATCGGTCCGGCGTGGGTCAGGCCGCCTTGCACGGTCGGATGTACAGGCGTTCGCCGGTGCGGGCGGCTGCCTCCACGAACTCGCGGACGGTGTCCGCGTCGGCGATCAGACGGTCGGTGACGGTGCCCTGGGTGTCGTCCAGTCGGAGGATCTCAAAACGCATGGGCCTCTCCCTTCCCCCGCCCGCTCGGGGCGATTCGGCTCGGTTGTCGTACGGGTGCCGTTTCCGGCGTGTGGACCACGGTGTCGTGGCACTGCTTCCGGGTGATTGCCCGGTCGTGAAGTCCTGGTTTCGGGCGAACTGGCGCCATCGAGGTCAACGGGGCGGCAGGACGCGACTGTTCCCGGACAGAATCAAATATTACCCGACCTAACGAAATTTGTCGCGTGCGTTGTCCAGACCAGGTGGGCACGGGTGGACGGTGCCGGCCGGAGGTGCGGCGTCCGATCAGGCGTCAGCTTCCCGGCGGCGAGGGATCAGTCGGCCCAGAACTCGGCCAGCGCGGCGGCCGTCGCGGCCGGCTGCTCGGCGTTGGGGGAGTGCCCGGCGCCGGCGATCACCACCTGACGGGCGGCCAGCCGCTCCGCCATCCGGGACTGCTCCTCGACCGGCCAGGCGTAGTCCTGCTCTCCCGAGACCACCAGTCGGGGCAGTCCGGTGGCGGCCAGCTCCGCGACCAGGTCCGGGGCGGCGACCAGGTGGCCGCCCATCGAGACCAGCGCCTGCGGGACGTTCGCCAGCCAGCGGCGGTGCAGGAAGTCCGAGATCTCCGGGCGGGGAGCGGGGACGCCCTCGTCCTGATCCATCCGGCGCATGACCTGCCAGATCGACTCCAGGTCCATCGTCCCCAGGGCGTCGATCAGCAGCCTGGTCCTGGCCGCCTCGTCCGGCGCGATCGCGCCGGGACCGGTGGCGAGCAGCGTCAGCGAACGCCACGGCAGCTCCCGCCGCCCGTCCGCCGCCGCGAGCACGGCCTGGCGGGCCACCTGGCCGCCGAAGGAGTGCCCGAGCAGGTGCAGCGGCCCGTCGCCGGCGAGTTCCGCCGAGAGCGCGAGGACGTCGCCGGCCAGCTCGTCGATCCGGTACGCGGCCGGATCGACCGGGCCGCCGGTCTCGTACTGGCCGCGCTGGTCCACCGCGAGCACCCGGTAGCCGGCCGTGGCCAGCGGCTCCAGCAGCGCGATGAAGTCCTCCTTGCTGCCGGTGAACCCGGGCACCAGTAGCGCCGTCCCGCGTACCGCCCCCGTCCGGGGCAGCGCCTCGAGCGCGGCGAAGGCGCCTCGGGCGGTCTCCAGTCGAAGCGCCCGGACGCAGCCGGGAAGCGTCAGGAACGGCGGCGTGCTCATCGGCCCTACTCCTCGGTAGCCACAACTACCCCGAGCTTAGCCACTCACGGAGACTTCCGGAGCGGGCGGGAATCCGCAAGGCGTCCGGGGAACCATCCGGCGCGCCGGGGAGAAAGCCGACGGGCGGGCCGGGTCGCGAGGACCAGGCCCGCCCGTCCGGGGTGGTTCAGCTCTCCGGGGCGGCCTCGGGGGTCACGGCGGAGCGGCGGGTGCGGGTGCGCGTACGGGCGCGGCGCGGGGCCTGCCCGGCCTCCGCCTCGCCGGCCTCGTCCGTCGCGGCGCCGGCCTCCACGGCCTCCACGGCCGCCGCGGCCTCAGCTCCGGCCTCACCGCTCGCCGCGCTGCGCGTGCGCCGACGGCGCCGGCGCGGAGCCTCGGCCGTGCCCTCGCCGGCGGCGGTGTCCGAGAGGACCGCGGCCGGAGCGTCGGCCGGAGCCGCAGCCTCGGTCTCGGCCGGAGCCGCGGCCCCGGCGGCGTTCGGCGCCACCTCGGCGCTCACGCCGCCACGGGTCCGGCGACGCTGCCTGGGCGTACGCGCCGGGCGCTCGGCCGGGGCCTCCTCGGCGGCCGCAGCCGTGCGCCCGCCCCGCGAGCGGCCGGAGCGCGAACCGCGTCCGCCGGTCTCGCCGAGGTCCTCGACCTCCTCCGCGTTCAGGCCCGCCCGGGTCCGCTCGGAGCGCGGCAGGACACCACTGGTCCCCGGGGTGATCTTCAGCAACTCGTACAGGTGGGCCGAGGTGGAGTAGGTCTCCTCCGGCTCGTTGAACGGCAGGTCCAGCGCCTTGTTGATCAGCTGCCAGCGCGGGATGTCGTCCCAGTCGACCAGCGTGACGGCGGTGCCGGAGGCCCCGGCGCGGCCGGTGCGGCCGATCCGGTGCAGGTAGGTCTTCTCGTCCTCGGGGCACTGGTAGTTGATGACGTGGGTGACGCCTTCGACGTCGATGCCGCGGGCGGCGACGTCAGTGCAGACCAGGACGTCGACCTTGCCGTTGCGGAAGGCCCGCAGGGCCTGCTCGCGGGCGCCCTGGCCGAGGTCGCCGTGGACCGCGCCGGCTGCGAAGCCGCGCCTGGTCAGCTGCTCGGAGACGTCGGCGGCGGTCCGCTTGGTGCGGCAGAAGATCATGCACAGACCGCGGCCCTCGGCCTGCAGGATGCGCGAGACCATCTCGACCTTGTCGAGCGAGTGGGCACGGAAGACGTGCTGCTCGATGTTGGCCACGGTGGTGCCGGTGTCGTCCGGCGCGGCGGCCCGGATGTGGGTGGGCTGGCTCATGTACCGGCGGGCGAGGTTGATCACCTGGCCCGGCATGGTGGCCGAGAAGAGCAGGGTCTGCCGCTTGGCCGGCAGCATGGTGATGATCTTCTCGACGTCCGGAAGGAAGCCCAGGTCGAGCATCTCGTCGGCCTCGTCGAGGACCAGCGCGCGGACCTTCGACAGGTCCAGCTTGCGCTGGCCCGCCAGGTCGAGCAGCCGGCCCGGGGTGCCGACCACGATGTCGACGCCCTTCTTGAGCGCCTCCACCTGGGGCTCGTACGCCCGGCCGCCGTACACCGCGAGCACGCGGACGTTGCGGACCTTGCCGGCCGTCTGGAGGTCGTTGGTGACCTGGGTGCACAGCTCGCGGGTCGGCACCACGATCAGTGCCTGCGGGCTGTCGGAGAGCTGCTCCTCGGTGGCGCGGCCGGCGTCGACGTCGGCGTGGACCACGACCCGCTCGATCAGCGGGAGGCCGAAGCCGAGGGTCTTGCCGGTGCCGGTCTTGGCCTGGCCGATGACGTCGTGCCCGGTCAGCGCGACCGGCAGGGTCATCTCCTGGATGGGGAAGGGGTGGACGATGCCGACGGACTCCAGGGCCTCGGCGGTCTCCGGGAGGATCCCCAGCTCCCGGAAGGTGGTCTTGTGTTCAACGGTGGTGGACAGGGTGCTGCCTCTTCCATGTGGTGGGGCCGAGAGCGAGAGGCGGGGCGGGCAGCCGCACGGCTGCTCGCGGGCCTGTCAGGCCCTGCCGCAGCCGCGGGACGCACAACCGCGCCTGCCCCTGCGGCCTGCCGGCTCGCGCGGCCCGGTGGCGGGCGCGTCATCCGGCGGCGTGGGGGAGGGTTCCCGTGAGGAGCCGGGCGCGGGACCTTCGCCGTACGGCGCGGTCCGCAACGGCCCTCGCTCGGCCACTGATGCGGTGCCAAGGCTTGAAGTCCAAGCCAAGGTCGGAGCCGATCGGCTCTCCGACCGGGCATCCGCGTACGTGAGTGCTCGGTGCCGCACGGAGTACGTCTGCGCGGCCTGCCGTGGGTGGCGGACCGCGCGAATACACCAAGCCTCGCCACCAACCATACAGTCCGGCGACCACTCGAACACGTGACGCGGCTAACGCGGCAGCCGCGCTGGTCTGCGGTGTCGGGCGGCGGCGGCCGGCCGGTCTAGGGTGGCGAGCCGTGACTCTGCCCCTGGTGGGCCGGGTGCCGCCGGATCGCCCGACCGACGCGGGCTCTCGGCGGCCGGGCCCGGGCCGCCGCGCTGTGGCAGAGTCCCGACTGTACAACGGGGCATCGAGAAGCGAGGACTGATGGAGACTCAGGAACCCGGGGCCGAGCGCCCGATCGGTTCGATCGGGGACTGGACGGCCTGCGCGGCGGACCCGGGCTACCGGGCGGCCGTGCTCGACCTGCTCGGCGCGCTCGCGTACGGCGAGCTGAGCGCCTTCGAGCGGCTCGCCGAGGACGCCAAGTTCGCCCCCGGCCTCGCCGACAAGGCCGCGCTGGCCAGGATGGCCTCCGCCGAGTTCCAGCACTACCAGCTGCTGCACGACCGCCTGGTGGAGATCGGTGCGGACCCGACCGAGGTGATGAGCCCCTTCGTCGAGCCGCTGGAGTCCTTCCACCGGATGACGGCCCCCTCGGACTGGCTGGAGGGCCTGGTCAAGGCGTACGTCGGCGACTCGATCGCCAGCGACTTCTACCGCGAGGTGGCGGTCCGGCTGGACGACGACACCCGCGAGCTGGTGCTGCGGGTGATGGCGGACACCGGGTACGCGCAGTTCGCCGTGGACCGGGTGCGGCAGGCGATCGAAGCGGACGGCCGGGTCGGCGGGCGGCTGGCGCTCTGGGGCCGGCGACTGATGGGCGAGGCGCTCAGCCAGGCGCAGCGGGTGGTCGCCGAGCGGGACGCGCTCTCCAACCTGCTGGTCGGCGGCGCGCAGGTGCAGGGCTTCGACCTGGTCGAGGTCGGCAAGATGTTCACCCGGATCACCGAGGCCCACACCAGGCGGATGGCCGCCCTGGGGCTCGCCTCCTGAACCGGGGCGGCGCGGCCCCGGGCGGTACGGAGCGGTCTTCACGGAGGCGGGGCCGCGCGGCCCGCTCAGGCGTGGCGGTGGCGGCCGTGTTCGGCGGCGGGCTCGGGGCGCGCCAGCACCGAGACCAGCAGGGCGGAGCCGATCGCCGAGATCGCCAGTGAGAGGGCGGGCAGCCCGGCGTCGAGCGTGAACCGGGAGATCAGCCCGGACAGCAGGGCCGCCACCACTCCGGTGCCGACCGTCAGGCTCCGTGCCGCCGGGAAGTACTCGGGCAGCAGGGTCAGCGCCCCGGCCCCGACGGCCAGTCCGATGAGCACGAAGGCGAACGACTCGACGAGCACGGGCTGCCTCCCGGGGCCGATCAGGGCGCGCGGCACAAGGTGCGCACGGGGTTCCGGTTCGGCCATACCCGGTCGCCGCCGACGGTACGCGCACCGGATGAAAACGGCGTTGCCCCGCCCCTCACGAGGAGGAGCGGCCAGGGTCCGCACGTCGTGCTCGGAGCGGACCACGAAGTGGTCGAAGCGGTTCAGCCCTGCCAGGT
>NZ_JBSFJU010000057.1:0-50927 GCF_053598215.1 Kitasatospora sp. NPDC001175 | reverse complement strand
GTCAGAGGCAAGGTGGCGACGGCTCCCACCAGCAGCAGAGCCGCGGAAGCTATGAGCCAGCCCCGGACCCCGCTGCGGTGAAACACCGGCCGTCGCCGTCGTCCGGGCCGCCCCGTTCAGACCTTGCGGTGGCGGCCGCCCCCGGTGACCGGCTCGCTGCCCTCGGTGGCCAGGCCGGCCTTCTTCTTCTTGCGCTCCCGCAGCACCTCGACGATGATCGGCGAGACCGAGATCAGGACGATCAGCGCCATCGCCGGGATCAGGTACTTGTCGATCACCGGCGCCATCGCGTCACCGAAGAAGTAGCCGATCGCCAGCATGGACTCGGTCCACAGCACACCGCCGACCACGTTCCAGGCGAAGAAGGTCTTGGCCGGCATCTCCAGCGTGCCCGCGACCGGGTTGAGGAAGGTCCGCACGATCGGGATGAAGCGGGCCATCACCACGGCCTTCGCCGGGCCGAACTTGTCGAAGTACTCCTCCGCCTTGACCACGTACTCCCGGCGGAAGATCTTCGACTCGGGCTTGTCGAACAGCCGTGGTCCGACCTTGGCGCCGATCAGATGGCCGAGCTGCGCTCCGGCGACGGCGCAGATCGGCGCGCCGAGGAAGAGCACCGCGGCCGGGAGCCTGGCGCCCTCGCCCAGCACCGTGGAGGCGGCGCTGGAGGCGGCCACTCCGGCCAGGATCAGCAGGGAGTCGCCGGGGAAGAAAAACCCGACCAGCAGGCCCGTCTCGGCGAAGATGATCGCGAGCAGCCCGATGGCACCCAGCGACGAGATCAGCGACTTTGCGTCGAGCACGTTGACGGCTAGCTGGTTCATGGTGTCCACGCGCGCAGGATAGCGTTCCGGGCTGGCGAAGAGCTGAAGACACCGGTACGGCGGGGCCCCGGCAGCGCCTTCGCGGCCCGCTTCGAAGGGCTCCGTCCCAGGTGGTGGGCCGCTGGGTGACCCCGGGGGACGAGTCTGGGAAGATGGCACGGGTGTCCGCCTCGCGGTCATGGAACCACCCTCGTCCCTCGTACCGCGGTCGGCACCGTCGAACCGGGTGCCGGAGCCGCAGCGCAGCGTCGCGCCGGCCAGCAACTGCCTCATTTCGACCCAGGCGTACCGCGTCTCGGACAGAGTCGTCCGAGCGCCCCACACCGACAGGAGCGGATTCGCATGCCCATCGCAACTCCCGAGGTCTACAACGAGATGCTCGACCGGGCCAAGGCGGGCAAGTTCGCCTACCCGGCCATCAACGTCACCTCGTCGCAGACGCTGCACGCCGCCCTGCGCGGTTTCGCCGAGGCCGAGAGCGACGGCATCATCCAGATCTCCACCGGTGGCGCGGAGTTCCTCGGCGGCCAGCACAAGAAGGACATGGTGACCGGCGCCGTCGCGCTCGCCGAGTTCGCCCACATCGTGGCCGCCAAGTACGACATCACCGTCGCGCTGCACACCGACCACTGCCCGAAGGACAAGCTGGACGGCTACGTCCGCCCGCTGCTGGCGATCTCCGCCGAGCGCGTGGCCAAGGGCCAGAACCCGCTCTTCCAGTCGCACATGTGGGACGGCTCCGCCGAGACCCTGAGCGACAACCTGAGCATCGCCCAGGAGCTGCTCGCCCAGGCCGCCGCCGCCAAGATCATCCTTGAGGTCGAGATCACCCCGACCGGTGGCGAGGAGGACGGCGTCTCGCACGAGATCAACGACGAGCTGTACACCACCGTCAACGACGCCGTCCGCACCGCCGAGGCCCTGGGCCTGGGCGAGAAGGGCCGCTACCTGCTGGCCGCTTCCTTCGGCAACGTCCACGGTGTCTACAAGCCGGGCAACGTGGTGCTGAAGCCGGAGCTGCTGCGCGAGCTGCAGGACGCGATCGGCAAGCAGTACGGCAAGACCGACCCGTTCGACTTCGTCTTCCACGGCGGCTCCGGCTCCACCCCGCAGGAGATCGCCACCGCGCTGGAGAACGGCGTCGTGAAGATGAACCTCGACACCGACACCCAGTACGCGTTCACCCGCCCGGTCGCGGACCACATGTTCAAGAACTACGACGGTGTGCTGAAGGTCGACGGCGAGGTCGGCAAGAAGAGCACCTACGACCCGCGCACCTGGGGCAAGCTGGCCGAGGCGGGCATGGCCGCCCGCGTGCTCGAGGCCGCCCAGCAGCTGCGCTCGGCCGGCAACCGCATCAAGTAAAGGCCCGGCCGAATCGGGTGGGTCCCGGCCCACCAGGCAAGGTCCCTGCCCACCGGGCAAGGCCCCGGCCCACCGGGCAAGGCCCCGGCCCACCGGGCAAGGCCCCGAGAGCACCAGGGGGTGCCCTCCGCGACGGCGGAGGGCACCCCTTCGGCATGAGCGGCGGGCGGCTACTGCTTGAGCTCGGCGTAAGCCTCCGCGCTGCTGTCGCGCAGGAACTGCCAGCAGCGCTCGGCCTCCTCGGTCTCCTTGATCGCGTCCGCCGCGCGGGCCAGGCCGGCGAGGCAGCGCAGGAATCCCCGGTTGCCCCGGTGCTCCCACGGCACCGGGCCGTGGCCCTTCCAGCCGTTGCGGCGCAGCGCGTCCAGGCCCCGGTGGTAACCGGTGCGCGCGTAGGCGTACGACTCCACCACGCGACCGGCGTCGAAGGCGTCGTCGGCGAGCATCGCCCAGGCCAGCGAGAAGGTCGGGAACGCCGCCGCGACCTGGGTCGGGGACGCCGACTCCTCGCCGAGCATCCGGTACGGCTGCTCGTCCTCGGGCAGCAGGGTCGGTTCCGGTCCGCCGAGCAGGTTCTTGTAGTTGGTCATGCAGTGAAGTCTGCCATCCGCGCCCCCGCACACGGTCCGGAGGCGTTCGGGCACCATCCGTGGCATCGGGGGTCTTGCGCTCCGGTCGAATTGAGAGTATGTGGACAGCCCGCCGCGCGGCGTGCAAGGGTGGTCGACACCGTCAACTAGTTGACGGTGCATCACCCTGTCGGGCGACCAGAGAGCGTACGCGTGCGAGCAACCACGAAGGGCCGTTCCCAGGCCGCCCCGAACCGCCGGCAGGCCAGACGCCGCCGACAGGCCAAGCGACGCAGACTGGCCATTCAGCTCGCACTGCTGGGCGGAGGCCTCGCCGCGGCCGCCGCACTGGTGGTACCCGGCGGCGGCAGCGACAGGCCGACCGCCGGTCCGACCGCCCAGGCCCGGGCGGTCCCGTCGATGAGCGAGTCGCCCGCCGCCGGCGGTTCGGACAGCCCCAGCGGCCGCGTGGAGACGCCGAGTTCACCCGGCGCCACGTCCTCGTCCTCCTCGTCGCCGTCCTCGCCCTCGGCCCCGCCCCCGGCGAGCAGTTCGGCCGACCCCGGACCGGCCAAGGGCAAGGGCACCTTCACCACGGCCGTCGCCGACGGCGCCGCCGCCGGGCAGGGCAACATCCGCCGCTACAAGGTCGAGGTCGAGGACGGCATCGGGATCGACGCCCAGGCCGCCGCCAAGCAGATCCACAACATCCTTTCCGACAAGCGGAGTTGGACCACCAACGGCAAGGACGGCTTCCAGCTGGTGTCCGACGGCAAGTACGACTTCACCATCAAGATCGCCTCACCGGCCACCGTCGACGCGATCTGCGCGACCGGTGGACTGAACACCGGCGGCGAGGTGAACTGCGACGTCGGCCCGCAGGTCGTGGTCAACCTCAAGCGCTGGAACACCGGTTCGCCGCAGTTCACCGGATCGATCGACGACTACCGCGCCCTGATCATCAATCACGAGGTCGGCCACCGGATCGGCCACGGCCACGAAGGCTGCCCCGGCAAGGGCAAGCTCGCCCCGGCGATGATGCAGCAGATCTACGGCCTCAACGGCTGCCTGCCCAACGCCTGGCCGTACACCGCCGACGGCACCTACATCAGCGGTCCGAGCGTGCCGTAACCGCGGGGCCCCGTCCCACCGGGCCGCGCGAGCGGCCCCGGCAGCCCACGCGGTCCCCCGCGCTTCGGGTCAGTACTCGATCGCGGCGATGCCGTCCGAGGTGCCGAGGACCAGTCGGCCGTCGGCCAGGGTGAGGGCCCAGACCTGGGAGCCAAGGCGCAGGTCCAGCGGCTCGGAACGGTGCGGCGCGCTGATCCGGACCAGGCCGTCGGCCCAGGCGGCGGCGAGCACCAGGCCGGCCGGGGTCCCGGCCGCGGCGACCGCGTTGACCGGCCCCTGACGACGGGCCGACGGCTCGGCCTGCGGCGCCGTTCCGGGCCACCAGGCCCGGACGGTCCCGTCGAAGCCACCGCAGACCAGCACCGGGCGCCCGTCCACGACGGCACCCGCGAGGGCCGTCACCGGGCCGGTGTGCAGCCGCTCGGTGAGTACCGTGCCGTCCTGGTACCAGTGCACCGAACCGGACTCGTCGGCCACCGCCGGCGCCGAGCCGGGCAAACCGGGGACGGTGGCCAGCGCGCTCAGGCCGCCCTCGGCCGCACCGCGCAGCGCGTCCAGCGGACCCGCCGTCGCCGAGGGCTGTTCGGCAGTACCCCCGGGAGCCGGTACCGCCTCCAGGCCGCCCGAGGCGTCCAGCAGCAGCACCTCGCCGTCGGCGGTGACGGCGAGCGCCCGCAACGGCTCGGGACCCGGCGTGGCCACCCGGGCCAGCGGGACACCGGTCTCCGCCTGGACGGTGCGGATGGTGCCCCCCGGGTCGGCGAGCAGCAGCTGGCCCGCGTAGGCGCCCGCGCCGAGAGCCAGCGAGGCCACCGGACCGGGCCAACCGATCGAGGAGTTGGGCCAGAGCGCCCAGGCCCCGCGCCAGGGCGCGGGCACGGTGGCGAGCCGCTCGGCGGCCCGGTCGTCCAAGCCGATCAGCCGGGTGCGCAGCAGGGTGGCCCGTACGCCGGGGTCGGGTTCGGCGATCAGCGCCGGCCCGGCCGCGTCCCAGGCGGCCGGGATCGGGCCGCCGATGTCCTCCAGGGCGGCGGTCACCGCGACCGGCCCCGCACAGGTGAGCATGGCCGGATCGGCCAGCAGCCCGACGGTGCCGCCCTCGCGGGTGGTCGCCGTCCAGAGTTCGGAGAGCACCCGCTCGTCGGCGGTGGTCGGGTCGAGGCCGCCGTCACCGCGGCGCGGCACCCGGGCGGCCAGTTGGGCCACGGTGACGGGGGCTTCGGGCCGGGTGTGGCCGAGCGCGGCACCCGGGCTCGGGTAGCCGGCGGAGTCGGCGTTCAGGCCCGCGCACCAGTGCTGGTAGCGGGCCTGGTCGGTCCACTGCGGCAGATCGAGGTCGAGGACGGCGGGCTGCTCGACGGCGGTGAGGCCGAGCGCCCCGGGGCTGCCCTCCGGGGCCTCCACGATCAGCCGGACCCGGGGCAGGCGCAGCAGCGGGTCGAGGAGTTCGGCGACCAGCCGGGCGGGGTCGGCGGCCCGGTTGAGGCCGGGCAGGCAGACGACCGTCCGACCGTCGCTCTCGGCCAGCGCGCTGAGCAGGTCGCCGGGAGTGCGGGCGACCACGCCGAGTCGGCGGCCGAGCGCCCAGACCACGCCCCGTACGCTCGTGCCGTCGGCCGGGACCACGGCGTGCAGCCGCCGCCGCTCCGGGGCCCCTTCACCGCCGCAGGCCTGGACCAGCCACTCCAGCAGGTGGGTCTTGCCCGAGCCGGGTGCTCCGGCGATCCGGCAGAGCCGGGGGGCGCGGTCGTCGTCCAGCCAGCCCAGCAGCGCGGCCCCGGCCGGGCGTCGTCCGGCCCGCAGCGGCGGTATCGCGTGGCCCTGCCCGGTCATGCCCACTCCCCCATCGTCCTTGCCTCTCCGGCCGGTTGGTGAGCTTACTTGGCCCTCCGCGACGGCTCGGCGCAGGCGTCCGTCAGCCCATGACGGGCAGGTACCCGGAGAGGTCGCTGCGCTCCCCGCTGGCCGAGACCGCGGTGGACTCGACCGCGGCGGCCCAGTCGGTGCGTCCGGTGGCGAGGCGGATCCAGCTGAGCGGGTCGGTCTCGACGACGTTCGGCGGGGTGCCCCGGGTGTGCCTCGGCCCGGGTACGGCCTGCACCACGGCGTACGGGGGGATCCTCAACTCCACTGATCCTCCGGGGACCTGCGCGGCGAACGCGTCGGCCAGCAGCCGGGTGACGGCGGCCACCGCTTGCTTGACGTGCGGGAAGCCGGCCAGGCCGAGCGCGTCCGCGAGGTCGTCCGCGTGCACCACGGCCTCGACCAGGCGGGTGACCAGTACGTCGGTCATCAGTATCGGGCCGAAGCGGCTCGCGAACTTCCGTCCGGGCTCGGCGACTTCGGGGCGGTCCAGGGCGCTCAGCAGTGCGTCGGCGGCCCGGTCGAACTCCCGGGCCACCTCCTCGGGAGTGCCCCCGAAGGCCTTCCGCGCGTGCTCCTCGACCATCTCCTCGACCGCCGCGGCCGCGGTCCGCGTCAGGCCCACCCACTCGACCAGGGGCAGCGGATCGCCCCCCGGCACCGGGCCGTCGAGCCGCCCGGGCAGCATCTCCAGCGCCTGGCCGAGGTGCGCGACCAACTGCCGGACCTTCCAGTCCCCCAGCCTGGTAGGCCGGTTGAGCATCTCCTCGGCATCGGGACGGGCGCAGAGCTCGCGGACCGCGCCGCGCAGCACCTCGGCCTGCCCGGCGAGGGCGGCGCGGACCTTGACGGGGTCGTACACACGGGGCTTGGTCATACCCGGCAGGCTAACGAAGCGCCGGTGTACGGAACAGCGGCCCGGCCGAGCGGGCGCACGGCGGGGTTGAGTACCGGCCGCGACAGTGGTCAGGGGCGCGGTTCCCCGCGCCCCTGACCACTGTCGCGCCGCCCCGGACGGGGCCGCGTGCGAACGGACTAGGCGAGCAGCGCCTCGATGACGCCGGTGTGCGCGTCCTTGAGCTCGGTCAGCGAGACGCTGAACTGGCCCTGGACGTCGAGGGTTTCGCCGTCCACGACACCGATGCGGGTGGCCGGGAGACCGCGCGCACCGCACATGTCGTTGAACCGGACCTCCTCGCTGCGCGGCACCGCGACCACCGCGCGCCCAGCCGACTCGGAGAACAGGAACACGAACGGGTCCATGCCCTCCGGCACCACGACCCGGGCACCGTTGCCGCCCTTGAGGCAGCTCTCCACCAGCGCCATGCCCAGACCGCCGTCCGAGAGGTCGTGCGCGGCGTCGATCATGCCGTCGCGCGAGGCGGCGATCAGGATCTCGCCGAGCAGCCGCTCGCGCTCCAGGTCCACCTTGGGCGGCAGGCCGCCGAGGTGGTCGTGGATGACCTGCGACCAGGCGGAGCCGCCCAGTTCGTCGGCGGTGTCACCGAGCAGGTAGAGCAGCTGGCCGGACTCGCCGAAGCCGATCGGGGTGCGCCGGTTGACGTCGTCGATGACGCCGAGCACCGCGACCACGGGGGTCGGGTGGATGGCGACCTCGCCGGTCTGGTTGTAGAGCGAGACGTTGCCGCCCGTGACCGGGGTGCCGAGCACCTGGCAGGCGTCGGCCAGGCCGCGGGTGGCCTCGGCGAACTGCCACATCACGTCCGGGTCCTCGGGGGAGCCGAAGTTGAGGCAGTCGGAGACGGCGAGCGGCTTGGCGCCGCCGGCCGCGACGTTGCGGTACGCCTCGGCCAGAGCCAGCTGGGCACCGGTGTACGGGTCCAGCTTGGTGTAGCGGCCGTTGCCGTCGGTGGCGAGGGAGACACCGAGGTCGGTCTCCTCGTCGATCCGGATCATGCCGGAGTCCTCGGGCGAGGCGAGCACCGTGTTGCCGAGCACGAAGCGGTCGTACTGGTCGGTGATCCACGCCTTGGAGGCCTGGTTCGGCGAACCGACGACCTTCAGCAGGTCCGCCTTCAGCGCCTCGCCATCGGCGGGCCGGGCGAGCCGGGACCCCGTCGGCGCGTCGGCCTGAAGCGCGTCCTGCCAGCTCGGGCGGGCGTACGGGCGGTGGTAGGTCGGACCCTCGTGGGCAACGGTGCGCGGCGGTACGTCCACCACCAGCTCACCGTGCCAGAAGATCTCCAGGCGCTCGCCGTCGGTCACCTCACCGATCACGGTGGCGATGACGTCCCACTTCTCGCAGATCTCCAGGAAGCGGTCGACCTTGTCGGGCTCGACGATCGCGCACATGCGCTCCTGCGACTCGCTCATGAGGATCTCCTCCGGCGAGAGCGTGTGGTCGCGCAGCGGCACGGTGTCCAGCTCGATCCGCATACCGCCCGAGCCGGCCGAGGCCAGCTCGCTGGTGGCGCAGGACAGCCCGGCGCCGCCGAGGTCCTGGATGCCCTTGACCAGCTTCTCGGCGAAGATCTCCAGGGTGCACTCGATGAGCAGCTTCTCCTGGAACGGGTCGCCGACCTGGACGGCGGGGCGCTTGGCCGGGCCGGTCGCGTCGAAGGTCTCCGAGGCCAGCACCGAGACACCGCCGATGCCGTCGCCGCCCGTCCGGGCGCCGTACAGGATGACCTTGTTGCCGGCGCCGGAGGCCTGCGCGAGGTGGATGTCCTCGTGCTTCATCACGCCCACGCAGAGCGCGTTGACCAGCGGGTTTCCCTGGTAGCAGGAATCGAAGACGACCTCGCCGCCGATGTTTGGCAGGCCCAGGCAGTTGCCGTATCCGCCGATGCCCGAGACGATCCCGGGCAGCACGCGCCGGGTGTCCGGGTGGTCGGCCGCGCCGAAGCGCAGCGGGTCCATCACGGCGACCGGCCGGGCGCCCATCGCCAGGATGTCGCGGACGATGCCGCCGATACCCGTGGCCGCGCCCTGGTAGGGCTCGATGTACGACGGGTGGTTGTGCGACTCGACCTTGAAGGTGACCGCGTAACCCTGGCCGACGTCCACAACGCCGGCGTTCTCGCCGATACCGACCAGCATCGCGTCGCTGTCCGGCTTCTTCTCGCCGAACTGCTTCAGGTGCACCTTGGAGCTCTTGTACGAGCAGTGCTCCGACCACATGACGGAGTACATCGCCAGCTCGGCGCCGGTGGGGCGGCGGCCGAGGATCTCCCGGATCCGGGCGTACTCGTCTTCCTTCAGACCGAGCTCGGCCCAGGGCTGGGCGGCGTCCGGGGTCTGCTCGGCGTTCTTGACGGTGTCGAGGGACATCAGGTGTTCACCAGCTGCTTCAGAACGGAAGTGAAGAAGCCCAGACCATCGGTTCCGCCGGTGCCGACCAGCGGTTCGACGGCGTGCTCCGGGTGCGGCATCAGACCGACGACGTTGCCGGCGGCGTTGCAGATGCCGGCAATGTCATTGAGCGAACCGTTCGGGTTACCCACCTCGCCCGGGCCACTGGCCAGGTAGCGGAAAACGACCCGGCCCTCGGCCTCGAGCTCGTCGATGGTGCGGGCGTCGGCGGTGTAGCGGCCGTCCATGTTCTTCAGCGGGATGTAAATCTCCTGTCCCGCCTGGTAATCAGACGTCCACGCGGTACCCGCATTCTCCACGCGCAGCTTCTGCTCACGGCAGATGAAGTGCAGGTGGTTGTTGCGGAGCATCGCACCGGGCAGCAAGTGCGACTCGGTGAGCACCTGGAAGCCGTTGCAGATGCCGAGGACCGGCATTCCCAGCTTCGCCTGCTCGATGATGGTCTGCATCACGGGCGAGAAGCGGGAGATGGCACCGGCCCGGAGATAGTCGCCGTAACTGAATCCGCCCGGCAGGACGACCGCGTCGACCTGGTGGAGATCCTTGTCACGGTGCCAGAGGGCAACCGGCTCGGCGCCGGCCAGGCGGACCGCGCGCTGGGCGTCGCGGTCGTCGAGAGAGCCGGGGAAAGTGACTACGCCTACGCGGGTCGTCACTTCGCCTCCTCCTCGATGCGGACGGTGAAGTCCTCGATCACGGTGTTGGCGAGGAAGGTCTCGGCGGCTTCGCGGATGCGGGCGAGCGCGGCGTCGTCCACCGGCCCTTCCAGCTCCAGTTCGAAACGCTTGCCCTGACGGACATCGGCGATCCCGTCGAATCCCAGACGGGGCAGTGCACGCTGCACCGCCTGTCCCTGGGGGTCGAGGATCTCCGGCTTGAGCATGACGTCGACTACGACGCGTGCCACTTGCACTCCCGGTGGTGTGGTGCGTGAAGGCGGGGGACCTTCAGACTACCGGGGCTTTCGGCCGAGTTTGCCTGCCGGTCAGGGCAACGCGCGTAGACCAACGCCCCTTACGTACCAAGGGTTCCAGGGCGCTCAGCCACCTCTTGGAGTGCCCGCTTTCAGCGGCTTAAATCCCCCTTGTGGAGCATCCACGGGAACGTCCGAATACCGGCACTCCGGACAGATCGACCACCCGTATCGGGACTATCCGCCAAGCGTGAAGACCGATGAAAATTCGGAAAAAGAAAGCATGGAGGCCTTCGATTTCCACCCGCTTCGGGTGCAGAATAGGGCGACCGGCAACGGAGAGTCGGGCGTATCGGCATGGGCCGATGCCGTCCGCCTGCTCATCATTCCCAGCCGGTGCACGGGGTCGGCGAGCGCAGCCCGCGCCCGACGGCCGAATTGCCCGAGAGGATTGACACCCATGGCTCAGCGTGTAGTTGTCACGCTCTCCGACGACCTGGACGGCGGCGCCGCGGCGGAAACCGTCCACTTCGGCGTAGACGGGAAGTCGTACGAGATCGACCTGTCCGTGGACAACGCGGAGAAGCTGCGGGAGGCCCTCGCTCCGTTCGTCGCCGCCGGGCGGCGCCAGAGCCGTACCGGCAAGTCCTTCCGTCGCACCGCGCTCACCCCCGACCCGGCCGCGGTCCGCGCCTGGGCCCAGTCGCGCGGCATGGAGCTGCCCGCCCGCGGCCGCATCCCCAAGCACGTCTACGAGGCTTTCGCCGAGGCGAACTGACCCGCCCCGGCAGACCCGTCGCCCCCGCCCCGACCGCGTCGGCGGGAAGGGTGGGGCGACCACCCCGAAAGATGGGGTAGAGTATTCCTCGTCGCCGCAACGGGGAACCGGAGAGGCGGCTGGTGCACCAGACGGAAACGTCGAAACGCACCGTGCGGACGTGGCTCAGTTGGTAGAGCATCACCTTGCCAAGGTGAGGGTCGCGAGTTCGAATCTCGTCGTCCGCTCGTAGTACTCTCGCAGTACTCATAATTGAAGATCGTGCGGACGTGGCTCAGTTGGTAGAGCATCACCTTGCCAAGGTGAGGGTCGCGAGTTCGAATCTCGTCGTCCGCTCCGGTTGCGAAGGCCCCCTCAAGCGAGGGGGCCTTCGCCGTCTCCGTCTCCCGCCGCCCCGTCCGTGGCCGTCGTCTCCACCCCGGCCGGCTTTTCCCAGGCGTTCTCCGCCGGCCGCGCGCATCTCCACCGTTCCTCCACTCATGACATTTGTCATCGCCGGTCCGTGGATCCGCACCGGCCTTCGATGACGGCACGCACTGCCCCCGCAGCCCGGCCGACGGGAGGCTGAGGGCATGAAGAACAGCAGCTCCTCCGAGCAGCAGCCCGCCATCGAGGTCCGCGGCCTGCAGCGCCGCTACGGTCCCGCCGGACCGGCCGGTTTCGACGCCGTCCGCGGCATCGACCTCACCGTCCGCCGGGGTGAGCTCTTCGCCCTGCTCGGCACCAACGGCGCGGGAAAGACCTCCACCATGGAGCTGATCGAGGGCCTGGCCGCCCCGACCGGGGGAACGGTCCAGGTGCTCGGCCACGACCCGTACCGGGCGCGGGCGCTGGTCCGGCCCCGGATCGGGATCATGCTGCAGGAAGGCGGCTTCCCCTCCGAGCTCACCGTCGCCGAGACCGGCCGCACCTGGTCCGGGCTCACCAGCGGTGCCCGCCCGGTGGACGAGGCGCTCGACCTGGTCGGCCTGCTGGACCGGCGCCGGGTACGGGTCAAGCAGCTCTCCGGCGGCGAGCGGCGCCGGCTCGACCTGGCCATGGCGCTGCTCGGCCGTCCCGAGGTGCTCTTCCTGGACGAACCCTCCACCGGCCTGGACCCGGAGGCCCGGGCCGCCGTCTGGCGGCTGGTCCGCGAGCTGCGGGCCCAGGGCACCACGGTGCTGCTGACCACGCACTACCTGGAGGAGGCGCAGGAGCTCGCCGACCGCCTCGCCATCATGCACCGGGGCCGGGTGGTCACCGGCGGCACCGTCGCCCAGGTGATCGCCGACCGCCCGTCCAGGATCACCTTCGAACTGCCCGAGCGGCACGGCCGCCACCAGGACCTCAGCCTGCCGCCGCTGGACGCCGAGGTCAGCGCCGAGGGCCGCCGGATCACCCTGCGCACCCCGCGACTCCAGGCCACCCTCACCGAGTTGCTCGGCTGGGCGGCACACCACCAGATCGAGCTCGGTGGGCTGGACGCCCGCAGCGCCTCGCTCGAGGAGGCCTTCCTGGCGATCGCCGCGGAGGCCGACAACGACAACGACAACGACACCGACACCCCCGCTCTGATCGGATCTGCCCGATGACCACCCTGACCGCCACCGCCGCTCCGGCCCGGACCTCGTCCTTCGGCCGGCTGATCGCGCTCGGCCGCGCCGAGACCACCCTGCTGCTGCGCAACCGCACCGCGCTGTACATGGCCCTGGCGATGCCGGCGGCGATGGTCCTCGTGGTGCACTCCATGCTCAAGCAGATGGCCACCCACAAGCCGGATCTCGACCAGCACGCCACCTTGATCAGCGCGGTGGCGGGGATGATCCTGATGTTCGTCGTCTACTACAACCTGACCGCCGCGTACGTCGGCCGCCGCATCGCCCTGGTGCTCAAGCGGATGCGCACCGGCGAGGCGACCGATCTGGAGATCCTCGGCGGGACGGCCGTACCCTCGGTGATCCTCGCGCTCGTGGAGTGCGTCGTCCTGGGCGTCGGCGGGGCCGTGGTGCTGAAGCTGCCGGCGCCGGTGAACCCGGTCCTGCTGGTGCTCGGGCTGGTGCTCGGCATAGCCCTGATGGTCGTTCTGGCAGCCGCCACCAGCGCCTTCACCAAGACCGTCGAGAGCGCCGGGATCAGCACCCTGCCGATCATGCTGCTCGCACAGCTCGGCTCCGGAATGATGATCCCCCTGGAGATCCTGCCGCACCAGCTCGCCACCTTCTGCCGCGCGCTGCCCACCACCCCGGCCTTCCAGCTGGTGCGGATCGGCTGGTTCGGCACCGACGGCAGCTCCGCCGCCACCGACTTCCTCGGTACCTGGGCCAAGGCCCTCCCGCACCTCGGGCTGGCCGTGCTCTGGATCGCCGTCGCCGTCTGGGCCGCCCGCCGCTGGTTCCGCTGGGAGCCGCGCGGCTGAGGCCGGTTCATTTCGCCCGCCCCCCAGTTCAGTTCGCCCACGCCCTTGACTGATAGGAAGACAGCACAATCATTGATTCGGGGGAACGGGGCGAGAAGAACGTGGATCTGAGCAGACCGGTGCGACGCTGGCGGGCCACCGGGAAACCGCAGCGCACGGAGATCTACTTCCGCTGGTCGATGTATCTGACCGAGCTGATCCAGCCGCTGATCGCACTGAACTCCGTCACCAGCCTGCACCCCCGCTCCCCGGTCCTGCTTCCGGCCGCGATGACGGCCTCCATAGCCGGCGCCGTGCTGGCCATCTGCACCCTGCGCGCCACCCTGGAGCACTACGTCGGCCGCCGCGGCAGGCCCACCGGGTGGCTGGTCGCCAACGGACTGCTGCTGACCGCCGCCGTCCCGGTGCTCCTGCTGGCCGCCCCGGCCCACGCGTACGACCGGCTCCCGGCCACCGCCACCGCGATCGCCTACCTGGTGACCTACAGCCTCGCTCCGGTGTTCGTCGCACTGCCGCTCCGCTCCGGCATCCTGACCTGCGCGGCGGCCGTGGCGCTGATCGGCCCGGTGGGGTACTTCACCGGGTGCTCCCTCCCCGCCACCATCGGGGTGTTGATCATCACCGCCCTGTGGACCGCCTTCATGGCCGCCGCCTGGCGCATCTCGGCCTGGGTCATCAAGGTGGTCTGGGAGCTGGACGCCGCGCGGGAGAGCCAGGCGCAGCTGGCGGTGGCCGAGGAGCGGCTGCGGTTCTCGCGCGACCTGCACGATGTGATGGGCCGCAACCTGACCACCATCGCGCTGAAGAGCGAGCTCGCCGTCCAACTGGCCCGCCGGGGCCGCCCGGAGGCCGCCGACCAGATGGCCGAGGTGCAGCGGATCGCCCAGGAGTCGCAGCGCGAGGTCCGCGAGGTGGTGCGCGGCTACCGGGCCGCGGACCTCCGGGTCGAACTGGCTGGCGCGCGCTCGGTGTTGCGCTCCGCCCAGGTCGAGTGCACCGCCGAGCTGGCCCCGGACACCGGCGCCCTGCCGCCCACCGACCAGTCGGTGCTCGGCTGGGTGATCCGCGAGGCGACCACCAACGTGCTGCGGCACAGCGACGCCAGGTACTGCTCGATCCGGCTGGAACTGACCGGTGGACAGGCCGTGCTGGAGATCGAGAACGACGGTGTGCCCACGGTCCCCAAGCCCAGTACGGGCAGCGGCACCGGGCTGGCCGGACTCCGCGAACGGCTGACCGCACTCGGCGGCGAACTCACCTGCCGCAAGCCCGGCACCGGGCGGCACCGGCTCACCGCGATCCTGCCCCTTGCCGACGGCCGTACCGACACCGCCCTGGAGGAGACCACCGGATGACCAGGCCCACCACCGGAGCCCCAGCCTACGCAACGCCGCCGCCGGGCATCTGCGTCCTGCTCGCCGACGACGAGCACCTGATCCGGGGCGCGATGGCCGCCCTGCTGGCGCTGGAGGAGGACATCACCGTGGTCGCCCAGGCCGCCTCCGGGCCCGAGGCGCTGGCGATGGCCGAGGCGCACCGGCCTGACGTCGCCGTGCTCGACCTCCAGATGCCCGGTCTGGACGGTATCGAGGTGGCGGCCGAGCTGCGCCGGCGGCTGCCGGGCTGCCGCGCCATGATCGTCACCGGTCACGGCCGCCCCGGCTACCTGAAGCGCGCGCTGGAGGTCGGGGCGCGCGCCTTCCTGCCCAAGACCGTCTCGGCCGAGGAGCTGGCCGGGATCATCCGCACCGTCCGGGCCGGCGGCCGGTACGTGGATCCCGAGCTGGCCGCCGACGCGATCAGCGCCGGGGAGAGCCCGCTGACGCCCCGGGAGACCGACGTGCTGGAGCTGGCCGCCGACGGCACCTCGATCGCCGAGATCGCCGAACGGGCCTCGCTCTCCCCCGGCACGGTACGCAACTACCTCTCCTCCGCCGCCACCAAGCTGGGTGCGGAGAACCGCCACGCGGCGGTCCGGGTGGCGCGCGAGCACGGCTGGATCTGACCGCCGGTCAGGGCGGCGGCGCGACGGGGGTGTGCCGTCCGGCCGCCCCGGCGCACGCCGTCGGGCCGTTCGCGCCCCTGGGGCAGGGGGGACTCCAGGAGCGCGAACGGCCCGGAGTGCGCGGGACTCCGGCGGCCTTCGGCCCTCAGGCCCAGTTGAGACCGGTCAGGCGCTCGTAGGCTTCGACGTACTTGGCGCGGCTGCGCTCGACGACGTCGGCGGGCAGCGCGGGCGGCGGGAGCTCGCTCCCACGGTCCCAACCGGACTCGGGCGAGGTCAGCCAGTCGCGGATGAACTGCTTGTCGAAGGACGGCTGGGCGCGGCCCGGCTCCCACTGGTCGACGGGCCAGAAGCGGGAGGAGTCCGGGGTGAGCACCTCGTCGCCGATCACCAGTTCGCCGTTGCGCAGGCCGAACTCGAACTTGGTGTCGGCGAGGATGATCCCCCGCTCGCGGGCGATGTCCCGGGCCCGGGAGTACACGGCCAGCGTGGTCTGCCGCAGGGTGGCGGCCAGCTCGGAGCCGATCCGGCGGGCGGTCTCCTCGTAGGAGACGTTCTCGTCGTGCTCGCCGACCTCGGCCTTCAGCGCCGGGGTGTAGATCGGCGCGGGCAGTTCGGAGCCGTTCTCGAGCCCCTCGGGCAGCGCGATGCCGCAGACCGTACGGTCCGCCTGGTACTCCACCAGACCGGAACCGGCCAGGTAGCCGCGGGCCACGCACTCCACCGGGACCATGTCCAGGGCACGGCAGACCAGGGTGCGGCCCTTCCAGTCGGCGGGCGCGCCGGCCGGGACCTCGGTAGAGATCACGTGGTTGGGCACGATGTCGGCGATCCGCTCGAACCACCACAGCGAGAGCTGGGTGAGGATCCGGCCCTTGTCGGGGATGTCGGTCGGCAGCACCCAGTCGAAGGCGGAGGTCCGGTCACTGGCCACCATCACCAGGTCGCCGTTCTCCGCACGGTAGAGATCGCGCACCTTGCCGGTGTGCAGGTGGACCAGGCCGGGTACCTGGACCGGCTCGGGCTTGGTGACAAATCCGCTCAAGGTGTCTCAGTCCTCAGGGTGGTTCTCGCCCCGGTTCGGCGAGAAAGGGGAGGTCACTGGCCCCGAGTCTGTCACGAAGCCCCCTCCCAGCCTGTTCCACGCGCGTAGCTCCCACCCCTTACCAGCACGGGCCCCGCCGGCGTGGAAAACCCCCGTGACGGCGCACCGCGGACGCCCTCCCGCCCGCCCCACCGGACAGGCCCTAGCCCTCCTTGCAGACGTGGTCGAGCAGGTTGGCCGTCGCCCGCTGGATGCGCTCGTCGGTGTGGCCGGGGCGGTCGAGGGCCGGGGACCAGGCGAAGGTGCCGGCCGCGAAGACGTACGCGCCGCTGGGGGCCCGGTAGAGCGAAGTCTCCTGGTGGCGGGGTTTGCCGAGGACGTCGCGGTACGGGGAGTGGGCGAGCAGGATCCGCTCGGTGTTCTCCGGCAGGGCGACCCTCGGGAAGTAGCAGTCCGCCTCGCCCGCGACCAGCCCGGGCAGCTGCTCCCCCTCCCGCAGACCGGTTCCCTCCCAGAGCCAGTGCGAGGTGTTCCGGGCCACCAGCGGAACGGGCGTGGGCACGCTCCCCGCGTACTGGACGCCGAGGAGGTGCTGCTCCGGCTCGCCCGCGTCCCGCCACAGCGCGCTCTGGCTGCCGGGCACCCCGGCTGCCGGCTGCCCGGCCGGAACCCGTTGGCGCTTGCGGCAGTTGAGCAGCCGGTTCGGCTCACCGGACGGACCGGCCGTCAGCTCGACCCGCCAGTACATGGTGTTGGCGGAGAGGAAGACCAGCGAAGTCCCGTTGTCCCTGGCCCGCTCGACCGTACGGCGCATCGGCTCGGACCAGTACTCGTCGTGCCCGGGGAAGATCAGCGCCTTGTGCCGGGCCGGTTCGACCAGGCCGGCGTGCAGGTCCGAGGCGGTGGCGTAGGAGAGGTCGTAGCCGTAGCGCTCCGCCCAGCGGATGAAGTCGTAGGCGTGGCCGACGTGCAGCGGCAGCCCGGCACCCGCGTGCGGCCGGTCGAAGGAGACCGTGACGGCGGCCTCCCGCTCGCCCAGCAGCCGGCCCCCGTCGTCCCAGGCGTGGTAGAGGCTGGCACCGCGGTGGCCGTCCTCCGGGAAGAGGTTGTACGCCTGCCAGGTCACGTCGGGCAGCACCAGCAGCAGCTCGCACGGGTGCCCGGACCCGGCGAAGTCCCGCACGGTGAAAGGGATGTGGCTGCGGTGCAGGTTGTCGGCGGTGGTGAGCACCGCGACGTACGCGCCCGGTCTCCAGGCCTGCGGGATCTGCAGCCGCCAGGACTGCCACCAGTGGTGGCATGAGACGGTGCGGCTGACCACCAGCGGCGCTGCCTGGGCCACGCCCGCGATCAGCGGGCTCGACGTCATGTGGTGGGCGCCGTCGCCGTTGTAGTGGCCGATCCGGTAGACGTCCACGGTGAACTCGCGCGGCGGGTTCACCGTGACCCGGAAGTCCACCGACCCGCCGGGGCGGACCACACCGGCCGAGGCGAAGCCCTTGATCTGCTGGTTCACGTCCTCCGAGGTGGTCGGGGTGCCGACCGGCGGTTTGGGCGGCGGGGTGGCCAGCGGCTGCTGGCCGGGTGCGTCCACGCTGACGTACCAGGGGATGGTGCCCCCGGCCCCGGCCACGTACTGGTCCGGACTCCGCAGCCAGGGCAGCGGCCCTTGCCCGAAGGGGTCGGAGACACCGTGTGCCAGCGTGCCCGACTCCCAGCGGCGGTTGAGTTCCGTCCCCACGCGCCCCTCCCACAGTTGCCGGGACCGGCCCGGCGCCCCCGCCTGGTGGCATGTGCCACAAGTATGTGCGTGCTGCGGACTAGCACACCACAAATTGCTGGCGCTGCGTCACCCCACGGTAGCAACAAGTGCTGTTGGAGCCCGGTGCTCCGCCGTGACCTCCGGAAACCCCGCCTGACTCACAGACGTACAGGGCGCTCGAGCCGGACCCCCGCGCCCTCCAGCCAGCCGCGCAACGGGGCGTCCTTGCCCTGCTCCACCGCCTGCGCCACCGGGCCGGCAGGGTCGGGCCCGCGCTTGCCGTCCAGCAGCAACACCGGGCCGTCCAGCCAGTCCAGGCCCGGGGTGCCGGTACCCGAGTCCATCGCCTCGCAGCAGACCAGCGCGGTCGCGTGCTCGACCAGCAGATCGCGACCGGTGCGCACGGGCTGCAGCGGGGGCACTCCCCGGCCGCCGCGCGCCAACTGGGTGGCCAGCGCGGCGGACAGCACCTCGCCCCCGCCCTCCGCGAGCCGGGCCAGCAGGCCGGTCAGCGGCGGCCCGTTGGTGCGGCTCCGCCGAGTACCGCCGTGGCGCGCCGCGCCGCGCCCGGCGCCGCCCGCGCCCGGTGCCGCCGTACCGTCCAGCGCGGCCTGCAGGGCGGCGGCCTGGGTACGCCAGCCGAGGTCCACCACCTGCGCGGGGTAGTCCGCCCAATCGAGGTCCTGCCAGTCGGTGGTCGGGGTGCCGAAGAACAGCTCGGCGGCGAGCAGCGAGACGGCCGCGTCCACCTGGCCGGGCTCCTCCAGCAGGTCGCAGGCGGGGCGGTCGCCGAGCCGGGACTCGTACCCGCCCGCGAGGCGGTCGCGGCGGGAGAGCTCGGTCAGCGCGGACACCACGCCGGCGTTCAGGTGGGTGGGCATCCGGCCGAGCCGCCAGGCGGGCAGCGCAACCCGGTTGAGCAGCCGGTCCCAGCCCGCGTAGGCGAGGCCGACCTGCTCCTGGGCGGCGATCCGCAGCCCGTAGTCGACCGCCTTGGCGTGGTCGGAGGCCCAGGCGGCCACCGAGCGCTCCAGCTCCGACGAGTGGTCGCGGCAGGCGGCGAGCAGCCATCGGGTGATCCCGTCCAACAGCGCGGCCGGGCCGGTGCGCCGGCCGGTGCCGGAGGTGTCCAGTGCGGCGTCCAGGCCGCGGACGAAGCGGCGGGCGGCGGCGATCTCGGGATCGGCGGCGGCGGCCGTACCCGCCACCACGGGTGCGAGCAGGGCGCGCAGCTCGCCCGCCCGCATCCACCACAGGAAGGGCGAGCCGATCACCAGCACCGGCGCGGACGGCTCGGCGCGACGGCGGGCGAACAGCCGACCGTCCGGATGGGCCTCCTCCAGCCAGCTGTCGCAGTCGGGGGTGAGCGCGATGCCGGAGGGAGCCGGCACCTCCAGGCGCTCGGCCAGCTCGCCGATCAGTCGGTACAGCTCCGGAGCGGAGGCCGGCGCCACCGGCACGGCCGGAGTACGCGGTGGGACGGCCCTGGCGTGGGACCTGCCGACCAGCGCGGCCAGTGTCAGGACCACCACGGCGACCACCCCGGTGACCCAGCGGGCGGTGTCCCACGCCGCCGTGTCGGCGGCACCCGGTGCGCCGATCCGCCCGGTGAACCGACCGGCCAGCAGCACCACGGCGAGGGCGGCGGGCAGCGCGGCGAGGGCCACCCCGAGCCCCCGCACCCGCAGCAGCGCCTGGGCATGTGCGCGGGCGGCTTCCACAGCGGCCATGCGACGCGGCACCCCCTTCGGAGCCCGAGGTCGGTGATCGCGACGCCCCACGAAGGAGGTCCGCAGCGGTCCGGACACCCGAGCCGACTCGAAATGATCAGTTCAGACCGGGCATCGGCCTGCGCCAACGCCGGTTGTGCATCCTGCCTGGCACTTCTGACAGTCTTGACGCCAGCGTGCGGGCGAGTGTTCCGGGTCGGTCCGCTTTCCACCCGTCCTGGTGACGGTGCACGCCTTCAGCATCCCCCTGACCGCGCCGGACGCCACCCGGCACGGCGCACGGCGGCCCGGACCGGGCCGCCACGATCCGGCACGATCCAGCGCACCATAAGGCCCGGCCGCCGGCCGCGTCAGCCGGATGGCGACTTGGTCACCCGAAGGGCTGGAATCCCGGCTTCTTCCGGTGTGGCGTGGGCCTGCCCTCATCGCGGACGCACTGCCCGAGGGGGATACCTCCGGCCGAGCGCAAAACGCGCCGCGCGCCCCGGGGCCGTGCAGTGAACAGAGACCGGGCAGAACAACAGAGACCGGGCAGCGAACGGGCGCCGGGCAGAAGACGACAGGGGCGCGGTGCTCTGCCCCGCGCCCCTGTCGACCGTCTCCGTCCGGCTACCGCCCGGCGGCCTTGAGAGCGATGTCGCTGCGGTGGTGGGAGCCCTTGAGGGTGATCCGCCCGACGGCCCGGTAGGCGCGCTCGCGGGCCTCGGCGAGGTCGGTGCCGGTCGCGGTGACCGACAGCACCCGGCCGCCGGCGCTGAACACCTGCCCGTCCTCGTCGGCCCGGGTGCCGGCGTGCAGCACGTGGACCGAACCGTCGGCGGACTCGGCCTCGGCCAGGCCGTCGATCGGGTCGCCGGTGCGCGGCGCGGCCGGGTAGCCCTCGGAGGCGATCACCACGGTGACGGCCGCGCCCTCGTCCCAGCGCAGCGGCTCCAGCTCGTCCAGGGTCCCCTCGGCGGCGGCCAGCAGGACACCGGCCAGCGGGGTGCGCAGCCTGGCGAGCACCACCTGGGTCTCCGGATCGCCGAAGCGGGCGTTGAACTCGATCACCCGGGTGCCGCGCGAGGTCAGCGCGAGGCCGGCGTAGAGCAGGCCGGAGAACGGGGTGTCCCGGCGGCGCAGCTCGTCCACGGTGGGCTGCAGGACGGTCCGCAGCACCTCCTCGACCAGGCCCTCGGGGGCCCAGGGCAGCGGCGAGTAGGCGCCCATGCCGCCGGTGTTCGGGCCCTCGTCGCCGTCCAGGGCGCGCTTGAAGTCCTGAGCGGGCACCAGCGGGAGGACGGTGGTGCCGTCGGTGATCGCGAACAGCGAGACCTCGGGGCCGTCCAGGTACTCCTCGACGACCACGCGCTCGCAGGCGGCCGCGTGGGCCAGCGCGGCCTCGCGGTCGGCGGTGACCACGACGCCCTTGCCCGCCGCGAGGCCGTCGTCCTTGACCACGTACGGGGCGCCGAAGGCGTCCAGCGCCTCGGCGGCCTCCTCGGCGGTGGTGCAGACGTAGGAGCGGGCGGTGGGGACGCCGGCTTCGGCCATCACGTCCTTGGCGAAGGCCTTGGAGCCCTCCAGCCGGGCCGCCTCGCCCGAGGGGCCGAAGACCGCGAAGCCGGCCGCGCGCAGCGAGTCGGCGACGCCGGCCACCAGCGGGGCCTCCGGGCCGATCACCACGAGATCGGCGGCCAGTTGCCGGGCCAGTTCGGTGACCTGGTCGCCGTTCAGCTGGTCGACCGGGTGGACCGTCGCCACCCGGGCGATCCCGGCGTTGCCCGGGGCGCAGTGCAGCTCGGTGACGGCAGGATCTTGGGACAGGGAGCGGCACAGGGCGTGTTCGCGGGCGCCGCCGCCGATGACGAGGACCTTCACGCCGCACAGGGTAGTCGGTGACCTCCCGGCGCCCGGCGCCCGACCCCGTCGAAAGCTCCAGATCGGGACGGAGATCGGCGCCATCCCGTTGTAGGAACATCCAAGAATTGGCCCACCTCGGGGGCCTTCCACTGCCGGGTCAGGTCGGAGCGTCGCGGACCGCTCCCTCGGAAGGGTGAAATCTCACCACCCGCCGAAACCCTCCCACCTCGGCATACCGAGGCGAAATCCGATAACGATCACCCCGGAACCGGCCCCACGCTCAGCCATTTGGCGGTAAGAGTTTGTCTTGGAGAACCACCGGCAAAGCCCGGTGCACGGCACCATTGGGCGGCCCAGACCCGCACACGGCGCCGGGCCGGTCCGATGAAACGTCACAGGACCTGGCGTCAGACCGACGCCCGGTCAGTCCCGGCACCCCGCCGGGGCGTCAGCAGTCCGCCCGCCACAGGGAGCCCCACAGGTGAGCCAGCCGGAAATGCAGCCCGAGGAGAGCCCCTGGGGCAAGGAAGTCGGCGAGGAGGACCAGCCCGTCACGCCCTCCCCGGAGCGCACGCCCTCGCGGCGCCGTACCGACCTGAGCGCCCGCCAGTTCCCGCTCGGGGACTGGGGCGAGCCCGCCGAGCGGCTGGAGGAGCTCTACCGGTGGTCCGAGGAGCGGGCCGTCGAGGCGATCGAGTGGTACCGCCAAGACCGGGTGTGGAAGCGCCGCTGGGCCCGGCTGCTGCGGTTCGGCGCGGCCGGTTTCGCGGTCGCCGGGGTGACCGCTCCCCTGGTCTCGCTCACGGGCCTCGCCGGGCAGGCCGCGGACTGGGGGTACATCGGGCTGGTGTTCTCCACCGCCTGCCTGGGCGCGGACCGGGCGTTCGGGCTGACGTCCGGCTGGATGCGCGACATCAGCACCGCGCAGGCGCTGCAGCGACGGCTGGAGGCGTTCCAGTTCGACTGGGCCTCGGAGTGCGTGCGCGAGGTGCTCGGGCCCACCGAGGGCACGGCGGGGGAGGCCGCCGAGCGCTGCCTCGGAGTACTGCGGCGGTTCTGCGAGGACGTCTCGGACATGGTCCGCAGCGAGACCTCCGAGTGGATGCTGGAGTTCCGGGCCGGCATGACCCAACTGCCCACCCAGGCCCCCGGCCCCTGGGGCGGGCGCAGCGAGGGCGGCGCGGGCGCCCAGGTCCGCGTGCTGCCCTCCCCGGGCGCCCGGCCCACCATGCCGCGCCAGCGGCCCCCGGAGGGACCCCTGCGGTGACCCCCGCGCCCGGCGGGCCGGGAAACGGCCCGACAAAGTGCCCGGGGCGCACCCGTCCGCTCCCGAGCGGTGCCGCCGCTCCCCGCGACTGCCGTCAGGCGAAGACGATCATGGCACCCTGAGTGACGCTGCGGGTCGCCGCCGCGTAGAGACCGGCCCAGGCGTGGCGTTCGCGGGCATAGGGGTGGACGTCGTCCAGCGGCGGGCCGAAGGGCTGCTCCAGGCCGGTCGGGCCGAGCGGGCGGGTGGGGGCCGGCGGGTTGTAGACGTCGATGCCCAACACCGGGGCGACGGCCTGGAGTTCGCGCAGCAGCCCCTGCGAGGACCCGAGCGGCCCGCCCGCCTCCAGCAGGTTCTCGGCCACCACCGGAAGCAGGAAGTCGATCGGCACGTACGCCCCGGCATGGTCGAAGTGCCAGACCAGGTGCGACTGCTCGGCCGTGCTCTCGAACATCTCCAGCAGCTGCTCGTAGTCCCCGCCGAGTTCGTCCACCGGCGTGACCTCGAACCCGGTCAGCCCCAACAGGTAGGCGCGGCGCAGGAAGTGGAGCGAGTTGTAGTCGAACGCCGCCACCGGTTCGACCTCGCCGGTTATGCCCGGCGCGTACGCGTACACGGGCACCTCGGGCAGGCCCTGGGCGGTGAGCGCGAGGTTGTAGCGCTGGAGGTCGTCCCGGAACGGGTTCTCGGGGCTGTGGGTCAGCTTGTCCACGAGCGGGACCAGCCAAAGGTCGCAGGCCATCGGCCGGCTCTTCCTCTCCGGAGGGCGGGCAACGACGGCCCACCCTATCGGCCCGGTGCGGGCTCCTCGCTCCCCGGCCGGAACACCCGCACCGGCCCGCCGAACCTTCCGGGTGTCCCCTTCGGCGGGACGAAGCGCGGCAGCGGCACCAACCCGAGGCCGACCTCCGCCACCTCGCGCGCCTGGGTCTGGGGATCTTGACCCGCCGGGGCCGGCGGCGGTGCGGACGAGGAGTCCTCGGCCAGGTGTTCGTGGAGCAGCGACAGCACCGCGACCGACTCCAGCGGCTGCCCGGCGAGCGAGGCCAGCAGTTCGACGGTGAACAGGTTGTACTCGTTGACCAGCCGGTGCGTCCCGCCCAGGTCGCGGGCCTCGATCCGGTCCACCAGTTCGTTGTGCCCGGACCAGCAGACCCCGGCGAGGTTGTCCGCCGAGCGCAGGTAGGGCGCCGCGAACATCCAGGACTGCACCCGCAGCCAGTCCAGGTAGTCGCCGATCCGGCGGTTGCCCGCCAGCAGGCCGACCTCCTGCCAGAACCGCCGGTCGCAGCCGACCAGGACGTCCAGCTGACCGGCCCGCGAGGCGCGGACGGCGGCCTCGGCCCGGCGGCGCAGCGAGGGCAGCCGGGCCCAGTCGTACCCGGGCGCGGCCGCGCCGCCCCGCCGGGTGGCGAGCCGGCGCAGCGAGCTGTCGGTGAGCAGTGTCCTGGCCTCGAAGATCTCCAGGAAGTCGGCCCAGGTGAACTCCGGCACCGTGAACCCCCGGTGGTGCTCCGCGCGGAGCAGCCCCTGGGCGGCCAGGTCGACCAGCGCCTCCCTGGCCGGGGTCGCCGAGACTCCGTACTGCTCGGCGATCTCCTTGACGGTGAAGTTCTGGCCCGCCGCGAGGCGTCCGGCCATCATCTCCTCGCGCAGTGCGCCCGCGATCTGCTCCCGCAGGCTGTTGCGCTGGATGGCGGGGTGGCCGCCCCCGGTCCCGAGGGAGCTGGACATTCCGGCCATGACTCCCCCTTTCGGACTAGGCTGTCGCGACGGCGGCCCATCTTCTCAAAAAACGGCCGTCGGGTGCGCAAGAACCTTGTTCCCGGCCATACCGGGGCAGCGGCGGGGTCCGCCCGCCGCCGGGTGGCCGGTGAACGGTCCCCGCCGTCCGGTGAGCGGTCCCCGACGGGATACGGTCAGCGGCCCCGCCGTCCGGTCAGCGCTGCACCGGCGCCGGGATGCCGAGCAGGCGGTCGCGGTGCACCGGGAACTCGGCACGGGCCCTGGCGACCTCGCCGGGATCGAACTCCACCGTGATCACCTCCTCGTCCGCGCCCGCCTCGGCCAGCACCTTGCCCCACGGGTCGACCACGATGCTGTGGCCCGCCTGCTCCACCCCGCCGTGCGTCCCGGCGTTGTTGCAGGCCAGTACGTAGGCCTGCTCCTCGACCGCGCGGGCGCGGGCGAACAGCGTCCAGTGCTCACGGCGGCGGGCCGGCCAGGCGGCCGGGACGACCAGCAGCTCGGCCCCGGCGTCCAGCAACGCCCGGAACAGCTCGGGGAAGCGCAGGTCGTAGCAGGTGGCCAGGCCCAGGGTGCCGAAGTCGGTGGCGGCGGTGACGATCTCCTGGCCGGCGCCCATCGCGACCGCCTCACCGCTGTCGAAGCCGAAGCGGTGGATCTTGCGGTAGGTGTGCTGCAGCTCGCCGTCGGGGGCGAAGAGGAGCGAGGTGTTGTAGATGGGCCCGTCCGGGTCGCGCTCGACGATCGAACCCGCGTGCAGCCACACCCCGGCCGCCTTGGCGGCGGCCGACATCACCTCGGCGGTCGGGCCGTCCAGCGGCTCGGCACCGCCGGACCAGGCGTCGTACGAGAATCCCCCGAGCGGCCACAGTTCGGGGAGGACGACCAGGTCGGCCCCCTCCTGCGCCCGTACCAGCGCGGCGACCCTGGCCCGCCGCTCCTGAGGCGGCTCGGCGTCGGAGACCGCGAGTTGGATCAATGAAGCGCGCACACTACCACCGTCCATGGCACCCGTCCTACGATCGTCACCCGAAAGCGCTGCCCAGCTGTCATCCGGCAGCGTAACGTGCGGGTAGCGCGTCCGCCCGGAAGCCTGGACACCTCGTCCACCGGACTCCGGTCCACCCGGAGGCGGACGAGCGTGGCGAGAACCTGACGGAGAGCCGGAGATACCCGTGACGGACAATCAGACCGTGCAGGCCTGCATCGACGCCTGGACGCAGTCCATCGAGTCGATATCCGAACTGCTGGCCGCACTGCCGACGGACTCCTGGAACCGGGCCACCGAGTGTCCCGGCTGGTCCGTCCGCGACGTCGTCTCACACGTCATCGCGGTCGAGTCCGAGCTGCTCGGCGATCCCCGGCCGATCCACTCGCTGCCGCGCGATCTGCGGCACGTCACCACCGAGTTCGCCCGCTACGTCGAGCTGCCGGTCGACAAGCGGCGCTGCCACACCCCCATCGAGCTGACCAGCGAGCTGGACTACATCGTCATCCGCCGCTCGCGCGCGCTGCGCGACTCCAGGTACGAGCCGGGCGACCTCGTCCGCACGCCCGCCGGGCCGCTCGCCCGCGACCTGCCGTACTGGGCGCTGCTGCGCGAGCGGGTGCTCGACGTCTGGGTGCACGAGCAGGATCTGCGGCGCGCCATCGGCGTCCCCGGCAACCTCGCCTCCCCGGCCGCCTTGATCACCCGCGACCTCCTGCTGGAGGGACTCCCCAAGGCCGTCGCCCGGCTGGCCGGCGCCCCCGCCGGGACGGTGGTCTCCTTCGACGTGACCGGTGAGGTGGAGTTCCTGCGCACCGTCCGGGTGGACGCCGACGGCCGCGGCACCCTGGACGAGCGGGTCAGCCTCGCCCCCGGCGTCCAGTTCACGATGGACTGGGAAACGTACGCCAGGCTCGCCTGCGGCCGCGGCCGCCCGGGCCCGGTCAAGGCCGAGGGCGACCAGGAGCTGGCCGCCCGGGTGCTGGCCAACTTCGCACTGACGCCGTGACGGTCCGTGAGCTTCCCGATGGCCTTCTTGACCACTTGATGTACACGGAGAAGCGTTACAGCTGAGCGGAAGCACGTCTCCGTGGCGTACGCGGGTGGCGCGCGTCGCGCTTCCGTGTGTCCGACTGGCACCGGCACATCACCCGTTCGGCCTCGTAGTCCAGGGCGGCCCATCACCGAGAGTGAAGGAGCGGCGGTCATGGACGACGAAGCCGGCATGGTGCTGGTGCGGTCCAGCTTCCCGGTCACCGGCCAGCCGATCAGGGTGGTCATGATCAACGGCGAACCGTGGTTCGTCACGGCGGACGTGTGCAGGATCCTGGGGCGGGAGAACCCGAGCCGTGCGAACAAGACTGTCGGCTCGGGGAACGCACGAGTCGTCAACAGCCAGCAGATTTCACGTACTTTCAGTACGTGTAATGACGTTTCCGCAGGTGGTAAGCCCTACAACCCCGGCAACCCAATGATCAACCTGATCAACGAGGCCGGCCTCTACACGCTCGTCATGCGCTCGAACAAGCCAGCCGCGCGCCCGTTCCAGGAGTGGGGCACCGGAGAGCTGCTCCCGTCGATCCGACGCGGTGACACCGACGTCCCCAAGCAGCAGCAGCGGATGGCGGAGACCCTCGCCGAGGCGATCGGACAGCAGGTGCAGATCCTGGCCCAAATCGACCAGGAGGACGGGCCGGGCGTCCACATCCGCTCGGACGGGACGGTGCACTGCCGGCACGGCGAGATGGAGTTCCGCGTCCCGAGCAGGCAGGACGACAGCGGACCGCCGTTCGGCGCGTACTTCCAGTGCCCGAGCGTCGAGCACGTGGGGATCCGTGGTGGCAAGGCGATCCCGCGCTGCCCGAGGCTCAAGCTGGTCGACCTGATCCGCAGCCTCGCCAACCACCCGACCGACCCGGAGAATCCGCAGCCGCAGCCGCCCTCGGCCTCCTCCGACGGCCTGGTGTGCGAGGTCGGCTCCGCCCGGATCCACGGAACGGTCCAGCAGATCGCCGACCTGCTGCGCGCACTCGGCGACAGATGAGCACGAGACCGTCGTAACCCTATGCCTGGCATAGGGTTACGACACTTATGACCTCGGTAACCCTCACTTCGAGTGAGGGTTGCGCGCGTTTTCACAGGTCAGAACCCCTACAAAAACCCTACGCCCGCCCCAGCTCCCGCCTCAGCCGGACGATCATCCCCGTCCCCACCGCCAGCGGCACGTACTGCCAGCAGAAGGCCCACCGGTACGTCTCGGCCGTGTGCCCGGCGGGCCCGGAGAGGGAGTCGAGCAGCAGGCCGATGCCGAAGAGGGTGATCACCGTGCCGATGAAGCCGCCCATGTTGGCGATGCCGGAGGCCGTGCCGAGGCGCTCGGGCGGGTTGTGGGCGCGGGCGTAGTCGAGGCCGACCAGGGATGCGGGGCCGTTGCTGCCCATGACGACGAGCAGCACCACCAGCAGCCAGAGCGGCGGCCGCCCGCCGGGCCAGGCGAGCACCGCGGCCCAGCAGGCGGCCGTGGCGCCGATGACCGTGAAGGTCACCGGGATCCGGGCGGCGGGGTACCGGGAGACCAGCCGCCCGAAGACCAGGCCGAAGGCCATGTTGCTGAGGACGAGCAGGGTCAGCAGCCCGCCCGCCTCGTCCCGGCTCATGCCCTGGCCCTCGACCAGGAAGGGCATGCCCCAGAGCAGGCCGAAGGCCGCGCCCGGGAGGGCGGTGGTGAAGTGCACCCACAGGCCGAGCCGGGTGCCGGGCTGCCGCCAGGCCTGCCGGATCTGCTCGCGTGCGGGCGGCCGCCCTCCGGTCGCCGGCACGACGGTGACGCCCGCCGGGGCCTCCTTGAGCAGCAGTGCGACCATCCCGAAGGCGCCCACGCCGAGCAGGGCGATCAGGGCGAAGGTGAAGGTCCAGCCCTCGCGGTGCAGCGCCTGGGCGAGAACGGCGGTGGTCACCAGGTTGCCGCCGGTACCGACCAGTCCGGTGAGCTGGGCGACCAGCGGGTTCCTGGCCGCCGGGAACCAGCGGGCGGCGACCCGCAGCACGCTGATGAAGGTCATCGCGTCGCCGCAGCCGAGCACCGCACGGGCGGCCAGCGCGGGTCCGAACGAGGAGCTGAAGGCGAAGGCGAGCTGTCCCGTACTCAGCAGCAGGATGCCGAGCAGCAGTACCCGGCGCGGCCCGAACCGGTCGATCAGCAGGCCGACCGGCACCTGCATGGCCGCGTAGACCAGCACCTGCAGGACGGCGAAGGTGGAGAGCGCCGAGGCGCCGATGCCGAACCTGGCCACCGCGTCCAGGCCGGCCACACCGAGGCTGGTGCGGTGGATCACCGCGAGGACGTAGACGCCGACACCGATCGACCACGCGGCCCAGGCGGCCCGGCCGCCGGGTGGTGCGGGGGCGTGCTCGGAGCGCTCGGAGGGTTCGGATCCGGGTTGTGGCGGGAGTCGAGGACCGGGAACTGGACGGGATGCGACTGGGCTGTCTGGGTCCACGGGCACGACGACCAGACTAGTCATCCCATCAAATGACCAATCTGCCCGGGTTGCCTGCCGGGAGCGGGGGCAGGGACTCGAAGGAACCCCGTGCCCCAAGGGGCTCAGCCCTTGAGCGTCCAGGTCACCGTCCTGGTCATGCGCTGCTCGCGGAACGCCTCGTCGCGCACCCAGTCGGTGGTGTCCCGCACGGTCGCGGTGACCTTCACGTCCTTGCCGGAGGGGATCTGCAGCAAGGAGGTGTCCAGCCAGGTCGGATCCGCTCCCTGCGGAGTGGTCAGCACGCCGTCGACCTTCCACACCACGTCCAGCTGCCGGTCGCCGGCCAGCGGCAGCGGGCGGACGTGCAGCCGGGGTCGCCCGGCCACCGTGCCCGCGGCGGGCTCCGGCGGGTCCATCGGGCCGACCCGGCGGTAGATCTGTTCGAGGATCGCCTCCCGGGAGGGGAGGTTGTAGCTGCCGCCGAGGGTCCGCATGACCGAGTCGACGGTCGGCCGGTAGATGCCGTTGGCGCTGCGGTACGCCCCGACGGTGCCACCGCCGTCCGGGGACTCGGCGCCGAGCCAGCGCCACCACTTCACACGGGTGCGGGCCATCTCGTCGGCGTTCACCGTGGAGAGGTTGGGGTAGTCGGCGTCGTCGGGGGCGCTGTCGTACTCGTCGCCGAGGTCGCCGACGGTGTGGCCGATCTCGTGCTGGATGATCCGTCCGGCGTCCGGGCTGCCGCCCGCGAGGGTGGTCACCGCGGTACCGCCGGCGCCGCCGTACTCGCTGGAGTTGGCGAGGGCGATCACGTACTGCGGTCCGTCGCCGTTGCCCGCGTACCGAGCGGTGGTGGGCTCGTCCGCACAGAGCAGCCGGGCGGTGCCGTCGCACCAGAAGTGCATCCCCAGCGGGGTGCCCGTCCGGTGGCTCTGGCCCTCCGACTCGGCTATCCCGGCGACCGGGGAGACCACGTCGACCCGCCTTATGTTGAAGTAGCCCTGGTAGCTGCGGAACGGCTCTATCTCCATCAGCGCGTGCCAGGCCCGGTCCGCCTGTTCCTGGAACAGCTCCTGCTGGTCGGCGGTGTAGCCGTCGCCTATCAGCACCAACGTGATCCGGTCGGCGGGGTCTCCGGTGCGGCGTATGTCCACCGTGGGCGCGGGCTGGGGCGACCGCGGCGCGGCACCGCCGGTGCCGTGCAGAGGTAGGGCACGGTCCGGGGAGGGCGCCGGAGCGCCGATCGTTCCGAAGGGTGGCGGGGATGCCACCTCGAGAACGGTCGGCAGAGCCGCGACCGAGAGCAGGCTGAGCGCCGCCGCGCTCCGGACGATTCGGCCAGACCTACCGTTCGGCATACGGTGCGTCCTCCGGACTCCGGTCACCCGGCCTGGAGCTCGGGTGGGGGGTCGCCAAGACGTACCCGGCCCGCCGGACAGACCCGACCTCGTGGGGAGCGACTTCGCCGGACCGGGCCACCGCGGCGGGGCATCCGGCGCAATCCGCAGGCGCGTCACCCGCAACGGCCGTACAGGGGCCGGGCCGCTCGCCCGACCGGGGCGGCTCAGCGGCGACGCAGCAGCAGGTGCGTACCGATTCCCAAGAGCAGGCCCCAGAAGGCCGAGCCGATGCCGAACAGGCTCATCCCGGAGGCGGTGGCGAGGAAGGTCACCACGGCGCCGTCACGGCCGCCTTCATCGGCGAGCGCGCCGGCCAGGCTGCCCTGGAAGGACGCCAGCAGCGCGACCCCCGCGATCACCGCGATGAGCGCCGCCGGCAGGCCGGTGAACAGGCTCACCAGTACTCCGCCGAAGCTGCCGACCAGCAGGTAGAGGAATCCGGCCGACATCCCGGCGACGTAGCGGCGGTCGGGGTCGGGGTGGCTCTCCGGGCTGGTGCAGATCGCGGCGGTGATGGCGGCCAGGTTGATCCCGGGCGAGCCGAACGGCGCCAGCAGGACGGAGAGCGCGCCGGTGGCTCCGATCAGCAGCCGGTCGTCCGTCCGGTAGCCGGAGGCGTGCATGATGGCGAGGCCGGGCGCGTTCTGCGAGGCCAGCACCACGATGGTGAGCGGCAGCGCCAGTCCGACCATCGCGTGCCAGCCGAAGGCGGGTGCGGTCAGCACCGGACGGACCAGCCCGCCGTCCCCGAGGTGCAGCGGCAGTCCGACGGTGCCGGCCGCCAGCACCCCGCCGGCCAGCAGGGCCACGGGTACCGCGTACCGGGGCAGGTAGCGCTTGGCGAGCAGGAAGGCGGCGAAGCTGCCGAGCACCAGCACGGGCGCCTTGTGCAGCGAGCCGAAGACCCCGGTGCCGAAGGAGAACAGGATTCCGGCCAGCATCGCGTTGACGATCCCGGTCGGCACCGCGCTGATCAGCCGCCCGAACAGACCGGTCGCACCGAACACCGCGACCGCCACGTTGCTCACCAGGAACGCCCCCACCGCCTCCCGGTACGGGTACGCGCCCAGGCTGGTCACCAGCAGCGCCGCACCGGGAGTGGACCAGGCGGTGATCACCGGCGTCCTGGTCCACCAGCTCAGCAGGAGGCAGGTGAGTCCGCTGCCGATGGACACCGCCCAGATCCAGGAGGCGGTGTGCGCGGCGTCCAGGTGTCCCGCGGACGCCGCCGCGAGGACGATCACCAGTGGCCCGGAGAAGGAGACGGCTATACAGACCAGTCCGGCCAGCAGGGCGGGCAGCGAGACGTCCCGGCGCAGCGAGCGCCGGGTGGAGGACCCCGGCGCGGCCTCGGTGTCCGGCCCTGTCTGCTGCGGCAGTTCAACGCGATGTTCGGCCATCCGAGCAGTATTCTGGATTACCCTCTGCGGCACTCCGGAAATATCTTCAGAACGGCTGCCACCAGCTGACGGCAGGCGTGTGCGCAGGTGCGAAGGCACGGAGAACCGGTCCGGCGGGCCGCCGGGGGTGCAGCTACCGGCCGATCTCTTCCACCACGAAGTCCGCGACAGGCCCCCTGGGGGAACCCATAATGCGAGCATCCGCTGTGCCCGGCTTTGCGAAGAACGTCCTGTCCGCCTTCGCCACCCGCAGGGCTCTCGCCCTGGGCGCCCTCGCCGTCACCGTCAGCGCCGCCGCCCCGCTGCTGCCGAGTGCCCCCGCCGCCTGGGCGTGCGGTGACGACACCGGCTCGGCCGCCGGCGTCACGGCCGCCTCCGCCCCCGGCGCGACCCACCACGGCGACCCGGCGTCGGCCTTCGTCCCGGTGGTGCCGACCTCACTGACCGCCGGCGGCCCGCCGGTCGAACTCGGCGTCGAGATGGCCAACTTCACCGGCGCGGACTACCCGAGGATCGCGCCGTCGTTCGCGCTCTATAACCCGAGCTCCGACTCCGACTACGCCACTCCCGGGACCAATCTGCGGCTCCAGGACCTGAAGGTGGAGGTGCTGAAGGGCGGCCGGTGGCAGGTCCTGCCGCTGCACCACAGCTGCGACCCGACGCTGGTCGCCGACACCTCCGCCCTGGCCGGCTCGCTGACGGACCAGCACGCCCACCGCTACCTGTTCCGCCTCTCGCTGTCGGCCGACGCCCCCAGGCAGCAGAGGGAGATCCAGGTCTTCAGCGGCTTCGGCCTGGACGGCAGGAGCAACTCGACCGTCCTCGAGGTGCTCCGCTGAGCCCCTGCTGAGCGCGTTGGGCCCTGCCTCGGCCGAGGCAGGGCCCAACGGGCTCACGGGGAGCGTCACTTGACCGGGTCAGCCCCAGGTGATCAGGCGCTTCGGGCGCTCCAGGATCGCGGCGACGTCCGCCAGGACCTTGGAGCCGAGCTCGCCGTCGACCAGGCGGTGGTCGAAGGAGAGCGCGAGGGTGGTGACCTGACGCGGCACCACCTTGCCCTTGTGCACCCACGGGAGTTCCCGCACCGCGCCGAAGGCCAGGATGGCGGCCTCGCCGGGGTTGAGGATCGGGGTGCCGGTGTCGACGCCGAAGACGCCGACGTTGGTGATGGTGATGCTGCCGCCCTGCATGTCGGCCGGCGAGGTCTTGCCCTGACGCGCGGTATCGATCAACTCGCCGAGCGAGACCGCCAGTTGCGGCAGGGTCTGGGATCCGGCGTCCTTGATGTTGGGCACGATCAGACCGCGTGGGGTGGCCGCCGCGATACCGAGGTTGACCTGACCCTTGATCACGATCTCCTGGGTGGCCTCGTCCCAGGCGGCATTGATCTCCGGGTAGCGCCGGACCGCGGTCAGCAGCGCCTTGGCGACAAGCAGCAACGGGCTGACCCGAACGCCCGCGCCCAGCTCGCCGCTCTCCTTGAGCTTGCGGACCAGCTTCATCGTCCGGGTCACGTCGACCTGGACGAACTCGGTGACGTGCGGCGCGGTGAAGGCCGAGGCCACCATCGCCTGCGCGGTGGCCTTCCGGACACCCTTGACCGGCACCCGGACGTCACCCAGCCCAGCGGGCACCGGCTGCGCCACCGCCACCACGGCCTCCTCGGCCGGAGCCGGCGCGACGGCCGGAGCCACCGGGGCCTGGGCCGGGGCGGCCGCCGCCTGGGCCGCCGCGTGGACGTCCTCGCGGGTGATCACACCCTCGGGGCCGGTCGGAACGACGGCCCGCAGGTCGATCCCGAGGTCCTTGGCCAGCTTGCGCACCGGCGGCTTGGCCAGCGGCCGCTCGGCCACCGCCGGGGCGGCCACCGGAGCGACCGGGGCTACCGGCGCCGGCTCCTGCGGCGGTGCGTAAGCCGCGGGAGCCGGCGCCTCGGCCGGTCTGGCCGGGGCGGCCGCGGCGCTGCGCCGGGCCCGGCGCTGGGTGCCCCCGGTCCGCGGCCCGTAGCCGACGAGCACCTCGCGGCGCTCGGGCACGGCCTCCTCCTCTGCCGCGGCGGCCGCCACCGGGGCCGGAGCGGCCTCACCGGCGCCAGCGCCGACCGCGACCGAGATGATCGCCGTACCGACGTCCACCGTGGTCCCGGCGGGGAAGAAGAGCTGCTCCACCACCCCGTTGAACGGGATCGGCAGCTCGACCGCGGCCTTGGCGGTCTCCACCTCGCAGACGACCTGACCGTCCGTCACCTCGTCGCCGGGCTTGACGTACCAGGTCAGGATCTCGGCCTCGGTGAGGCCCTCGCCGACGTCCGGCATCTTGAACTCGCGGAGCGAGCGAACTTCAGTGGTCATCATCGCTCCCGGTGATCAGAACGCCAGCGCGCGGTCGACGGCGTCGAGTACGCGGTCCAGGTCGGGCAGGAAGGCCTCCTCGACCCGGGACGGCGGGTACGGCGCGAAGTAGCCGCCGACCCGCAGCACCGGAGCCTCCAGGTGGTAGAAGCACCGCTCGGTGAGCCGGGCGGCGAGCTCGGCGCCCATGCCCATGAAGACCGGCGCCTCGTGCACCACGATGCCGCGCCCGGTGCGCTTGAGCGAGGCCTCCAGGGTGCCGAAGTCGACCGGGGAGAGCGAGCGAAGGTCGATGACCTCCAGCTGCCGGCCCTCCTCCTCGGCGGCCGCGGCGGCCTCCAGGCAGACCTTCACCATCGGGCCGTAGGCGATCAGGGTGGCGTCCGTGCCGGGCCGCACCACCCGGGCGGCGTGCAGCGGCAGGTCGGGCGCGTCCAGGACCTCGCCCTTGTCCCAGTACCGGCGCTTGGGCTCCAGGAAGATCACCGGGTCGTCGGACTCGATGGACTGGCGGAGCATCCAGTGCGCGTCCTGGGCGCTGGACGGGGAGACCACCCGCAGGCCCGCGGTGTGCGCGAAGTACGCCTCGTGGGACTCGCTGTGGTGCTCGACCGCGCCGATGCCGCCCGCGTACGGGATGCGGACGGTGACCGGCATCTTCACGTGACCCAGCGCACGGGCGTGCATCTTCGCCAGCTGGGAGACGATCTGGTCGAAGGCCGGGTAGACGAAGCCGTCGAACTGGATCTCCACGACCGGCCGATAGCCTCTGAGCGCGAGGCCGATCGCGGTGCCCATGATCCCGGACTCGGCGAGCGGGGTGTCGATGACCCGGCTCTCGCCGAAGTCCTTCTGCAGGCCGTCGGTGATCCGGAAGACGCCGCCGAGCTTCCCGATGTCCTCGCCCATCAGGACGGTCTTCGGGTCACTCTCCAGTGACTTGCGCAGGGCCTCGTTGAGCGCCTTGGCAATGCTGAGCTGACCTGCCATCAGTGGTTCTCCCCGCCCTCGAAGGACGCCGCGTACGCCTCGTACTCAGCCCGCTCTTCCTCGACCAGCGTGTGCGGCTCGGCGTACACGTGGTCGAAGATCAGGGTTGGGTCCGGGTCCGGCATGCCGCGCACGCCCTCGCGCACCCGCAGCCCCAACTCCTCGCTCTCCGCGTCGATTCCGGCGAAGAACGCCTCGTCCGCCAGGCCCTGCTTCTCCAGGTGGGCCCTGAGCCGGGTGATCGGGTCCTTGGCCTTCCAGGCCTCGGTCTCCTCGCTCATCCGGTAGCGGGTCGGGTCGTCGGAGGTGGTGTGCGCGCCCATCCGGTAGGTGAACGCCTCGATCAGCACCGGGCCGTTGCCGCTGCGGGCGTGGTCGAGCGCCCAGCGGGTGACCGCGAGGCAGGCCAGCACGTCGTTGCCGTCCACCCGCACGCCCGGGAAGCCGAAGCCGGAGGCGCGGCGGTAGAGCGGGATCCGGGTCTGCACGGTGGTGGGCTCGGAGATCGCCCACTGGTTGTTCTGGCAGAAGAAGACGACCGGGGAGTTGTAGACCGAGGCGAAGGTGAAGGCCTCGTTGACATCACCCTGGCTGGAGGCGCCGTCGCCGAAGTACGCGATCACCGCGTCGTCGGCACCGTCCTTGGTGATGCCCATCGCGTAGCCGGTGGCGTGCAGCGTCTGCGAGCCGATCACGATGGTGTAGAGGTGGAAGTTCTTCTCGTTCGGGTCCCAACCGCCGTGGTTCACACCGCGGAACATGCCGAGCAGGTTCAGCGGGTCCACGTCGCGGCACCAGGCGACGCCGTGCTCGCGGTAGGTCGGGAAGGCGTAGTCACCGGGGCGCATCGCGCGGCCCGAGCCGACCTGGGCGGCCTCCTGGCCCAGCAGCGAGGCCCACAGGCCCAATTCGCCCTGGCGCTGCAGCGAGGTGGCCTCGGCGTCGAAGCGCCGGACCAGCACCAGGTCCCGGTAGAGCGAGCGGAGCTCGTCATCGGTGATCGCCAGCGGGAATTCCGGGTTCTCGACCCGCTCCCCTTCGGGCGTGAGTAGCTGCACGAGCTCCGGCGGGGCGTCCGAACCCTTTGTGCGGAGGTTGTCAGGGACGCCGGGGGCGGCCTTCTTGCGCGCCCTCGCCGTGCTTTTGACGGTCACGTTCACTCCTCGGTCTGTCCGGCCGCCCGGGGTCGCCGGTGACCGGTCCGGTCACCGCCTCGCAGGCACGCGTGGGTGTGCGCACCGACTGCTAGGCAGGTGGTGTTCCCTTTCCGACGGCGTCCCTCACGAGAACGTTACCCAGCGGAGCCCCTTGGCGCGCTTGCGCTAGGACGTCCTACTTGTTCACGCCCGAGAGCGGCAGGTGTGGTGCAGCTCTCACGCGGTGGCCGTCAGGACACCTGCGCACGCTATCCGGGCGGAGCCTTTCGCGTAAGGGGGTAATCGGCACCGATTCTGTGCCGGGACCGACACAGGCGATATGTCTTCCATCACCCGATATGGGAGCATTTGACCGTGACTGGAAACGGACAAATCAGGGTTTTCCTACTAGATGATCATGAGGTCGTCCGGCGCGGTGTACACGACCTCCTGTCCACGGAGGACGACATCGTGGTCGTCGGCGAGGCCGGCACCGTCGCCGAGGCACTGACCCGGATCCCGGCCACGAGCCCCGACGTGGCGATCCTCGACGTCCGCCTGCCGGACGGCAACGGCGTCGAGGTCTGCCGCGAAGTCCGCTCGCACCAGCCCGAGACCAGGTGCCTGATGCTGACCTCCTTCTCGGATGACGAGGCGCTTTTCGACGCGATCATGGCCGGAGCATCCGGGTACGTACTGAAGGCGATCCGCGGCACCGATCTGGTTTCGGCGGTCCGCGACGTGGCGGCGGGAAAGTCACTGCTCGATCCGGTCGCCACCAGCCGGGTGCTGGAGCGGCTGCGCGACGGCGGCGAGAAGGAGGACGAGCGGCTCGCCCAGCTGACCAAGCAGGAACGGCGCATTCTCGACCTGATCGGCGAGGGAATGACGAATCGTCAGATCGGCAACGAACTGCACCTGGCCGAGAAGACCGTCAAGAACTACGTCTCAAGTCTGCTGGCCAAGATGGGAATGGAGCGCCGCACCCAGGCGGCCGCCTATGTGGCCCGACGGCAGGCCGATCATCTGCATTAACCACACTCCCAACACAATGTCAAGTACCTGTGTAGGACTTCATTACGCTCCTGTTCCGTGACAACGCAAGGCCAGATCATCGTGTGCGCGCCGCCTCGCCCGGACCGCACCGCACCCCCCTTCGGCACCCTCAGCCCCCCGGTCGCACACGAGGACGCGACCGGGGTGCTGCGTTCCTACCGGCTCGGCAGGCCCAGCGAGATACGGCCGGTGGCCGAAGGGCTGCTCAACCGGGGCTACCGGATCACCACCGGATCCGGCCGCTACTTCCTCAAGTGCTACGTCGACCACGTCACCGCCACCCGCACCGCGATCACCGCCCAGCACCGCGCCACCCGTGACCTGCACGCCCTCGGACTGCCCACCCCGCCGCCGCTGCCGGCCCTCGGCGGCCGGACCGTGACCTCCTACGGTGGGCGGCTGTTCGCCCTCTACCCCTGGGTCGTCGGCAGGCACCGGCACGGCACCGACCTGAGCTGTGAGCAGTCCGCCGAGCTCGGCGCGCTGCTCGCGCGGATCCACGGCGCACTCAAGGAAGTCTGCGCCCCCGTACGGCAGCCCGCCGGGCACGCCACCGCCGACCCGGCCGAGACCGTACGGCTGGTCGGCGAGCTGCGCCGCCGGATCGCCCGTGCCGAGTCCTACGACCCCTTCGACGAGCTCGCCGAACAGCACCTGGCCGAACGGCTGGAACTGGTCGCCCTCTACCGGCACCGACGGCCCGCAGCGGAGACGGCCCCGCCGACCGGGTGGACCCACGGCGACTTCCACGGCCTCAACCTGCTCTACCGCGGCGAGCGGCCGGCGGCCGTCCTGGACTGGGACAAGCTCGGCGTCCGGCCGCAGGCCGAGGAGGCCGTACGGGCCGCCACCCTGATCTTCAACGACCGGAAGACCGGTGTCCTCGACCTCGTCCGGGTCCGCCGCTACTCCCAGGCGTACCGGGCCTACGGCGCCGCTTCCCCGGCCCAACTGGCCGCCGCCGTGCACCGGGTGTGGTGGGAACGCCTCAACGACCTCTGGATGCTCCAGTGGCACTACCAGCGCGGTGACCACCGCGCCGACCCGCTCTTCCCCGCCTCGGCCGGCCAACTCGCCTGGTGGTGCCAGGAGTACGAACAGATCCTGGACACCTTCACCAACTGACCGTCCGCAGAAGCCTCGGAGCCCCGCTCGATCAACTGCGTGCGCGCACCGAAGGCACCCGCCCGCACTCGCCCCCAGAAGCACGTTGCACCGCCCGACCACGAGGCCGAGCGGTGCAACGTGCCAGGCGGGCTTGGCCGGAGACCGGGAAACCCTCCCCCTGCCCCGGAAGACTCAGGGGGTCGTGCCCGTGCCCCCGCCCGAGCCACCGGGACCCTTGCCGGGGTCCGGCGGGGTGCTCTGGCCGCCGGAGGAGCTGGGGCCGGGGTTCGGCTTGCTGTGCGTGGGGGCCGGCGAGTCGGTCGGCGAGTCCACCGGCGGGGTGACCGGTGCCGAGGCCGATGCCGACGGGGCCGGCGACATGGAGGCCCCGGCGGAGTGCCCGGGCGTCGGCGACGGCGGCCAGTTGTCCTGCGTCTCCGGCGGCTGCGAGCTGCGGCCCGGGTTGGTGTTGCCGCCCGGGTTGCGGCTCGGCAGGGTCACCGGCGACGACGTGTCGGCCGTCGGGGCCGGCTCCGCGGACTGGCTCTGCGACGTGTCGGGCTTGGGCGACTTCTTGTCGTAGTCGTGCGTCTTGGTGGTCGGGCTCAGCGCCATCGCGGCACCGATCGCCACCACCGTCAGCAGCACCACGAGCCCGCCCAGCAGCGCCCACGGCTTGCGCTTGCGCCCGCCGTCCTCGTCGCCGTAGCCGTCGTCGTAACCGCCGTGCCCGCCGTCGTACGAACCGCCCTGGTACTGGCCGGCCGGGGTGTTGTACTGCGCGGCGGCCGGGTACGGCAGCATCGCCGTCTGGTCGTTCGGGGTACCGGCGGCAACACCCGGCCCGTCGACCGAACCCAGCGGCTTGGTGACGGCGGTGGCACCGGCCGACCCGTCGCCGTAGCCCTGGTAGCCGCCCGAACCGCCGTGGCCCGGAGCGCCGGGAACGATGGCGGTCGGCCCGGTCGCGAACCCCGCACCGGCCGCGCTGTGCATCTCCCGCAGGGCGTGCTGGAGGTGGGCCCGGAACTCGTCCGCGCTCTGGTAGCGGTCGTCCGGGTCCTTGGCCAGCGAGCGCAGCACCAGATCGTCGAGTTGGGCGGACACCCGGCCGTTGGCCTGCGAGGGCGGCACCGGCATGTCCTGGACGTGCTGGTAGACCACTGAGAGCGGGGTGTCGCCGGTGAACGGCGGACGGAGCGTCAGCAGCTCGTAGAGCATGCAGCCGGCCGCGTACAGGTCCGACCGGTGGTCGACCGGCTTGCCCAGGGCCTGTTCCGGCGACAGGTACTGCGGAGTGCCCATCACCATGCCGGTCTGGGTCATGGTGGTGGCGCCGCCGGTCAGCGCGCGGGCGATGCCGAAGTCCATCACCTTGACCGCGCCGGTGCTGGTGATGATGACGTTGGCGGGCTTGATGTCGCGGTGCACGATGCCGTTGCGGTGGCTGTAGGCGAGCGCCTCCAGCACCCCGGCGGTGATGATCAACGCCTGGTCGACCGGCGGCGCCTCCTCGTCGATCAGGAGCTCGCGGACGGTGCGGCCCTCGACCAGCTCCATCACGATGTACGGGGTCGAGTCCCCCGCGAGCTCCTCCTCGCCGGTGTCGTACACCGAGACGATCGAGTGGTGGTTGAGTGCCGCGACCGCGTGCGCCTCGCGGGTGAAGCGCAGCCGGGCCACATCGTCCTGGGCCAGCTCGGAGCGGAGCAGCTTCACCGCGACGGTCCGGCCGAGCCGTACGTCCTGTGCGGCGTAGACCTCCGCCATGCCGCCCCGGCCGAGCCGGTGGGTGACGCGGTAGCGGCCGTCGCCGAGGGTGCCCAGCGGGGCCGCGGTGCCACGGCTCGGGGTGAACGTCTGGTCGGCCGGCAGCAGCGGTGTCTCGTCCGCCTCCGGGCCGGCATCCGGCAGCTGGGGTGTCTGCTGGGTGCTCTCGTCCGCGTACCTCCGGCCGCCGGAACCGTGGCCACCGGCACCCTGAGCGCGCTCCGCCTCGCCGTCTCCCGGCTGCTGTGTCTGTGCCATCACTCCTCGCCCCGGGCTGTCGCTCGGTGCGCGGTCGCCCTTCGGTTACGTCCTCCGAACGCTACCGCTTCGCCGCGCCGAGCGTGGAACCGCAGGCCTGGCAATGCGGTTCAGAACGTACCGTTCCGACCCTGATCGAGTTGGACCACGGACAGTGACCGAGCACCGGTCGTGTCGAAGTTCGAAATCTTCTGCTTCTCCTTCTTGGCCGCCACGATACCGACGATGATCACGGCCAGCACGATCAGGCCGACGATCACGCCGATCACCACCAGCGCCGTCCCGCAGCCGTTGCCGCTGCTGTTGTTCGCCGGACGCGGCGCGAACGGCTGCGGCTGCGGGGCCGGGAAGGGCTGCGGCGTGGGCGCCACCTGCTGCGGGAACGACGGCGGGGTCTGCGCCTGCTGCGGGAACGGCGGCGGGGTCTGCGCCTGCTGCGGGAACGGCGGCGGGGTCTGCGCCTGCTGCGGGAACGGCGTCGGCGTGCCGTACTGCGGCGGGAAGGGCGCCGGCGTCTGCTGGAACCCCTGGGCCGGCTGCTGGTGCGGCGGCGCCTGGGGGAACGGCTGCGGCGTCTGCGGCGTCTGCTGATACGGAGGCTGCGGTCCCGGCGGGGTCCGCGGGCCCGGCGGGAAGGAGGGCTGCTGCTGGTACTGCGGCTGCACCTGCGGGAAGTTGGCCATCGAGGGCGTGGCGCTCACCGAGCGCGGCCCCTCGCTGATCACCAGCGGGGTGCTCGCCTGGAGCGGCGTGCCGCCCTGCGTCCCGGAGGCGATCCGCTCGACCTCGGCGCGCATCGCCTCCGCGCTCGGGAACCGGTGCGCCGGATCCTTGCGCAGCGCCCGGGCCACCAGCTCGTCCACTGCGGGCGTCACCGCCCGGTTCACCGTGGACGGCGCCGGGGGCTCCTCCTGCACGTGCTTGTACGCGATCGAGAAGGCGGTGTCCCCGTCGAACGGCAGACTTCCGGTGAGCAGCTCGAAGAGCATGCAGCCCACCGAGTACAGGTCGGAGCGCGCGTCCACGCTCTTGCCGAGCGCCTGCTCGGGCGAGAGGTACTGCGGGGTGCCGACCACCATGCCGGTCTGGGTCATCGAGGTCACGTCGGACTGCAGCGCACGCGCGATGCCGAAGTCCATCACCTTGACGACGCCCTTGGTGCTGACCATGACGTTGCCCGGCTTGATGTCGCGGTGCACCAGGCCCTGGTCGTGCGAGGCGTCCAGCGCCGACAGCACGGCGGCGGTCATCTTCAGCGCCTGCTCGACGGGCATCGCGCCGTACTGCGCGATCGCGTCGTTGAGCACGTCGCGCAGCGACTTGCCCTCGACGTACTCCATGACGATGTACGGGGTCACCGAGCCGTCCGGGCCGATGTCCTCACCGCTGTCGAAGACCGAGACGATGTTGATGTGCTGGAGCTTGGCGACCGCCTGCGCCTCGCGACGGAACCGCAGCTTGAAGGAGTCCTCGCGGCCGAGCTCGGTGTGCAGCGTCTTCACCGCGACCTGGCGGTCCAGCACCGTGTCGTGCGCCAGGTGCACGGCGGCCATGCCGCCCTGGCCGAGCGGGCGCTGCAGCACGTACCGGCCGCGTCCCAGAGAGGATCCCACCGCAGGCCCGCCCGTCGCGGTGCCGTCCTCGCTCATGGTCATCCACTCCCCCTCGGCGCGTCGGTCCGCAGCCGTGTCGTCTCGTCCGGGCCCCGGGGCCCGCCGGTCGGCGGCCAGGGCCGACAACAGGGGTCAGAGTAGCGGCAAAACACCACGGCTTCGGGCCGGGGGCACATCGGGCGGCGGCCGGTTGCCATGGGGTGCGCACCGAGCCCGGCCCGGGCGGAGGGCGCCCAGTACCGCTCCGCGATCCCGCACCTGCGAGACGGCGTGACCCCGCGGGCGGGCCGGTCGGGCGGCTCCGCCTCGGTCACGCCAGGCCGGTCGCGCGGTTCCCCGCGCCGCTGCCGGGCGTGCTCCCGGGCGGAGCCCGCCGACGAGAAGGCCTGGGCGAGAAGGCCTAGAGGTACGGGCCCGAGCGGATGCCGCGTCCGGGCACGGACTCCTCGTCCTCCGGCTCCATGCCGTGGCTGCCCGGCGGCAGTGCCCGTCGCATCTGCTCCAGCTGTGCCCGCGCGGCCATCTGCTGCGCGAACAGCGCGGTCTGGATCCCGTGGAACAGGCCCTCCAGCCAGCCCACCAGCTGGGCCTGGGCGATCCGCAGCTCGGCCTCGGTGGGGATGGAGTCCTCGGTGAAGGGCAGCGAGAGCCGCTCCAGCTCCTCGACCAGCTCGGGGGCCAGCCCCAGTTCCAGTTCCTTGATCGAGCTGGCGTGGATGTCCTTCAGCCGGGCACGGCTGGCCTCGTCCAGAGGCGCCGCCCTGACCTCCTCGAGCAGCTGCTTGATCATGCTGCCGATGCGCATGACCTTGGCCGGCTGCTCGACCATCTCGGTCACCGGAAGCTCCCGGGACTCCGCGCTCGCACCCTCGCCGTCGCCGAACCGGCCCGCGAGAGGGCCGGGGACCGCGCCGATGGGCAGCCCGTCCGGGCCGACGATCAACACCTTCGCGCCCTCGTCCGCTCCCTGGGCCGCCGCCTGGTACGACTCCGACTGCGACCGTTCGTTCATCGGCTTCGTCATAGCTCCTTCATATGCTTCGGGCGGCGAGGGGGTCAACTGACCGACCATGATGCCCCGCCAGGACCGGCCACCCGCCACCCCGCCCCCACCCCGCTGACCACCCGTCACCACCCCGGCGCCAGAACGATCCCGCCCCATCGGCCGCGGTGGCCGTACCCTCAGCGCCCGCGCAGCCGCAGTCCGATCAGCGCCAGTCCGCATCCGATCATGGTCAGCCCGGCTCCGAGCGGGAACTGGAGGTTGGACGGGTCCGTCCACCGGATCGGCCCGGACAGCCCGCCGGCGCCCTGCGCCTGGGCGTGCGCCGTGGCCGGGAGGCTCGTGCCGGCGGTCGGCGAGGGCTCATCGCCCGGCTCCGGGTCCTGCGGCCCGTCCTCCGGGGTGTCCCACCCGTACGGACCGTCGCCGTCATCCGGGCCGGGCCGGTGGGCGGGGGCGGGATGGCGCAGGCCGCCCCTGGCCCAGCGGTGCACCACCCATGGCGGTGCGCCGGGGGCACCGTCCCAGTACGTGCCCCACGGCCGGTCGCCGGAGCCGCCCGCGCCGTCGGACGCGCCGCCTCCGGAACCGTCCGCGGAGGGTGCGGCGCTCGGCTCGGCGGTCTTCCCGGTCTCCCCACCGGCTTGCGCACCGGCAGCACCCGCGGCACCGGCCGTTCCGCTCGGGGCGGTCGCTGGAGCGGAGCCGGCCGCGGACGGCACCGAGGGCGCCGGCGAGGCCCCGCCCGAAGGCGAGGCGGAGCGGCCCGGCACGGCTCCGGCCGGCTCCGCGGTCGGCCGGACGGCGCTCCCGGCGGGGGACGGCTCCGGCGGCGGAGCGGTACGGTGCCGGACCTCGGGCACACCGGCCCCGGCGGCGGCCAGCGCACCCGTCGGCCGTACCGGAGCCGCACCCATCGAAGCCGCCAGGGGGGCCGCACCACCGCCGACCGCCAGGGCCGGACCGGCCAGCAGCAGCGGAACGGCCACCCCGGCGGCGGCGACCGCCGCCCACCGGCGCGGCCCGGCGCAGCAGGGCGGCAGCGCGGCGCAGAGCGTGGAGAACGCGTTCGTTAGTGCGGCCACGGACGGAGGTCCTTCCGACGGCCGAGCGCGCTCGGGACGCGGTCGGCGGCGGGACAGCTCCGGACCAGCGTCACACATTCCGACATCTCAGGCATTTCGGACACCCCGATCACTTGGCGTCACCCACTACTTGGCGCCACCAGGGCCCACCGCACCACCCCGCCCGGCCGCCCGGCCTACCGCGGCCCGGTCCACGACCTCGAAGACCGCGACCGGCACGTCCGCGGCTGCGTCAACTGCCGCTTCCGCCAAGGGCGTCGGAGCCCACCCGGATGCCCTGATGACCCGTCAGCTGACGAACCGCCGTGACGTGCGAAGGCACCGGCCATCGGATCCGGCCCCCTGGCTGTCCGCCGGACACCGGACGGCTAGGGTGTCCGACCGACCGCACCAGGGGGCAGCGATGAGCGAAGCAGACGTCACGACGAGATCCCGGAACGACCGCGCCCGAGCCGGAGCGCTCCCGCCGGTGCTGGTGACCTCGGCCCAGCAGAGCGGCACCCGCGAGCTGCTGGTGCGGGCGGCCCTGGAGTCCGGCCTGGAGCACGTCGTACTGGAGGGGCCCGGGACCGTGGCGGCGATGGCCGGACGTGCCGTGCACTGGTACGGCGGACCGCTCGCGGCGGACCGGGTCGCCGCCCGCCTCGGCCTGGGGCTGCTGGAACCGGCGGACGCGTGACTGGCGGAGCTGCCCGAGGGGTTCACCGGTCGCCGGATCGAACTGACCACGCTCTCGGAGGCCTGGGCGGGCCGCCGCCCGATGTTCCTGAAGCCGCCCGGCGACAAGCAGTTCCCCGCCGCCGTCTACGCCGACGGCACCCGGCTGCCGCGCGGCGGGGAGCGGATCGGACCGGACACCCCGGTGCTCGTGTCGGAGGTGGTGACCTTCGCGGTCGAGTACCGCCTCTTCGTACTCGACGGACGGATCGCCACCGGCAGCCGCTACGCCCGCTACGGCCGGCTCGACGTCGCCGCACTGGAGCAGGACCCCGAGGAGCCGGCGGTGCGCGCGTTCGCCGAGGAGTTGCTGAGCTCCCGGCCCGGCACCGTGCCCAGCGCCGTGGTCATCGACGTCGGCCGCATCCAGGACCCGGACACCGGAGCGGAGCGGTGGGCCGTGGTCGAGGCCAACATGCCCTGGTTCGCGCACGGTTACGCGGCCCGGCCGAACCTGGTCCTCCCCGTCGTGCTCCGCTCCGCCGGGCCGCGGGACCAGGTCCTCGCCCGCGACCACCGCTTCCTGCGGCCGACCGCGTAGACCGGCCGGCGCCAGCGAGCACGGACGGCCCCGCGGCCGCAGGCGGCCCGGCCGCCTGCGCGGCGGTCCGCCGAGGAGCACCGCGCCACCGGCGCCGACCGCCGTTCATGCCTGGAGGACGACCTTGCCGACCTGCTCGCCCGCCTCGACCACCTGGTGGGCGGCGCCGGCGTCGGCCATCGGCAGCACCCGGTCGATCACGGGCTTGACCACACCGCTCTCGACCAGCGGCCAGACGTGCTCGCGCACGGCCGCGACGATCGCAGCCTTCTCCCCCAGCGGGCGGCCGCGCAGGTTGGTGGCGGCCACGGCGGCGCGCTTGCGCAGCAGGGTGTTGAGGTTGATCTCGCCCTTCACACCGCCCTGCAGGCCGATGATCACCAGACGGCCGTTGACCGCCAGCGCGTCCACGTTCCGCTGCAGGTACTTGGCGCCGATGATGTCCAGGATCACGTCCGCCCCGGCACCGTCGGTGGCCTCGCGCAGCGCCGCCACGAAGTCCTGTTCGCGGTAGTCGATCGTGATGTCCGCGCCCAGCTCCGCGCAGCGCGCCAGCTTCGCCGCGCTGCCCGCCGTCACCGCCACCCTGGCACCGACCGCCTTGCCCAGCTGGATCGCCATCGTGCCGATCCCGCTCGCACCGCCCTGCACCAACAGCGTCTCGCCGGGGCGCAGATGGGCCACCTGGAACACGTTGGACCAGACCGTGCAGACCGCCTCGGGCAGTGCGGCCGCCTCGATGGGGCTCAACCCCTTGGGCACCGGCAGCAGTTGACCGGCCGGCACCGCCACCCGCTGGGCGTGCCCGCCGCCGCTGAGCAGGGCGCACACCTCGTCCCCGACCGCCCAGCCCGCCACACCCGGGCCGAGCGCGACGATCCGTCCGGCGCACTCGAGACCGGGGTACGGAGACGAGCCCGGCGGCGGGTCGTAGAACCCCTGCCGCTGCAGCAGATCCGCTCGGTTGACGGCACTGGCCACCACCTCGACCAGCACCTCTCCCGCCGCGGGCACCGGGTCCGGCACCTCCGCCCAGGCCAGCACTTCCGGACCGCCGGGCTCAGGAATCGTGATCGCATACATGTCCCCGACGCTACCTCCCGGCCCGGGCACCCCGCCGCCCATCCGGGCGGGTCACGGCAGGTGGCTGACGCGGATTCAGCCCGTTGCGCGCTGCCGGGACACCGCCGCTCGGCACCTACGGCGCTGCGAGCAGCTCCACCCGGGCACCAGCCGGGACACCGCCCGGCGGGACCACCACGAGTGCCTCGGCGAGCGCCAGGCCCCGGAGCATCGCGGGACCATCGAAGGCCAGCGGCACCACACCCCGGTCGGTACGGACCACCGGCAGCAGCCGGGTGTCCGCCGGATGCCCGGGAAAGTCCCTCGCCGTGACGGCCGACCGGGGGGTGTCGGGCGCACGGCCCAAGAGGGCGTGCAGCAGCGGCAGGGCGAGTGTGACCGTCCCCGCGACGGCTGCCAGCGGATTGCCGGGCAGGCCCACCAGGTGCCGTCCGCCGGGGAGTTCGGCCAGCAGCATCGGATGCCCGGGGCGGACCGCGACACCGTCGACCAGCAGCCGCGCCCCGACCGCCGCCAGCGCCTCGTGCAGGAAATCCACCGGCCCGGCCGCGGTACCGCCCGTGGTGACCACGACGTCGGCGGCCGAGAACCGCACGGCGTCCCGGAGCAGTCCGAAGTCGTCCCCGACCCGGCGCACCCCGGTCACCTCCGCCCCCGCCGCGGTCAGCCACGGCGGCAGCAGCGGGCCGAGCGCGTCCCGGACCCGTCCGTCCGCCGGAATCCCCGAGTCGAGCAACTCGTCCCCGAGCAGCAGCAGTTCGACGGTGGGACGACGGTGCACGGCGAGCCGGTCGTGGCCGCAGGCGGCGGCCAACCCGAGTACCGCGGGGGTGACGGGCGTACCCGCGGGCAGCAGCGGCTCGTCCCTTCGGCACTCCTGGCCGCGCGGCCGGACGTCCTGCCCGGGCGCCAGGTCGTACAGCGGGTGCAGCAGGCCGCGGTCGACCCGGCCGTGCTCCCGGCGCAGCACCCCGGTGGCACCGGCCGGGACCCGCGCCCCGGTCGCGATCTCCACGGCCTCGCCGTCGGCGAGCGTGCCAGGGTGCCGTTCCCCGGACCGGTCCGCGGCGTCCGAGGTGTCCGGAGCCTCGCGACGGCCCGCCGGATCGCCTGCCAGGATCCGGCCCGAGGTACGCCAGGGGCCGGGGCCGGCGACCGCCCAGCCGTCCATCGCCGAGGTGTCGAAGGCGGGCAGGTCGGTGAGCGCGGCCAGCGGCGCCGCCAGGGTGCTGCCGAGGGCCTCGGCGAGTGGGACCTCCACCTCGGGCAGGGGCCCGTGCACCGCCAGCCGGGCCACCCGGCGTGCCTGCGGCCACCCGCTGCGGCTCAGCGGCGCGGTTCCCGCCCTGGCGCCGCTTCCCGTCCGCTCCGTACCGGCCGCCCCGGGCGCATCGGTCAGCGCGTTCACGCCGACCCCGTCCCCGGTCCGCCGCCCGCCTCGGCGGAGGCCTCCTGCGCGGCCGCGGCCCAGCGCTCGGCCAGCGCGGCGGTCCGGGCACCGGCCTCGGCAACGGCCTGCGGCCCACCACCCTGCTGGGCGGCGGCGTAGCCGATCAGGAAGGTGGTCAGCGGGGCCGCCGGACGGTCCACGCCGTGCGCGACCACCCGGGCGAGGTCCAGCAGGCCGCGTACGTCCACCTCCAGGTCGATCCCCAGCTCGGTGCTGACTTCCGCGATCCAGTCATCCAGCGTGCGCTCCATAGGGCCCATGCTGCCCGATCCGGCGCCCACCGGGCCCGTCGGCAGGTGAGGATCGCGAGTCGTTTCGCTCACCACCGCCCCTGACCGCCGGTGAGCCACTGGCGCACCGGCGGCCGGCGCTCCGCCCGGGCGCACGGAGGAGCCCCTTCAGTACTCACCCGTCCGGCGCCCGCTCCGCGCGCTCCCGCGCCCGGGCCAGCTCCTCCCAGGTGTCGCAGTCGTGGGACGCGCCCCGCCGGTCGGCCAGCCGTACCAGGTCCAGCGGGGCGAGCAGGCGGCGCAGCGGCAGCCCGTCCGGATCGCCCAGGCCGGCGAGCGTGCGTCGCAGCGCGGCGGTGCGGTACGCGGCGGCCAGCGGCTGGTCGCGGCCCTCGGCGTCGACCAGCAGCGCACCCTCGCAGCCGCTCCCCTCCAGCGCGGCGAGCAGCCGGCGGACGGTCGGCGGGTCGAGGAACGGCAGGTCGGCGGCGAGCAGCAGGACGCGTTCGGCGGTGATCCGCCCGAGTCCGGCGGCGACGGCGGCGACCGGGCCGCCACCGGGCGGCTGCTCCCTGGTCCAGGTCACGCCGTCACGCACGGTGTCCCTGGGCGGGCCGACCACCACCGTGCTGCCGGCGCCGGCGCAGGCGGCGAGCACCCGGTCGAGCAGGGTCCGTCCGCCGACCTGGAGTGCCGGCTTGTCCACCCCGCCGAGTCTGCGGGCTGCACCCCCGGCCAGCACCAGCGCGTCGTACTCCGTCATGCCGCCAGTATCCGCCGCCGCCACCGCAGTTGCTCAGGGCTCGTCGACGATCTCCGCCTCGACGATCCCGGTCTCGTCGTGCCGCTCCGTGGCGACGGGCCCGACCGGCTCGCCGGTCTCCGGCGGGACCGCGGCGAGCCGGGCGATGTTGGCGGCCGCGCTGCGCTCCAGGAACGCCGGCAGCGTGAGGCCCCCGTGGCGTTCGTTGACCGCGGCGGCGAGGCCCTCGGGATCGTCGGGGTGCTCGGCGAGGGCGCGGTCGAAGTCCTGGAGGTACTCGCCGGTGAAGGCGAGCACCCTGATGGGGTCGTCGTCGTACCCGGGCGCACGGTGTCCGGCGATCACCCGGTCCACGTCCAAATCGGCGATCCGGGCCAGGTTGTGGGCCCAGTCCAGGCGCTGGGCCTCGTCGGTGTCGGCGGTCCAGACGTGGGTGCCGTGGTAGGCGTAGTCGCCCGCCACGACGGTACGGGCGCTGGGGACGTAGACGAGGGTGGATGCCTCGCAGTCGCTCTGGCCGAGGTTCAGGACCCGGATCAGCTGCCGGTCGACCATCAGCGGCTGCGGCAGCAGCGGCACGGGCAGCAGCGGGTGGTCGGGGATGTCGTCGCCGTACACCGGCTTCCACTCGGCGACCTTGGCGGCGGCGGTCCGGGCGATCGCCTCCACCACGGACGGCGCGGCCAGCAGCTGCGCCTTGGGGAAGAGCTTCAGCACCTCCTCGGCGCCGAAGTAGTGGTCGGGGTGCTGGTGCGTGACCACCACGGCCAGCAACTGGAGCTGCTTGCCCGCGACCCACTCGGCGAGCTCGCGTCCGGCGCTGCGGGTGAGCTGGGCGTCGATCAGGATCGCGGCCCGCTCACCCATGATCAGGGAGGAGGTCGCGAAGAAGCCGGCCTCCGGGCCGGTGAAGACCTCGATCCGGAGCGGACGGGCGGCTGGGGTCCCCGTGCCTCGGTCGGCCGGCTGGGCTCCGGTCTCGTCGGACGGGGACGGCGTCACTTCTGCTCCCTGGTCGGTGTGGCGGGCCCGGTCCGGGTCCCGTGCGGTACCAGCTTGGGAGCAGCGGCCGACGAATGCCGGGTAGGCGCGCCCAGGCGGGTGATCAACCACAGCACGCCAGTACGCCGCTCCCCCGGCCCGCGGACTCCCCCTCCCAGGCCCGCTGCGCACGGTACCCGGCGTTCACCGCCCTGTCAGGCGGATGACCGCTCCGACGGTGTCCGCACCGGCTCCGGCCCCGCCGCCTCGACCGGCTCCCCCGCCGGCCGGCGCCGCGCCACAACCGGCAGCACGCCCTGGGCCACGGCCACGCCGAGCAGCACCACCAGGGTGAAGGGGGCGACGTTCACCAGCGGCGCGGTCACCGCCGAGTGCCCCCAGACCTCCTTGCCGCGCGGCAGCCGCTGTCCGGTGGCGGCCAGGACGGCCAGCAGGGTCACCGCACCGGTCGCCAGCCGCGCCAGTGCCACGTATCCGGGCGGCATCACCTGGACCGCGATTTCGACGAAGAGGAAACTGCTGCCCCAGATCAGGGCGAGCAGCAGCAGAGCGTCCCACCATCGGGCGTCGGGTTCGGTCATGGCCGCACCCTAGGGGCGGGACGCTTCGCCGCCGGGCGAACTGTCCGCCGTCCCGGCAGGACGGGACGGCCGCGTCAACTCGGCTCGGCCGAGGGTTACTTCTTCTTTCCGGTGAGCTGCTGGAGGCGGGTCTCGACGCCCCAGGCGGTGACCCGCAGCAGGGCCTCGACGACGATGTTGCGGCTCATCTTGGAGGCGCCCAGCTCGCGCTCGATGAAGGTGATCGGGACCTCGGTGACCTTGAAGCCCGCCTTGACCGCGCGCCAGGCGAGGTCGACCTGGAAGCAGTAGCCGGCCGAGGCGACCTGGTCCATGCCCAGACCCAGCAGGGTCTCCTTGCGGAAGGCGCGGTA
>NZ_JBSFJU010000056.1:0-53320 GCF_053598215.1 Kitasatospora sp. NPDC001175 | reverse complement strand
TGGACGCCTGGCGGCCCGGCCACCAATGGCGTGGCTGGTACGGGCCGCTGCCGCGCGAGGTGGTGACGGGCGTCGCGGTGATGGCGAGCCGCCCGCCCGACCGTTCACCGCACCAGAGGAGAGGTCCGACTCATGGCCGCAGAACTTCCCGACCAGGCAAAGGCGCTGCTCGACGGCAAGGCCTTCGCGGTGGTGACCACCCTGCTGCCCGACGGTAGCCCGCAGTCGTCCGTCGTCTGGGTGAAGCGGGACGGCGACGACGTCCTGTTCTCCACCGTCGAAGGCCGCCGGAAGCACCTCAACCTGGTCCGGGACCCGCGGGTCTCCGTCGTGGTCAACCCGCCGGAGCAGCCCTACACCTACGTCGAACTGCGCGGCGAGGCGGCCCTGAGCCGGGAGGGCGCCCGGGAGCTGATCAACGAGCTGGCCCACAAGTACATGGGCAAGGACTACGACATGGACGGTCCCGACGACGTCCGGGTGGTGGTCCGGATCAAGCCCCGCAAGGTGGTCGGCCGCTTCTGAGTCCGGCGGCGATCGGCGTGGACCCGACGAAGAAGTGGGCATCGGGTCCCGTAAAGGTGGCGGGGCACCCCCCGCCGCCCACTACGCTTGACGCTGTGAGCCTTCGCCTGTACGACACCAGCACCCGCCAGGTACGCGACTTCGTCCCGCTTGTACCGGGCTGTGTCTCGATGTACCTGTGTGGGGCGACCGTCCAGGCGGCCCCGCACATCGGACACATCCGGTCCAACCTCAACTTCGACGTGATGCGCCGGTGGTTCACCTACCGCGGCTACCAGGTCACCTTCGTCCGCAACGTCACGGACATCGACGACAAGGTGATCAAGAAGGAGCGCGAGCTCGGCACCCCGTGGTTCGAGATCGCGTACACCAACGAGCGTGCCTTCAACGAGGGTTACGCCGAGCTGGGTTGCCTGCCGCCCTCGGTCGAGCCCCGGGCCACCGGACACGTCCCCGAGATGATCGAGATGATGCGGAAGCTCATCGCGAAGGGGCACGCGTACGAGTCCGAGGGCAACGTCTACTTCGCGGTCGGCACCTTCCCGCAGTACCTCGGGCTGTCCAACCAGCGGTTGGAGAACCTGCTGCAGCCCGAGAGCGAGGGCGAGACCGGCAAGCGGGACCCGCGCGACTTCGCGATGTGGAAGGCGGCCAAGCCGGGGGAGCCCAGCTGGGACACTCCGTGGGGCCGGGGTCGCCCGGGCTGGCACCTGGAGTGCTCGGCCATGGCGCACAAGTACCTGGGCAAGGCCTTCGACATCCACGGCGGCGGGCTCGACCTGATCTTCCCGCACCACGAGAACGAGATCGCCCAGTCCCGCGCCTTCGGCGACGACTTCGCCAACTTCTGGGTGCACAACGCCTGGGTCACCATGAGCGGCGAGAAGATGAGCAAGTCGCTCGGCAACTCGGTGCTGATCTCCGAGATGGTCCAGCGCTGGCGGCCGATCGTGCTCCGCTACTACCTGGCCGCCCCGCACTACCGCTCGATGATCGAGTACAGCGAGGAGTCGATCCGCGAGGCGGAGACCGGCTTCGGGCGGATCGAGGGCTTCATCGAGCGCGCGGTCGAGCGCTGCGGCCGGGTGGACGCCGCGCCCGAGGTGCCGCTGGCCTTCGCCGAGGCGATGGATGACGACCTCGGGGTGCCGCAGGCGCTCGCGGTCGTGCACACTGCAGTCCGGCAAGGCAACAGCGCGCTCACCGCGGACGACAAGGAGAGCGCGGTGGCGCGTCTCGCCGAGGTCCGTGCGATGCTCGGAGTGCTGGGTCTCGACCCGCTCGACGAGCACTGGGCCGGGGCCGACCGGGGCGACGACCTCCACGGCGTGGTGGACTCGCTGGTCCAGCTGGTGCTGGAGCAGCGGCAGGCGGCCCGGGCTCGCAAGGACTTCGCCACGGCGGACGCCATCCGCGACCAGCTCTCGCAGGCGGGCCTCACCATTGAGGACACCCCGTCCGGCCCGCGCTGGATCATCAACAACCAGTAACCCCTTGGGCGCCTGGGCGCCCAAGGGGTGAGGGTGGGCCGTTCCGGACCGGTGCGGCCCTCCCTCCTTGTCCGGCAGCGGGCGGGGAGGGGCCCACATGACGCAGAGCATGCCGCGGGCGGGAATCGGCCGCCCGGCATGACGGACAGACAGGAAGTACAGCCATGGCCGGCAACAGCCAGCGCAGGAACCGCCGCAACCCCGGATCCAAGAAGGGCGCGAGTGTCGGGACCGGCGGCCACAGCCGGAGGGCGCTCCAGGGCAAGGGCCCGACCCCGCCCGGTGAGGCCCGCAAGGGCCACCCCAAGCAGCGTGCCGCCAACGCCGCGCTGAAGCGCGAGCGGGACGCCAAGGCGCGCGCCGGCATGCGCCGCGCCGGAGCCGGCGGCCGGGGCGGGCGCGGTGGCGCGGGCGCGGCCGAGCTGGTGGTCGGCCGCAACTCGGTGGTCGAGGCGCTGCAGGGCGGCGTCCCGGCCAACGCGCTGTACGTGATGCAGTTCATCGACACCGACGACCGCGTCCGCGAGGCCTTCCAGGCCGCCAACGAACGCGGCATCCCGCTGATGGAGGCCCCGCGTCCGCAGCTGGACCAGATGACCGGTGGGCTCAACCACCAGGGTCTGGTGCTCCAGGTCCCGCCGTACGAGTACGCGCACCCCGAGGACCTGCTGGAGGAGGCCGCCAATCTCGGCCAGGACGCGCTGATCATGGCGCTGGACGGGGTCACCGACTCCCGCAACCTCGGTGCCGTGGTCCGTTCCGCCGCCGCCTTCGGCGCGCACGGCGTGGTCATTCCCGAGCGCCGGGCCGCCGGCATGACGGCCGGCGCCTGGAAGACCTCCTCCGGTGCGGCGGCGCGGCTGCCCGTCGCCCGGGCCACCAACCTCACCCGGGCCCTGGAGGCCTACCAGAAGGCCGGCCTGATGGTCGTCGGCCTGGCCGCCGACGGCGAGGCCGAGATCGGCGACCTGGACGTGCTCACCGGCCCGGTCGTGATCGTCGCGGGCAGCGAGGGCCGCGGCCTGTCCCGGCTGGTCGCCGAGACCTGCGACATCCGGGTGCGGATCCCGATGCCGGGTGAGACCGAGTCGCTGAACGCCGGTGTCGCCGCGGGCATCGTGCTGTACGAGGCCGCGCGGCTGCGCGCCAAGCGCTGACCGACGTCGCCGGTTCTCGACCGGCGACTTTGTGACCGTCAACCGATCGGGCCTGACCGGGCCCGATCGGTTTGCGCATGATCACTTCAATCACCGCCAGGAATCCACCCGGGAGAGTGTCCTAAGTGGCTGTCACCCGGTTAGACGGGTGTGGACACCAGAACACCTCGGCGCCCGAGGCAGGGCGGCACGGCTGGGATAGACGACGAGCCCAGCCTCAACACGGTCAAGGTGCCGTCCGATCCGGCCAGGCTGAGCAGCACCCAGGCCAGCTTCCGGGTACGGCTCACCACCCCGGTGGCCTCGCTGATCGAGTCCCCGGCGGATGCGGCTTTCGGCAACCCGTACGGCACGCAGAGCCTCGGCGACAGGCCGCTGGTCACCCCGCACGTGGTGGTGGACGGTTCGGCGTTCGCGGCGGCGCTGACGGGTGTCGGTGCGGTCGGCACCGCCGGGTCGTCGGTCGGTTCGGTCGGTACGCCCGTGCGGCGCAAGGGCCGGGTCACCGCCGTCACCTGGAGCGGACAGGCCGCGCCGGGCGACCTGGCGGCGACCCAACTGCTGGACGCAGTCCGCCTCAACACCGTGCCCGCCCCGGCCGCCGCGCCCGGCAGCGGCCCGGCCCCGCTCGGGGTGGAGGACACCCAGCGACTGGAGCCGTTCCCGCCCTCCGGGCCGTACCGGGACCCGTACGGGCAGCCCGAGCAGTACGGGCAGGCGGTGCCGAAGCAGCCGGGCTCGCCCGAGGGCCGCGGCCGCGCCGGTGGCTCGTACGGGGCCTCCGCGCAGTCTCCGGGCATGCGGATGCGGCCCCCGTGGACGCCCGGTGGTGAGCTGCCCGAGGTCAGTCACCCGGTCGGCGGGGAGAACCGGCACGCCTGGTACCCGGGCCGGAAGGTCGACCTCGGCCTGGTGCTGCTGCCGCTGCGCGTGCTGCTCGGCTCGCTCTCGGTCTACGCCGGCTTCAGCAAGCTCTGCGACCCGGTGTACTTCGACGGCGGCCAGCGCGGCTCGATGATGCGCTGGCTCGGCTCGCTCCACCCCTGGAAGGTGGCGCAGCCGCTGCTCGACTTCGCCATGGCGCATCCCGTCGGGTCCGGGCTCGGCGTGGCGTTCACCGAGGTCGTGGTGGGCGTCCTGTCGATCCTCGGGCTCTGGCAGCGGCTCGCGGCCGGAGCGGCGATGGTGCTCTCCGCGGTCCTGCTGTTCACCGTCAGCTGGCGGGCCGTCCCGGTCTACGACGCACCCGACCTGATCTTCCTGGCCGCCTGGAGCCCACTGCTGATCGCCGGTGCCCCGTTCGGCTCCCTGGACGGCCGGATCGCGCTGGAGGCGTGGCGCCGGTACGGCTCCGATGCCCCGGCCGTGCTGCGCCGCCGGATCCTGCGCCGCGGTGCCGTGGTGACCACCCTGGTGATCGGGACGACCCTGCTGCTCGGCTCCGTGCTGGGCGCGGCGGTCCGTACCAGCGGCCGGCCCGTCCCCGGTCCGGCCACGCCGTCGCCCGACTACGGAACGCCGGTGTGGCCCGGCAACGGGCCGTCCTCGGGGCCGGTCTCCCCGGTCATGCCGGCGCCGGTGCCGGCGCCCGTGTCCAGCTCTGCCGCCTCGGCCTCGCGGTCCCCGTCGTCCACCCCCTCGTCCACGGCGGCCTCCCCGTCCGCCTCCTCCAGCAGGAGCGGGAAGACGCACAGCGCGAGGCCGGACCGGAGCTCGGCCGGCGGCGAGGGCGCGGGCACCGGGTCGGGTTCCAGCAGTGGCGCGGGCAGCCGCAGCGGGAGTTCGCCCGGCTCGGGTTCCGGCGCGGGCGGGTCCACCCCGAAGCCGGCCTCCTCGAGCGGCGGCCTGCTCGGCGGGGTCCTGGGCAGCGGACCGCTCCCCGCGCTCGGCATGAACGGCGCACACTACGGCGTCAGGCCGGGCGGCACCACCGTCTGACGGTACGGCTGCTCCCGGTCACGACTGCCGGGCCCCCTCCGATCGGAAGGGGCCCGGCAGTCTCCGTTTCCCGGGCCTTCCCGGGGCTTCGGGAGGAGGCACCGCTCGCCGTGCCGGGCCGAGGCTGCCGTCTGCGACTCACCCGCCCGAGGAGAGCTCCCTGGCGGCCTCGGTGAGGTCCTTCACGGTGTCGATGGCCCGCCAGTAGCAGCCCTGCGGCAGCTGGTACCCCGCGAGCCGCCCGCTGCGGGCGAGCTGCGGGAAGGTGGTGCGCTCGTGGTCGCCGACGTCCGGGAGCAGCTCGTGGAACTCCGGCCCGAAGACGTACAGGCCGGCGTTGATCAGGAACGGGGAAGGCGGCGCCTCGATGAAGTCCAGTACGTTGCCGAACCGGTCGGTCTCCACGGTGCCCCACGGGATGCGCGGCCGGGCCAGCGCGAGGGTGGCGACGGCGTCGCGCTCATGGTGGAAGGCGGCCATGTCGCGGAGGCTGAAGCGGGTCCAGATGTCGCCGTTGGCGGCGTACCAGGGCGCGTCGGGGTGGGGCAGCGCCTTCGAGGCGTACTTCAGGCCGCCGCCGCGTCCGAGCGGCTCCGCCTCCACGACCGTGCAGACGTCCAACGGCAGGTCAGCCTTGTCCAGCCACTCCTGGAGCACCCCGGCCAGGTGCCCGCAGGAGATCACCACGTCGGTGACACCCTCGGTGGCTAGCCAGGTCAGCTGGTGCCCGACGATCGGTACTCCGGTTCCGGGGATCTCGACCAGCGGCTTCGGGCGGTCGTCGGTGTACGGGCGCAGCCGGGAACCCTGGCCGCCGGCCAGGATGACGGCCTGGGTCACGGCCTGCGGGACCACCCGCGGGGCGGAGCGGGACGCCGGGGCGGTCACGGCGAGAACGGTGCGGGGACGGTCATGCCGAGAACGATAAGGTCCCCGGCCGGTGCCGGGGAGCCCAGCGGCGGCAATCGGCGGCCCCGGCCGCCGGGGTCAGCCGGCCGCGCCCGCCGCGAACGAGCCGTCGCAGACCGGGCGGGCGAAGGAGCGGGCCCGCTGGACGTCGCCCTGGTACTTGCGGACGGCGGCGCGCCCGAGGTCCGCGGCGAGGTTGCTGCAGTACGGGGTGAGGGACGGCTTCTCGCGCATGGTGCGTTCCAGCAGGTCGAGCGCCGTGCCCGGGTTGTGGTTGCGGAGCTCGTCCATCAGGTCGGCGCGGAGGGCGTCCTGCGGGGAGAGCCCTTCGGTGCCGGTGGTCGTGGTGCTGCGGCCGATGGTGCCGTCGCCGCTGGACGCCGCGACCACCTGCTGGTCCAGCCTGGTCGGCTGGGCCCAGGGGACATGGGTCACGGCGAGGGTCCCGGTGGTCACCAGGATCACGGGAAGGGTGAGGGCGACGGTCTGGCCGATACGGCGCACGAGCTGTTTCACGCTCAGGAGAGTAGCGCTCGGTGAGTCATGGGTTGCACTCCGTTACACCAATGAGTGACGCGTGTCCCGGTTCGTCCGTACGGCGTGTTGACGCGAAGGTGGCGCGCAGAGCGGACGGGTCGCGTGCAAGCCAATGCGTGAGCCCCCGGCGGACACCGTCCGCCGGGGGCTCACGCGGTTGCTCAGGAGCTCAGGCGCTCGCCTGTGCTGCTGGAGAAGACGTGCGCCTCGCCACCGGTCGGGACCACGTGGATGGTCTCGCCCTTCTGCGGGACCTGGCGGCCGTGCACGCGCACGACGATGTCCCGGTCCGCGCCTCCGATCTTGGTGGTGCCGTAGACGAAGCCGTCCGCGCCGAGTTCCTCGACCACGTTGACGGTGACCGCGACGCCCTCGATGCCGCCCGCCGGGACGATCTCGAAGTGCTCCGGCCGGATGCCGACGGTCACGGTCTTGTCGCTGCCCGCGCCGGCCAGGTCCTCACGCGAGATGTTGACGACCGAGCCGCCGAACTTCACACCGCCGTCCACCAACGGAACCTCGACCAGGTTCATCGCCGGGGAGCCGATGAAGCCGGCCACGAAGACGTTGGCGGGCCTGTCGTACATCGCCCGGGGGGTGTCGACCTGCTGCAGCAGGCCGTCCTTGAGCACCGCGACCCGGTCGCCCATGGTCATGGCCTCGGTCTGGTCGTGGGTCACGTACACGGTGGTGATGCCCAGGCGGCGCTGCAGGCCGGCGATCTGGGTGCGGGTGGAGACGCGCAGCTTGGCGTCCAGGTTGGACAGCGGCTCGTCCATCAGGAAGACCTGCGGCTCGCGGACGATCGCGCGGCCCATCGCGACACGCTGGCGCTGACCGCCGGAGAGCGCCTTCGGCTTGCGGTCCAGGTACTGGGTGAGGTCGAGGATCTTCGCGGCCTCCTCGACCTTGGTGCGGATCACGTCCTTGCTGACGCCCGCGATCTTGAGCGCGAAGCCCATGTTGTCGGCGACGGTCATGTGCGGGTACAGCGCGTAGTTCTGGAACACCATCGCGATGTCCCGGTCCTTCGGCGGCAGGTGGGTGACGTCCCTGTCACCGATCCGGATGGCGCCGCCGTTGACGTCCTCCAAGCCCGCCAGCATCCGCAGGCTGGTCGACTTGCCGCAGCCGGACGGGCCGACCAGCACGAGGAACTCGCCGTCCTCGATGTGCAGGTCCAGCGCGTCGACGGCCGGCTTGGTCCCGCCCGGGTAGAGGCGGGTCGCCTTGTCGTACGTCACAGAAGCCATGACTGTGCTCTCCTTCACCGGCAGGAACGTGCCGGACGATCCGAGTAAAGGGTTGGGTTGTCCTGCCGCCACCCCGCCGCCAGTGGTCTGAACCAGCCGACGGGATTCGACTCCGGGCGACGCTACCCGCCGGTTCACCCGCTGTCAGCCCCCCACAGCGCCCGATTTCGGCATCGATCCGATCACAACCGGGACAGCCCGGTCATACCGGTCACCTTGATATCCGCCACCACCACGGCCCCCCGTCCCGGTAGACTGCCCCTGGTGCCGCCGTGGTCCGCCGCGGACGGCCACCGTGCCTCCTTAGCTCAGCTGGCCAGAGCACCGCTCTTGTAAAGCGGGGGTCGTCGGTTCGAACCCGACAGGGGGCTCTCGTTTCCACCCCGGATGAGCTGCAGGTTTGGCCTTCTGGGGGCTTCATCGCCGGCCTCGGACTTCTCGTCCGAGGCCGTTTGCGTGAGCGATGCGTGAGCGGATGGCCCGGTGGGCTGGGGGTTCGTGGTGGACTGGGCAGCCTTGCGCGGCCTGTTCGCCCGGGGGACGAGCTGCGCCGCCGCCTCGGCAATCGCCCGGTCGACCTGGGGGAGCAAGGTCGTGTACGTGTCCGAGGTGATGCCGATCGAGGAGTGGCCGAGCATCTCCTTGATCGAGTGCAGGTCCGCGCCCGCCGCGTGAGCGAGCGTGGCCGCGCCATGCCGGAGATCGTGCAGCCGGATCGGTGGCAGGCCGGCCTCCTCAGCCAGCTCGCGGAAGCGGTCGGTGACGGCGGTGGGGTGCAGCCACTCGCCGTTCTCCTTGGTGAAGACCCGGCCGGTCTCGACCCAGGCGGTGCCCCACCTCTCGCGGTCGGCACGCTGCCGCTCGCGGTGTGCCTCCAGGACGGCGACCGTCTCGGAGTCGAGCGCGATCGTGCGGGCGCCCGCGTCGGTCTTGGGGTCGTCCTCGTAGACCGTCCAGCCGTCCACAACGAGCTGCTTGGCCACCGTGAGGAGCCCGGCCTTCAGGTTGGTGTCAGCCCAGCGCTGACCGCACGCCTCACCGCGCCGGAGCCCTCGGAAGGTGATCAGGTGGAACAGCGCGTACAGGCGGTCCCCGGCGGCCTGGTCGAGGAACAGGCCCGTCTGCTCCGGCGTCCAGACCATCACCGGGGACGGCCGCTCGCCGGTGAGCTCCCAGTGCTCTATCCGCTCCTCGGTCCACACGAGCGGCTTGGGTCGCCTCGCGGACTCCAGCTCGACGTGGGAGGCCGGGTTGAAGGTGATGATCTGCCGCCGGATCGCAGCGTTGAGACCGGCCCGGAGCGTGGAGCGGATCCGCTGGCAGGTCGCTGCGCTGACGGTCCGGCGGAACGGCTCCATCTCGGCGATGGCGGCCTTGAGGGCCTTGCGCTGCGCGCGGAACTCTCGTCCCTTCCATGGGATCTGCGCCAGCTCGTCGATGGCGGCCTGTCGTTGGGCGTTCGCCTCGGCGATCTCGATGTTCGCCTCCTCGATGGCCGCGAACATCTCCTCCAGGTGCCGGACCCGGAGGCGGTCGAGCCGGATGTGGCCGATCCGCGGCTTCAGGTAGAGCCGGATGCTGCTCTCGTCCCGGCTGATCGCCGTCTGTCGGCCGCGCTTGCCCGCCAGCCACTGGTCGAGCCACTCGCCGACCGTCAGCCGGTTCTGGAGGTCCTGGCCGGAGGCGAGCCGGCGACGGGTCTCCTCGACGTCGGGCAGCGGCGCCTTCTCGTGGGCGACCTTCTCCAGCAGGTCGGCTATCTGCGCGAGACCCTCGGGATCGTCCGCGTCCGGGATGTGCAGCAGCTCGCGCACCTGGTCGAGATCGGCCTGGGCGGTCTTCCGGGATTCATAGCCGGAGCGGTTGAAGGACCGGCGTGAGCCGTCCTCGCGGTTGGGCAGCTCCTGGCGGACCGCGTAGGAACCGTGCTTGCGGCTGCTGAGCTTCGGGCAGGCCTTGCCGAGCGGCTTGCCGGTGTCGGCGTCCCGGCAGTAGCAGCGGTGGTAGGTGGAGCCCTTCACGGGGTTCCCTCCTTCATTTGGTCGTCCTTGTGGCCGGTGTCGAGGAATGCGAGGTGGCTGGGGAGCGGAGGGGGATTCAGCCCCAGCTCGCGCATGCGGTGTCGGATCGGTACGAGCTCCGAGCGAACGGCCTTCACAAGGCGGCCGAGCTTGGCTTCGGCGCCGTGCGGCCAGTCCTCCCTCGCGCCGGAGAACTGGAGCTGCCAGGCGTCGTGGTGCCCGGTCCGGATGCGGTGCTCGACGCCCGCGTACTCGCGAAACACGGCCGCGTCGCCGAAGTCCAGGTCCTCGCCGGTGAACCAGCTGAACGCCGTCCACGGGTCTCGGCTCTCGTGCGGGAGGCAGTCCACGTTGGTGCTCCCGCCGAGCGGGAAGACCAGGGCGGCCGGCGGCGTGTCGACTGCCTTGGCGAGCACGAGCAGCTCCGGGACGGTGAGGGTCAGCCGGCGCCCGGACTCCCAGTTCGCGATGACGTTGCGCGGGATGGGGTGGCCCAGCTCGTCACAGGCGTCGGCCAGGTCCTGCGCGGTCATACCCAGCTCCTTCCGGCACCTGCGAACCTCGGCGATCACGGTTCTCGTGACCTGCGCCGACCAAGATTCCACTTCGTCGTGTGTCATATCGACACTTTATTGCGGTGCAAGCTGCTCCTCGATCCCGGACTTCCCGGGGCCGCCGACCGGGGCTCGCCCCCTGTGAATGGAGACAGCTGTGCGAACTGAGACGGGTAACCAGGAGCTCACGGGCATGAGCCGGGCGGAATTGCTCGCGTTGCCGGCCGCCATCGACCTGGACACCGCCAACCGCGCCATCGGCCTTGGCCGCAGCAAGGGCTACGAGCTGGCGAGGCGGGACGCCTACCCGTGCCGCGTGCTGCGGTTGGGCAAGAAGTACCGGGTGATCACCGCAGACCTCCTGCGGCTGCTGGGCATCGACGTCGCGCCGGACGGTGCGGCTGCATGACGACAAGGCTGCAGGTCGAATCACGAGCTTGTCTGCCGTGAGAGGACTGCCGTTGGAGCAGTGGATCTTCCGCCAGGGCGGTCGTATCGTCGCGTCGCCCGCCGGTCGCAAACCGGCGCAACGCACTCCACCCGCCTGCGAGTTGAGCCAAGTCGGCTCGTTGGCTCGGCAGGCCGAGAACGCGATGGCCCTCGGTGCTACGAACACCGAGGGCCGGGCGAAGTCCCCAGATCAGCGAATCAGTTCAACCGGTGGCAGCGCGACGGTCGAGGTCGTGCGCACCAGCGAGGAGCTTCACCGTGAACTCTACTTTCCGCCAGCCTGCGTCGGGAGACCCGGCGGAGGGCTGGCCCGCCATTGCCATCCCCGGTCAACCCGGTCACTACCGACCGGCGGTCGGTCAGAACGACGTACTGACCGACCGGACTGACCGGGATGCCGGCACTTTGACCGATCAGGTCACCTCCGAGCCGGTCACTGACCTGGTCTCCACGGTCACCTCGGTCAGCCCACCCACCCCAGGCGCGGAGCTGCTGTCCGAACTACTGTCAGCCATCGCCCGGTTCGTCATCCTGCCGTCCGCCCACGCGCTGGACGCGGTGACCCTGTGGGTGGCCGCTACGCACTTGCAGCCCGCGTGGCAGCACGCGCCGCGTCTGGCGGTGATCGGCCCGGCCAAGCGGTGCGGGAAGTCCCGGCTGCTCGACGTGATCACCGAGACGGTCCACGACCCGCTGATCACGGTCAACGCCACCCCGGCCGCCATCTTCCGGTCGATCACCGACAAGCCGCCGACCCTGTTGGTGGACGAGGCGGACACCCTGTTCGGCAGCATCAAGGCCGCGGAGAAGAACGAGGACCTGCGCGGCCTGCTCAACGCCGGTCACCAGCGCAACCGGCCCACCTTGCGAGTGTCCGGGCCCGACCACAAGCCGATGAAGTTCCCCACCTTCGCCATGGCGGCCCTGGCCGGTATCGGCGACCTCCCGGACACGATCATGGACCGCTCGGTGGTCATCCGCATGCGCCGCCGCGCACCCGGCGAGCAGGTCGCCGCGTTCCGCTCCAAGCGGGACACCCCAGCTTTGCATCGCACCCGCAACGGCCTTCGAGCCTGGCTGGCGCCCCTGACAGACACGGCAGCCGACATGGAGCCGCCGATGCCAGTCGAGGACCGTGCGGCCGACACCTGGGAGCCCTTGGTGTCGGTCGCCGACCTCGCCGGTGGCGACTGGCCCGCCCGAGCCCGAGCGGCCTGCCGTGCCATGACCGCGCACGAGTCCGGCCAGGACGAGGACGGCGGCCTGAAGACCAGGATCCTGGCCGACATCAGGCGCGTCTTCACTGCAGGCGGCAACCCGGACGCCCTGTCCACCGAGCACCTCCTGACCGCCCTCAACGCCGACAGCGAGGCACCCTGGGGCGAGCACGGCATCAACGGCCTGACCGCGCGCGGCCTGCAGCTCCTGCTCAAGGACTACGGCATCGGCTCGGCGAACATCCGCTTCGACCGCGACACCCAGCGCAAGGGCTTCACCCGCAACAGCTTCGTCGACCCCTGGAGCCGCTACTGCCCGGAGCCCGTCGAGCAACCCGGCACCTGACCCACTACCACCCGTACCACCCGTCCCCGCCCAGCTCAGGGCGGGGACGGGTTGCTTCCCCGCAACGAGTCCTACCGTCCCTGGATCACCACCCGTACCACCCTGACCAGCCATGCAACGAGTGGGACGACTGCAACGCCGTCCTGTCGTCCAGGAGCACCGCGATGGACAGGCCGCCGGGAGTGACCGGACTGATGCCGCAGGCGGAGCAAGTTGTGGGGTAAGTCATCCTCCCTGGCCCGCGCCCTCGGGGCGGAGCAAGTTGTCGCGTACGACCGTCCTACGGCCGTCGTACGCACCATGTCGGGGGCAGGGCAGGCTGGGGCCTGCTCGGCGGCGGCACGAGGGCGGGCGGCCACCGGCCAAGCCTTCCAGCTCCGAGGGCACCGCAGAAGCGCAGCCTCGACCGAGCGAACTCAGCGCCGCCGCGACCGAGTGCCCGTCCACAGTCACCTCGCCGCCGTACCTCGGTGACACCAACGTTGCAGCTGCTAGCTTGCCGACATGTGAGTGTCTCCTGCGCTGAGGTGGGCGATGAACGTCATAGGTATCGATGCATGCGGCAAGCGCGGCTGGGTTGGCGTCTGGCTCGTCGACGGGGCCTACCACCGCAGCATGGTCGAGGTGCAGCTTGAGTCCCTACTTGCCCGTTCCAGCGACGCCGACGTGGTTGTGATCGACATGCCCCTTGGGCTGATCGAGTCCGATTGGCGTGCCGCCGATACCTGCGCCAAGGCAGTGCTCGGACCTCGACGCAGCAGCGTTTTCATGACCGCGCCAAGGCCGGTCTGGGATGAGCTGGACTACCTGGCAGCCAGCGACAAGTGCCTCTCGATCACGGGGAAAAGGATCAGTCGGCAGACCTGGGCACTGGTGCCCAAACTTCGCGAGGCCAGGGAGTGCTGGCTCAAGGACTCCGAACGCATCTACGAGGTGCACCCAGAAGTCTCGTTTCAGGCGATGGCCGGCGGAAAGCCCTTGATGTACGACAAGAGGAGCTGGCGAGGACAGGCGCTGCGGCGGTCTCTACTGTCTGCGGTGGGTATCTCGCTTCCGGACGAACTGGGCGAGGCGGACCCTGTTCCGACGGACGACGTACTCGATGCCGCCGCTGCCGCATGGTCTGCCCAGAGGATCGCCACCGGCACCGCCGCATGCCTTCCCGAGGTGCCCGAACAGGACATCGGAGGACGTCCAGTGGCCATCTGGTACTGATGCAGAGGCCAGCCTGCGTCTACGCGTACCAGGCGGCGAGTTTCTGGATCGCCTACCGGCCAAGCCCGGGTGATGGGTGTGTCCCGGCGATCTTTGAGAGGCGGGCCCGTAGGGCGCCTTCCAGGTCGAGGTTGTCGCCTCGGGTGGTGGTCTGCAGTAGTTCGGTGATGACGACGAGTTCGGCGAATCGTCCGGCCGGGGTATTGAGGATGTGGTCCAGCCGCCGGCGGATCTGGGCGGCTGTTTCAGGGACGAGGAGGCTGTACGCGTGCAGGAGCGCTGCGTCATAGCCTGCGGGCGCGACGCCCCAGCCCTCCCAGTCGAGCACTGTGAGCGTAGGGCTCGTGAGGTTGGCCCAGTGCAGGTCGCCGTGGGCCGTCGTCCAGGCGGGAACGATGGTGTCGACAGGAATGCCCAGGTATTCCGGCATAGCCCGGTCCAGATACTCCTGGCGGACGGCCACCCGGCCGCTGGGTACGGCGGCAATGGCATCGAGCGCGCCACTGAGCCTTTCCCACCAGGTTTCGTCCAGGTCCGGTGCTGCCCGCAGAACAGGTTCGTGGGTGGTGATGGTGGGGGTCGTGACTCTGTCGTACAGCTCTGCCAGGTAGCCGTGTTCGGCCTCGGTCCAGGTGCGTCGTTCACGTAGTCGGGGCCGGGGAACCGCAGGCGGCATGAGGCGTTCCGCCTCCTGCGGTCCCTCCCAGAGCTTCCCGCCGGCCTTGTCGGCCGGGGCGGACACCAGGCGGAGCCAGCCCTCGCCGGACGCCGTGGCCACCGGGCGGCTGAGGGTACGACCGCGCCAGCCCCACGCCTCGCGCGAACCGATCGGCAGCACGTGGAACGCCACTGCTGCCGCGGCGTGCATCTCGCGCATCCGCTTGGCGATGTCCGGCTCAGGTTCCGAGTACATCAACGACCCTTCGTAGCAGGTCCTGGGACAACGGGGGCCGGCCAACAACGCCGGCGGCCTGCCTCCAGTGTTCCGGGTTCCCTGTCGACAGGAGTACGCGGTTCACTCCGGGGGCTGAGGCAACGACGGCGAGGGCGGCCTCCGCAGGCGTGCCATCGGGGCTGATCAGCTCGGCCAGCTCGCGGGTCACGATGTCGGGGATCTCGCCGCCGTGGAGCGGCGCGGAGGCGAAGACTTCCAGACCTGTATCCAGGGTCTCGGCCAACGGGCCTTGCCCGTCGAGGGCCTGGGCGACGGGCGCGAGATGAACGAGGGAGACCGGGAGTTGGATGGCCCGTAGGTGGTGGTTCGGGCCGCCAGCCTTGGTCGCGAGTTCGAGCAGGGTGGACACATCGAAGAGTCCGCTGCTGAAGCCACACCAGGTCGCGACCCCGTAGGCGCCGATCGCGTGTTGGCTGCATGCCTCTTCCAGGGCGAGGAAGGCGGCATACAGTCGGTCGGCGATCTCGCCTTTATGGCAGCCGTGTTCGGGGTTGTGCAGGAACACCAGGTCGGGGACTCGGCCGAGCATGCGTTTGCTGCGGGCGACCTGCCAGGCGATGTAGTCGGGCGCGAGGCAGTGCCCGTGCTCGGCATCCTCGGCGGACAGCGCGCCCGCACGCACGCCGAGGCGCCTGGCGCTCGGCGGGAGGAAGCCCACCTTCGTGGAGACCCGCATGTCAGGGTAAGCAGCCAGGGCCAGGGCCAGCGATGTCTCCGCCTGGCCGTTCTCGTAGTTGGGTGCGGTGTCCACCCAGTCGGCGCCACGGGAGGCGGCCATCAACGCGGCCTCGGCCACATCGAGACAGCGGTAGGTGCCCAGGCCCAGCCGTGCGGTCATCGCTCGCCCCCGATGGCGGCGACCTGGCCGTCGACCAGCTCCGTCACGACACCGGCCGCCTGCGCGAGCGTGATGCCGGCGGCCTGTGCGAGATCGGCCAGTCGGTGACTCTCCCCGTCGGCGAGGAGCGTGAGCATCGGCTGGGCCTTGGCCGCGAACGTCCACTCCTCGCCGCCCGTGGTCAGCCGCACCGTGCCCTCCGGCCCGGCGGTGAGCGCGGGCCGCGTGGTGACGAGACACACCCGCAGGTCCGCGTTCGGCGGAGCCGTCGTGATGTACGGCAGAGACGGGACCAACCTGGCCCGCTCGGTGGCATCGCGAGCGGCGGAGAAGCGAGTGATCAGATCGGCACTCTCCAGTTCGGCCGCGACGAGCTTGCCGATCGTTTCGAGGAAGACGCGCTGCTCCTCGGCAGTTCCGAAGCGCGGAATGTCCGCCCGGATGGCCTCGTGGGCTCGCAGGACCTCCGACAACCAGGTGACCAGGCCAGCGCCTGTCGTGCTCTGCAGCCCGCACGTGACGTGCAGCGAGTGCTGGCCCTCGGAAGCAGCGACGGCGTGCCACCAGCCCCGGGGCAGGTAGAGCATGTCACCAGCGTTGAGCACCAGGTCGGCAATGGGTTCGTCCGGCGGCGGCTCGGGCATCTCGACGTCGCGGTGCAAGGGGACTGTGCGAGTCGGTCCGTAGATGCGCCAGCGCTTCGCGCCGTCGAGCTGGACGACCACCACGTCGTGGTCATCCCAGTGGACGCCGAAGCCCTCAGTGCTGGTCCACGAGGCGTACAGGTTGACCTGCACTCCTGTTCGCAGCCACCGCTCCAGTTGGGACGCCAGAGCTCCGATGCCGGGATGGAGCTCGTCTACGGCGTCCAGGACGAGCGTGGCCCCTTCGGCGAGCCTCTTGTGCAGCTCGGAGGGCTGGAGCTGGTGCCAGACGGTGCTGCGCCGGGTGGTGATCGGCCGGGAGTACGTGTGCGCGGGCACCTGCTCCCCGTTGGCGGCGAGGCGGAGGCGAGGGGCTTCGAACCGGTGGTGGGTCAGGATGGCGTTGAGGTCATCCCAGCTCATCAATCCGGCGATTGACGCGGCTTCACCGCGTGCGACCCTGAAGCTGCGGCCGAGCGTCTGGGCGAGGAAGTCATCCCCGCCCAGACGCTCAACCACCGAGAAGTGCTCAGCGGTCATCGTGATGCAGCCGTCAGTCGTTGGTGTCGGTGCGGCCGGTGGAGCCGCCGTCCGACGGCTGCTCGCCACGCGAGCGGGCCGCGGCGACCTTCGTACGGGCGACCAGCAGGCCGTCGCCATCCAGCTCGGTGCCGGTCGTCAGGTTCTCGGGCATGAAGCACTCCTTCGGTTTCATGGGACGGGCTGACTGCCCAGCCCCGTCGTGGGTGCAGCGATGGATCCGTTGCCGGGGCAAGCCGCTGGCAAGGAACCTCAGGTGCTTGTGCCGCGCGGCTGTTGACCAGCGCGGCCACCTGAATCCCCCCAAGCCCGCGTCGGAGCGGGAGGAAGTCTTGTCAGGCACTGGTCGGGAGGACGTCCCGTGCCTTCGGGGCCGCGGCCCTCACCAGCGTGGTGAGTCGCTCGTCGCCCGAGACGGCGGCGGTGGTGCCGACCTCGAACCAGATCCGCTTGCCGGCGGGGTCCGGCTCGGCGCCCCAGTTCGTCGCGAGCGCTGCCACCAGGAACAGCCCTCGCCCGTCGGTGGCGTCGAGATCGATCCCGCAGGCAGCCGGCAGTTCGTGGCCGGCGTCCGTCACCTCGACGCGCAGCCGTTCACCGTCCCAGGACACGCACACGACGCATGGGGCGTGGGTGTGAGACACGGCGTTGGTGATCAGCTCGCTGGACAGCAACTCGACATCGCGGAGCGCCTCCTCCGCGAGCGGCAGGCCCCAACCGCGCACGACCTGTATCACCCGCCGCCGGGCGTCCGGCACGGCCTCGGCACTGGGCAGCACGCGAAAGCCGAACGGGGCGGGGGTGATGGCTTGGCGGGTGGCGACGGACATGAGCGCGGACCTTTCACCGGGACGAGGTCGGCAGCGGGCCGATTCGCGCCGGGATTCACCCGGCAGGTATCTACAGAACCGCCTCCAACGCGGGTGAACCAGAGCAGAATTGAGGCGGCAACGAGGCATCCGTGCTGCAAACCCGGGCATGACCTGGCCTGTTGCGACTGCAGACGAACTGACGTACCTCTGGAGGACGCGGAATGGCATCCAGGAGGTCCCGGCTGATCCAGCGCAGGGAGGCGGTTGGTCACACCCAGGAATCCTTGGCTGAAGCCCTCGATGTGGACCGTACGACCGTGGGGCGATGGGAGAGCGGCAGGGGAGCCCCGCAGCCCTGGATGCGGCCGAAGCTCGCCCGCGCCCTGGACCTCTCGGTCGACCAGTTGGCCGACCTGCTGGCAGTGCCCTCTGCAGCCGCCGAAGCAGTCCCACCGCCCAGCAGCGTCGGCGACGCCTCGCCTCCTGTGCCTGCCCGGCGCACGGACCACGACGACGATCTCGTAGTGGCCGTGGCAGCCGACTCGGCAGAGTCCGCGCTCTTCCTCCGCTTCGCGAGCGCGTCCAACGTGGACGACACGCTGCTTGAACAGATCGACGCGGACATCGCGAGGCTGGCAGGGGACTACGTGAGCAAGCCGGTGTCCGAGCTCTTCCACGACATCGGAACCCTCCGGCGAGGAGTGTTCGACTTACTCCGTGGCCGCCAACATCCTTACCAGGCAAGCCATCTCTACCTGCAGGCCGGACGCCTCTGTGGCCTGGCCACCCATGTCGCCCTCGACCTCGGCCAGTACGCGGCTGCGACTACGCATTCGCGAACGGCTTGGCGCTGCGCGGAGTCAGCCGGCCACAACGGCCTTCGGGCCTGGATCCGATCCGTCCAGTCCCTGATCGCCTACTGGCAACAGGACCACCGCCAGGCCGCCGAACTGGCCAGAGCCGGGCTGCCGTACGCGGACAGCGGGACGATCGCAGCCCGCCTGCTCAGCCTCGAAGCACGGGCCACCGCCGCGCTCGGCGACAGCGCGAGCGCGCTACGAGCCGTGGAAGCGGCCGCGGCGGCGCGGAGCACAATAGCCGCCGTGGATCTTCCCGGCGTGTTCACGTTTCCCGAGGCCAAACAGTGGACCTACGCCGGCACCGCCCTCCTTGCCCTGGGCAGCCAGCGTCACGTGAACCGCGCCATCGAGGCGTCCTCCAAGGCCATCGACCTGTACGAGTCCGCACCGCAGCAGGAGCAGTCCTCCGGTGACCTGCTGGCCGCCCGCCTTGACCTCGCCAACGCCCACCTCGCCCACGGCGACCTCGACGGCGTGCAGGAGAAGCTCTCGGTGGTGCTGGATGCCGCACCGGACCGGCAAACAGCGAGCATCTCCAGTCGCCTTCGGGCGCTGAGCACTCGGCTCGCCGAGCCCGCCTATGCAGGCTCCCCGATCGTCCTGAGTCTCCGTGAGAATGTCAGAGAAGCCTGCTCTCGACCCGCACTCACGAACCCTCCGGAGCTGCCACAGTGACGAGCAACACCGCACAGCAGAACGCCGCAGTCGCCGACAAGTCCATCCTCGCGAACAGCGCATACGCTGACGGACGTTACCTGGCCGCCCGTCAGTCCATCTACCGGTGGCAGCAGCCGCAGTACGACCTACCCGGGATCGTCGTCGAAGAGCTGGCCGACACCAGCGGCACGGTCCTCGATGTTGGCTGCGGCAACGGCAAGTTCGTCAGCCGCCTGCACACGGACCGCCCGGATCTCCAGGTCGTCGGGATGGACATCTCAGGGGGCATCCTCGCCGATGTCCCGAAGCCGGTCCTGGTGGCCGATGCCCAGGCCCTGCCCTTCGCCGACAACAGCGTCGACGCCGTGCTGGCCCTGCACATGCTGTACCACGTCGGCGACATCGCGGCCACGATCGAGGGGTTGGCCCGCGTCCTCCGGCCTGGCGGCGTGCTCCTCGCCTCGACCAACAGCGACACCGACAAGCGGGAGCTGGACCAGCTCTGGGCCAAGGCTGCAGGAGACATCCTCGGGATTCCGGAGGGGCCGGCACGGGTCTCCCTCAGCTCGCGCTTCTCCCTAGAGAAGGCCCGCAGCTACCTCGGGACGGCGTTCAAGGACCTTCGGGTCCGGGAACTGCCCGGCACCATCGAGATCACCGACCCCGCGCCAATCGTTGCCCACCTAGCCTCCTACGAGGCGTGGGCCGACCAGTGCGGCGTCCCATTCCACGAGACCGTCAGCCGGGCAGCCGCGAGCGCTGCTGCCATCATCGAGGCCGAGGGGTCATTCAAGATCACATGCCTGGGCGGCATTCTGGTGTGCCGAATATAGGGCTGCAGAGTTTCGCCTTTATCGCCGGTCAGGTAGCCAGTCACGGCGGCTAGTATTCCAGCGAGAGTTCCCCGTATGCCCTGACCAATGGCCTGGTAGCGGGGTGTAGTGAGGGCTTCAGCGGGGGTATGGCGGTCGGCGCAGATGTCATACGAACGAGTTCCCACGCCGCATGTTTACTGTAACAGCGGAGCGTTGACCACGTCAGGATGGGGGTGCGTGGACGCAGGACCGCGACCGGGGCCAGCTGCCAGCAGACAGCGAACCTCGGCCGGCGTGAGGTCAACGAGCTCGGGCGTATCTAGCCCCCCATTCCTTTCCCGTATTCCTGGGCGGCTAGGAACGCGCGGTCGAATATGGCAATGGTGATGCGCTCAGCTATGCGCTCGCGAGGTTCCTCCTGCTGGCGAGGGGATCAAATTTGACTCAAGCTTCACCAGGTTTGCCTGAAATTCAGAAACCCAAGACAAGGTTTCCTGCTCAATCATTAGATTGAATATGTCAACGAACCTGAGAATCTCGCTGAACGCCTGCTCGAAGATCTCGTCTGATTGCCCTTTAATTGAAAATTCCCGCTCCACGCGCACCCACGATACCTGAAAATTCATCAATTGCCTACTCAATGCCGTAGCTACAGAGAGGTATCTGGTCCAAGCGGAGGAGAATCCAAAGGCCTTATCAAGAGCCACACAACCTGCCCCTAGGCCGAGCAGGGCGTATCCCCAGATAGCCGTCAGCGTCCATCCTAGTCCAACAGACACAACAGGCATGACCGTCCCCAAAACGGCAAGAATAACAGCGAGAAAACGCAGTGAGCGTGACCACTTGGCCTTAGAGGTCTTTTCAGATATATACCAACTAATTGTCTCGATCGCAGCACCCTCCACCCACTTGAAAAGCGCCCTAAGTGCAATTCTTGGATCATCCTCCCATGAGATTTGAGGTATCGACAGCGAATGGAGGTTACCATCCTCGACGATGCGCCCTATAGATTCATCCATGCGCCTATCCATTGGAATAACCGCATCTAAAGGTAGGAGTCGTCAACTGCATTCCTATTCCATCTGCGAGTATCAAAGTATGCAATATCTGACGACTCCGCAATGGAGGAGAATTCGTCAATATCAACAAGTTCGGCCAGCCCAGATCGGCGGGCTGTAGACTTCAGTTCGCCTATCTCATGGTTGCGACTGCGCGAATGCGTTGCAGATGCGATCAACCAGGACAAAGCCATCAGCCGGTCGTCATATGGAGAGATATCTTCTTCGCCATCCAGAATCCTGTCAACCATAGACGCCCAAGGATGATTGGGCAGGAGGTATCGAATGTTCCCAGCCACCACTCCAAAGTAGTCGGAAAGTCCGCTGATAGTCACATCTCCGATCGGAATTCTGACCAGATTGCTCTTCGCGCTAGACCGGTATGATCTTGCATCGTTTGTCAGTAGAAACCGAAGATTGGTCTCCGTCAAATCGCTGCCGGACCATCGCGGATCTTGGGTAGTCTTGATCCACTTAAAGTCACAGCGCCGATGACTTACCGAGCCGTGAACCTCGGCTATTTGCCACGAAGAGTAAAAGAAGTCGTCCACCACGCCGCGGCTGCCGAGCCTGGTGCACAGCAGAGGGATATTTTCCGGAATTCCTGAATCATGACCGCCAAGCTCCTTCAAGAGGGATGTGCGTGAAGCTGTGCTCGGAAGTTCGCGAAGCAGATACTCGATGTGTTCAGCCGCTGCGCTTTCCATCGTATAGATGGTCTCAAATTGATCTAGATGCTTGGCGGAAGCTTGGCGCCGCTCGTCCGATTCTTCCAAAACAAACAGTGGAATATCCTTCATGCTTTCACGCAAAGCAGCAGCTGATTTCGGTGGCGCATTATCACGCATGAGCGGTGTGGCCAAAAAAGCAGCTTCGCCGGTTGCCCATGTGAGAGAATATGAGCGCTCCGTCTGCAGCAGATTTACTTCTTCGGTGATGTGCCCGCAATAGGCGCTGTAAATGCGCTCTAGCAGGACTTTATACTCGTGGCTTGAGTCCAGTGCCGAGCGAGCAACGTTCGTTCGAGGCGCACTGGGTCCGTAGGCATTGACAAAAGCCCAGATGCCACCCGAGGACTGAAATCCTGGCGCTGTTGCTTCGACTCGAATCCCTTCGACGCAGGTGCCTGCCTGGCCCCCGCGCCGTTGAACGTAGGGGTCGCGTTGAGGGCGGAGAAGAAATCCCCATTCCTTGAAGTAGTTATTCCATCCCACTGCATAGGCTATCGAGAGCCCATCGGAATCTCTTTCGACAATGCGAACCTTTTGCCCATTAAGGTCTTCCGACAGATATCCAGACTCCAAGAGCGATGATCGAAGTGCATCACCAACAGATTTAAAGCCGATATTTTCCGGTTCTTTCCGGTCAATTACAACATCAACGTTGTAACGAGGAACTACGATCCAGCCCTTCGCGATCCTCAGCACATCATCGACTTTAGCGCTGGGGCGAACGGTTAGCCGTACGAGGGTTCCATGCGGGAGAATCTCCCGTGGAACATCTTGGGACTTGTTGAGAAGTCGGACCAGGTATTTTCCATGGACAGAGCGCAGAGAGAGTTGCCTTGCATCTTTTTCATCCGGATGACAGGTGATAATTTCGACGTTATCGGCGACCATGAAGGTAGACAGGACGCCAATACCAAATCGACTGATTGGATGGAAGTTCGGGTGGCTCTTTCGAAATTGGGGATCTTGGTAGCGACTAGACCCCGCGCGAAGGAGATTATTTTCAATAATTTCCTGAGTCATGCCAGATCCATTATCCAAAACCTCAAGGGTCCGGGCCTCTGAATCCCAGGAAATTTGTACCTTCCCATCAAGCTCGGAGCGGTCTCCATGCTGCAATCGAATCGCGTCGATGGAATTCTGGAGAAGTTCTCGGACGACCACACTTGGGTCATTGTAGAGCGTGTGACCGGTGAGAAGGTCGAGCACCTTAGCTTGGTCGAGTTTGAAGCCAAAGGTCTCGGTCAAGAACCCCTTTGCTTCGACCTTTGCGGTATCTACATGCTTCCAAGGAAAGGTGAGTTTTGTGCCAAGGGTCTGATTAGATCGAGAGATCCACTCGTTGCTTTTCCTGAGCTGGGCTTCTGCGTAAGATAGGTAAGAGGTGAGCCCGAAGAATCCATTCCCCTCTGTGAATCGAGCGTGAACCGAGATAGTGTCCCGATGTGCAGCTTCACTGAGGTTGCCTTCGCTATCCGTGCCCCATTTCGGCTTCACTGCTCGAACCGCGGATTGCTTGGCCCACTCATCCTGACTGATCGGGTCAGTCGGATTGAGAACGCGGAAAGCGATGGAGGGGACTCGATCCTGAGTGATGTGCAACAAGTCGATGGTCCGCAGCAGTACTGCCGAGTACTGGACATTTGCAGACTCTTGCTCGTTTTGTCCGTAAAACTGAGCTACCGGATACTTGTGTTCATCATAGAGGTCATCCAGGTGGTGACTCTCACATACTTTGGCTAGGTCATCGCGGAAGATATCGGTTACCGGGGATAGGATGCGCTGTACTTCCTCCCGCATGCCATCGGTAACTCCGACCTGGCGATTCTCCTCCCCCTCGATCCAGTTCTTCACGCGAGTGGCATGGTGGTGGCGAACAAACTCTTGATACAGAAATCGTTCGCGATCGTCTGCGCCTAGATGGGTCAACCTGGCTGCATAATCTTTTCCGCTGTCGTCCTGTGTTAGGAGAACCTCGTCACGGAATCGCTCAAACCCCGACTCACTTCTGCGTGCATATTCGTCCTTTGTGACGAGCATTCCGAGGTCATGGAAATAGGTTGCTAGGACGATAAGCAGCCAGTCTGCCGATGTCATCAATTCCCGACAGTGTGGCGGGATTAGCCAGTCAAGCTTCTCTAGCATTGCATCGATATGGCTGATATCGTGCTTGGTGTATTCGTCGAAGAAGCCGTAGGATCCAATCCGACTCAGGAGCTCTTGCAAGTCTCGACGTGTGGCGATAAGGCTTATGCCGCCAAATGCCTGGTACTGGCTGGCGCTTTGCGCCTTTCGCTCAGCAAGTGACGGTAGAGGCTCGGGCACTGGATCTCCGGAGGCGATGTGAGCCGAGGCGGACAGCCGTGATGCTAGCCCAACGTTGCTGTTGGCGTTGGTACCTTCCCGATACTGATACCTGATCAAGGAGCTTGCATCGATGGTTGATTGACGTCGAGACGTGCGGCAGTAAGTGTTGGGTGATCGGCTGGAAGCGGGCCACGATCGTTGTGATCCTGGCGGTGCACACGTCGGTGCGGCCATAGCCGGGTTCAAATGCGTGAGCGATGCGTGAGCGGATGGGGTGGCCGGCACTGCTCCGAGCTGGATCACTCAACCTGCCGCGTGGCGCTGACCTGCAAGGTCAGCGCCACGCGGCATCAGGCGTCACGCCCCGTCATGATCCGGGTTCGTCTTGTAAAGCGGGGGTCGTCGGTTCGAACCCGACAGGGGGCTCTCCGCTTGAAACCCTGCAGCACGCACGGAAGGGCCGGTTCACGAGGGTGATCCTCGGGAACCGGCCCTTCGTCGTTGTCCGAGCGGTGCAGTTCGTCGGGACGGCCGTGCCACTGCCGTGCCGGAATCGGCCGGCGGATCCTCGCCGCCGAGCGCTCCGCGGATGGCTTCACCGAGCTTGTCGGCGATCCCGGTCGCGGTCGCTTGGTCGGGTCAGGCCACCGACTTCGCGGCTGGACGGTTCGGACGTGGGGCGCGAAGGCCCTCGGCGCGCAACGAGTAGGCGACGGCCGCGCTGTTGACGTGCGCGGTCGCGGGTGCGCTCTCAGTCGCAACCTGCGCAGCTTTCTGCCGAGAGCCGCGCACCTACGCCTTTCGGCACCCCAACGCCGCCATGACCTAGGGAGATTGCTTCATCACGTGCGGGCCCGTGGACTGCGGAGCCTGGGGCCATCGTGAACTGTGAACGCCGAATAGGTCGCCGGGGAGGGGCCCCCTGTTCCAGGGGGGCTTACCGTGGTCGTGGGACTCGCTCGGCGATGGCTCGGCGGCAGCGTTCTGCCCGTTCGTGCCGTCCTTGCCGTCCTTGCCCTCCTTGCCCTCCCTGCCGTCGACGCCGTCTCGCCCTTCTCGCCCGTTCTGTCCGTCCTCCCCGTCCTTTCCGTCCTTCCCGTCCCTGCCTTGCAGGCCGTCGCGGCCGGCGGGGCCGGCCGGGCCGGAGGGGCCAGGCGGACCGGAGGGTCCGTGCACGATGTGCTCGCCCTGCAGATCGCCGATGCGCTGAGCCTGCAGATCGTCGATCTGCATTTGCTGGGAGACGAGCACGGCCAACTGCACGACGAGCGCGGCGATCAGTGATCCGCGGAGTACGAGGTGACGCCGCGACCTTCTTGGTGCTTCATTCACGCTGCTCACATGAACCCTCACGTTGTGTGATGGCGACAGTTTAAGTGATGAGGTGCCGAAGGGGGCGGATCTCCTCCCCGGGTTCCGCGGTTCGTGGGCGCACATGTGCGAAGTCGAAGCAATCTCCGCAGGTCGTGGCGGGTGCTGGGGTGTCGGTGGGCGTAGGTGCGCGACTCGGCGGGGAGCTGCGCGGGTTGCGGCTGGCGCGGCGCCGCGGTTACGGGGCTGGGTAACTTCCCGGCCCCGTTTGAGGTTGGGCGCCGCTTCAGCGGCCGGTTCATGTGGTCCATCGCCTCGCGCGGCCTCTCCTGCGCTGCGTGCGCTTTGGCCTCCGCCGTGACCGCGATCTGGTGGTGCCCGTCGGGCGCCGGGGGCGATGTCGGCGGCGGACGGGAGTGCCGCGCGCGGCCGCGTCAGGTGTCGTGCGGTCCGATCGGGAGGCGGCGTGCGGGGGGTGGGCGGTCGATTGTCGCTCGTGGCGGTGGGCCTGCCTGCAGTCGAAGGGTGTTGGTCCGGGGGGTGCGCCCGGTGTCGGCGTCCGGGTGGAGGCGCAGTCCCCGGTGCCCTGGCGTTCCCGCTAGCCGGTGCTAGCCTGACCGTGCGGTCAGTTGACTGACCGTTCGGTCAGAGCCTTGCTGCGAGGGGAGCGTGGACATGGAGCGGACGACGTGCTGTGTGGTGGGTGGTGGCCCGGCGGGGATGATGCTCGGACTGCTGCTGGCCAGGGCCGGAGTCGAGGTGACCGTGCTGGAGAAGCACGGGGACTTCCTGCGGGACTTCCGGGGCGACACCATCCACCCCTCCACCCTGCGACTGCTGGACGAACTCGGCCTCGGCCGCAGGTTCGCCCGACTTCCGGCCCGCAGGCTGGAGGAGATGCAGATGAACATCGGCGAACACACCGTCACCATGGCCGACTTCCGCTGGATCCCCGGCCCCCACAAGTACATCGCCATGGTCCCGCAGTGGGACTTCCTCAACCTGCTCGCCGAAGCCGCCGCCGAGGAGCCCTCGTTCACCCTGCGGATGCACACCGCGTTCACCGGCCTGTGCACCGAGCGTGGCCGGGTGACGGGCGTTCACTACGTCGACGAGGACGGGTCACCCGGCGAGCTCGCGGCCGACCTGGTGGTCGCCTGCGACGGCCGGGGCTCGGAGGTCCGCCGGGAGGCCGGGATGCGGCCCGACTGGTTCGAGGTGCCGATGGACGTCTGGCAGGTGCGGGTACCGGTCCTGCGGCCCGACCGCGACAAGGCGGGCCGGGTCTTCGGGCAGGTCCGCAGCGGGCGGGTCGCGGTCACCACGGACCGCGGCGACTACTACCAGACCTCGTACCTCATCCCCAAGGGCGGCGACACGGGGTTGCGGGCCCAGGGGATCCAGTGGTTCCGTGACGAGCTGGGCGAACTGTTCGGCTGGGGCGCCGAGGTGGACGCGATCGAGTCCTGGGAGGACGTCAAACTGCTGGAGGTGACGATGGGCCGGCTTCCGCGCTGGTACCGGGAGGGCCTGCTGTGCATCGGCGACGCCGCCCACACCATGTCCCCGGTCGGCGGTGTCGGGGTCAACCTCGCGGTGCAGGACGCCGTCGCGGCGGCCCGTATCCTCGCCGACCCGCTGCGCCGCGGCCGCGTCCGACTCGCCGACCTGGCGCGGGTGCAGAAGCGGCGCTGGCTGCCGATGGCCTTCATGCAGAAGACGCAGCTGGGCGACCACGACATGATGCACGGCCCAGCTCTCAGCGGAACGCTCGACACCGAGCGCCTGCCGGTTCCGATCCGCCTGATGCGGCGGGTGCCGGCGCTGCGCAGTGTGACGGGCTACCTCGGCGGCATCGGCATCCGCCCCGAACGTGCGCCCGCCTTCGCGCGACGGTAGCCGCCGTGGCGGCGTGAGGGCCGTACCGCGCGGAAGGCGAGTGCGTCGCATCGGATCTGATGGCGGATCTGATGGCGTGTCGCAAATGGGAGCCCAAGCGCAGCGGGTGAGCGCGCGGTGAACTCGCTTGCCGGCGCGGCGGGCTGGCGGCGAGTCCCTCGCGCGCTGAAATGTGGTGGCTAGTCGCGCGGTCGGATGGCGTTGAGGGTGAAGGTCTCCAACTCGGCGGTGGCGGCGTCGAGATCGAGCTCGGGGTGGACCAGCCAGTGCGAGATGACGCTGTCGATCGCGCCGCCGATGGCCAGCGCCGTCACCTGGGTGTCGAACTCGCGCAGGCGGCCGGCTTGCTGGCCGGCGGCGAGCAGGGCGGCCAGCTCCTGCCAGCGGCCGCGGGTGTCATGCGAGCCGGGGTTCTTCAGCTGGGTGCCGCCTCGGTCGTCCAGCAGCATCTCGGTGATCACCCGGACATGGCGCCGGTTGGCCTGCTGGTAGCCGATCATCGCGCGCAGGTAGGCGATCACGGTGTCGAGCGGATCGGACTCCGCCGCCACCCGCTCCCGGACGTACCCGGTGAACTGCTCGAAGACGTGGTCGAGCGTCGCCTGGGTGACGTTGTCCTTGGAGGAGAAGTGGTACAGCACCGCCGACTTGGAGATGCCGGCCTCCTCGGCGATGGCCGAGAGCGAGGTCGCGGGGTAGCCGCGGGTGGAGATCAGGTCGATCGTGCACTCGATGATCTGGCGGCGGCGGGCCTCCTCGACGAAGGTCCGGGCCGCGGGGTCGGCGCTCCGGCGCGGGGCCATCGGCACCCCACCCCCTTCACGTTTCCCCGGTCCAGCGAACGACACCCGACCGTACACCGCCCGGGCGCGGCCTGGCGAAGTGGCGCGTCCGGCTCGGTGGAGCGGCGGTGCCCCGGAACGTCGGCCGGCCGGGGCGGGCCCGGAGGCCCGCCCCGCTAGATGCCCAGGCCGGACGCCCGGCTCGCGGCCCGGTCGAGCAGCCGGTGGACGTCGGCCTGGCGGGTGGTCGGGGCGTCGTTGTACTCGTCGGGGGAGGCCACCGGATGCCCGGTGCCGTGCAGCACCTCCATCACCTGGACGCGGCCGCGGCGGGCGTGGTCCGGTGTGCCGTACCCGTGGGCGAGTACCGCCGCCTGCGCGCCGAGCAGGCAGACCCGTCCGGCCTCGTCCCACATCGCGCCCTGGAGCCAGCCGTGGAAGGCGATGTAGTGGGAGGTGAGCCGCAGATGGTCGGCCACGGTGACCGGGACCGGGCGGGGCGGACGGCGGGCGATCCGGTCCAGCAGGGTCGGCCGGGGCTCCGGGTGGCCGGCGTTCCAGGGCCGGCGGACGCTCCCGAGGGCGCAGACGTACGGGACGGCGGTGCGCGCGGGGGTCGGCAGGGAAGCCAGGTACGCCTCGATCTCGGCGATCAGGCCGGAATCGTCGAGAGTGAGTAAGAACTGCTGCGGGGCTCGGGTGAGAAGCGGCACGGCGGACTCCAATGAAAGGGTTTGTACCTATTTGCCCTTCCGTTGATAGCGCGGCGGCCGTTCTCGGCGCCGGAGGCGCGCACCGGATGCAGTCGTCGTGTCGGCGGCCGTACCGTGGACGGGGGTCCGGGCGGACTCGGGTCCGGCCGGACGGGATCCCGCAGGACGGGGAACCGATCGGACAGGGGGCCGACTGTAGGAGGGCTCGATGCCTGGTTCCATGACGATTGGCCACACCGACGCGCTGGTGATGCTCAGCCATGCCGATGCCGAGCGGCTGTCGACGACGCTGCGGGAGGTCTCGCACCTGCTGGAGGTGCACAGCCCCGACCGGCTCACCGACGCGCAGGTCGCCGCCCTGTGCGAGGGGCAGCTGCACCACCGCGAGGAGCTCGCCGGATGGTGCCGGAGCGTTTCGGAGTACCTGAGGGACCACCTGTAGGGGCATCTGCGGGAGTGCCGGCGGGCGGGTCCGCGCTGGCAGGGCTGCGCCGGCAGTCGGTGCAGGCGGCAGGCGGACTCGGGCGGACAGGCGTACGTAGGCAGGCGTACGCAGGCGGGTGTGCGCCGACGGTCGGGGTGGCGGTGGGTTCGCTGCCCCGGCCGTTCGGGTGCGACTGTTCGATCTTCGCTCGCGGCTCCCCGATGCCCTGACGTGCTGAATTGCCGCCGACTCTATGAGGCGGCCGATCGGCTAATTGAACAGGTGAACCAGTCGTACTAATTTGGCACCTATTCCCGCCACTCGAAAGAGTGATTGCGAATGACTCCGGTTGGGCGCAGCATGTGTGCAGTAAAGCGATACTTCATGCGCTCATGCGGAGGCTCTCTCTAATGACGACCGAAACAAATCTCGGTATTCCCGCTCAGAGCGGCCAGCCGCAGGACCGGCAGCAGACCAGCCTGACCACCGCCGGCGCGCGGAATCTGGCTACGACCACCAAGTCCGAGCCGCAGATGCAGGGCATCAGCTCCCGCTGGCTGCTCAAGATGCTGCCGTGGGTGCAGGTTTCCGGTGGTACCTACCGGGTGAACCGCCGGCTGAGCTATGCGGTGGGGCGCGGCCGGGTGAGCTTTGTGAAGACCGGCGCGGAGGTCAGGGTCGTCCCGCCGTCGCTGCGCGAGGTGCCCGTGCTGCGGGGCCTCGGGGACGACACGGTGCTGGAGGAGCTGGCCGGCCGGTTCGTCCAGCGGGACTTCGCGGCGGGCGAGGTGCTCGTCGAGGCAGGCCAGCCGATCGACGAGGTCTTCCTGATCGCGCACGGCAAGGTGAACAGGATCGGCAACGGCAAGTACGGTGAGACCACCGTGCTCGGCGTGCTGGCCGACGGTGACCACCTCGGCGACGAGGCCGTCCACCAGGCCGACGCGCTCTGGGAGTACTCGGTCAAGGCCGCCACCGCCGGTACGGCGCTCGTACTGCCCTGGGCCGCGTTCCAGCAGTTGGTGAACCGCTCCGAGGCGCTGCGCGACCAGATCGCCGCCTACCTGGCCGACGCGCAGCAGTCGCAGAACAAGCACGGCGAGGCCGAGATCGAGCTGGCTGCGGGCCACGAGGGCGAGATCGAGCTCCCCGCCACGTACGTGGACTACGAGCTCGCTCCGCGCGAGTACGAGCTGAGCGTCGCCCAGACGGTGCTCCAGGTCCACAGCCGGGTGGCCGATCTCTACAACCAGCCGATGAACCAGATCGAGCAGCAGCTGCGGCTGACCATCGAGGCGCTCCGTGAGTGCCAGGAGCACGAGTTGATCAACAACCGCGAATTCGGCCTGCTGCAGAACGCCGAGTACGGCCAGCGGATCCAGACCCACTCCGGCCCGCCCACCCCGGACGACATGGACGATCTGCTCAGCCGCCGCCGGGGCACCAAGATGTTCCTCGCCCACCCGAAGGCGATCGCCGCCTTCGGCCGGGAGTGCAGCAAGCGCGGCCTCTACCCGACGCCGACCGAGGTCCACGGTCAGCAGGTCCCGGCCTGGCGCGGTGTGCCGATCTTCTCCTGCAACAAGATCCCGATCGTGGACGGGCACACCAGCTCGATCATCGCGCTCCGTACCGGGGAGGACAACCAGGGCGTCGTCGGCCTGCACCAGACCGGAATTCCGGACGAGTACCAGCCGAGCCTCTCGGTGCGTTTCATGGGCATCAACGAGAAGGCGATCATCTCCTATCTGGTCAGTGCCTACTACTCGGCCGCCATTCTGGTTCCGGATGCGATCGGCGTACTGGAGAACGTTGATGTCGCGCGTCCGCGTGACTGATTCCGCCCGGTCGATTTCTGTCCGGTGCGGATCCTGACCGGAAAGCGGGGTGCGGTCGGTCGGATTTTGCGACCACGCCCCGCCTGACCGCCTGTATTGGAAAAGCCCCGACCGGGGTCGGGGGAGGGGCTGGGTAGGGCCTCGTGGAAGGCCCACCGAAAGAGCCCGACGATCCGGGGGAGGAACACACATGGGGATCTTCACACTCGACCGCGGCAGCCGGGAGGGCCACCAGGTCGCCGACGTGCTGGTCCGGACGCGGACGCTGGTCGACCCGGCGCTGCGCTCCGCGATCGGCACGCTGCCCGAGTCGATGCGCCGGATCGCCGGGTACCACTTCGGCTGGTGGGAGCCGGACGGTACGCCCGCGAACGCCGGTGCGGGCAAGGCGATCCGCCCGGCACTGGTGCTGGCAGCCGTACAGGCCCTCGGCCGCCGCCCGGCCGAGGCCGTCCGGGCGGCGGCGGCCGTCGAACTGGTGCACAACTTCACCCTGTTGCACGACGACGTCATCGATCGGGATCAGACCCGGCGCCACCGCCTCACCGCCTGGCGGGTGTTCGGCACCACCGAGGCCATCCTGGCCGGCGACGCGATGCACTCGCTCGCGCTGCGCACGCTCGCCGAGGACGACCACCCGGCCACCCCGGCGGCCGTCCGCCGGCTCGCCGACTGCGTCGTCGAGCTCTGCGCGGGCCAGCAGAGCGACTGCGCCTTCGAACGGCGTGACGACGTCTCGCTCGCCGAGTGCCTGACCATGGCCGAGGGCAAGACCGGGGCCCTGCTCGGCTGCGCCTGCGCGATCGGCGCGCTCTACGCCGGCGCCGACGACAACGCCACGCAGGCCCTGGACGCCTTCGGCCGGGAGATCGGCTTGGCCTTCCAGCTGATCGACGACCTGATCGGCATCTGGGGCGACCCGGCCGTCACCGGGAAGCCGGTCGGCGCCGATCTCGCCGCCCGGAAGAAGTCACTGCCGGTGGTCCACGCGCTCTCCTCCGGATCCGAGGAGGCGGCGGTGCTCGCCGAGCTCTACGCGCTCGAGAGGCCGCTGACGGCCGAGGAGTTGCTGGCCGCCGCGGCGGCGGTGGACGGCGCCGGCGGGCGGGCCTGGGCACAGACCGAGTCCTGTGAGCGGATGGCGGCCGCGATCGGCCACCTCTCCACAGCCGTCCCCGATCCGACCGCCGCCGACGACCTGCTGGCGCTGGCCGAACTGGTCACCCGCCGCAACCACTGAGGGCCCGTCCCCGACTCCGCGTCCGACCGCGCCCTTGCACCCAGAACCACCTCTGCACGTCCGCAGGTCCGCACAACCGCAAGGGCAGGGAAGCACAACGTATGAGTCTGTTGGACATCGGGATCCTGGTCGGCGTCCTGCTAGCCGTCTCGGCGGTGCTGTACCTGGTGCAACGCTTCATCCCGCACCCGGTACGCGAGGTTCACAACGATGTGGCGGGGTTCATCTTCGCCGCCGTGGGGGTGCTCTACGCAGTACTCCTGGCGTTCGTGGTGATCGCGGTCTGGGACAACAACGACGCGGCCCGCAAGACCACCTTCAAGGAGGCCGACTCGCTGGCGGGGATCTACTGGATCTCCCGCCAGCTGCCGGCTCCGCTCGGCCCGCAGCTGGAGAAGCACACCCTCGACTACGCCCAAACGGTCAAAGACAGCGAGTGGCCGCTGATGGCCCACCACGAGTCCCTTCCGGCCGCGACCGAACTCGTCTACCAGATGCGCGATGACGTCTTCGCGATCCAGGCGGGCAACGACCAGCAGCGGGTGCTCTACGACCACGCGGTCAGCCACTTGGAGAGCCTGGCCTCCGAGCGCCGCGCCCGGCTGAGCCAGGTGGACGAGGACGTGCCGCCGCTGCTCTGGGCGGCGCTGATCATCGGTGGTGTGCTGACGGTCGGCTTCACCTTCCTGTTCGGACTCTCCAACACCTTCTCGCACGCGCTGATGGTGCTGGCGCTCAGCGGGCTGGTGGTGATCTCACTGATCGTCATCAGGGAGATGGACTTCCCGTTCGCGGGGGTCACGGCGGTCAAGCCGACGGCGTTCGACGTCTTCCTGCAGCGCCTGCCTCCGCCGCGCTGACGGGCTCCCGCCAAGGGGGGAGGGGCACCGCGAAACCGGCCGGCTCCACAGCGGCCGGCCCACGCGGTGCCCCACCCCTCGGCCGGGTGCCCCGCCCCGTCCAGGCTTCCCCCGCCCCCGGCCGGGCGCCCGGAGCCCTCGGGCGGGGTTCAGCCCGCCGCCTGCTCCAACAGTCTGCGCTCCTTGGCCGGGTCGATCCCGAGCGGGACGCTGCCCTGGGTGTAGGGCTTGGTGCGGGGGCCACGCTCCTGGATCCAGGCCCAGGTGTCGCGGACGGACTCGGCGATCGGGCGGCAGTTCAGCCCGGCGGCCTGGGCCTTGGCGGTGTCGGCCAGCCAGATGCCCTGCCACTCGGGCAGGTCGGGGGTCCAGAGCGGCAGCTCGACCCAGGGAGTGACCTCGGCCGCCAGCAGTGCCTCGTCGTCGATCCAGACCAGCTCGGCCTTGCCGCCGGTGACCTCCACACAGGTGGCCAGCCACTCGCCCATGGTGGTCGACCCGGCCGGTGCAGTGGTCACGTACCGGCCGGAGGCCCCGCGCTCGACGAGGTCGAGCCCGAAGGCGGCGAAGTCCCGGGCGTCGATCAGTGCCATGGTCCGGTCGGGGCTGCCGGGCGCGGCCACCTTTCCGCCCCGGGTGATCCGCTCCAGCCACCAGGGCAGGCGGCCGACGTTCTCGTAAGGGCCGATCAGCAGGCCGCAGTTGAGGATCACCGAGCGCTCGGCGCCGAAGTGTTCCAGCAGTGCGCGCTCGCAGCCGGCCTTCAGCGCGTTGGCCGGGGGCTGGTCCGCCGGGGTGTCGGCCGGGCAGGGGTGGGTGGGGGAGTCCTCGCTGACCGGCAGCGCGGGCCAGTCGGCGAAGGCGTGGATGGAGGAGACGAAGCTGTAGCGGTCGGTGTGAGGCCGCAGCAGGCGGGCGGCGAGGGCGACCGCGGCGGGCTGCTGGCCGGCGGTGTCCACCACCGCGTCCCACCGCCGGCCGTCGACCAGCCGTTCCAGGTCGGCGGCCGAGTTGCGGTCGCCCCGGACGGCCTCGACGCCGTCCTGGTCGGCTCCGCTCAGGCCGCGGTTGAAGGTGGTGACGCGGTGGCCGCGGCGCAGTGCTTCGGTGACATAGGCGCGTCCGAGGAAGGACGTGCCGCCGAGTACGAGGATGTTCATACCGGCAAGACTGCACGTCACTACCCTTGCTGGGTACGGTCGTTCACTTCGAGCTGACTTTCGTTCACTCGTGGCGGAGTGCGGCGTGTCGTTCCGGTGGGCCGTGCTCGGCGCGCTCCTCCGTGCCTCCGGCGTGCCAAGGCTTCGGACCGCATCTAGCACCCACTTTGTGCGGTAATGTCCGAATAGCTCGCCGGTCGGCCAGCCGGTCATCGGCGTGACCCGGTGTGACCGGGCAGCGGTCCGGCCAGGCAGTGGGGAGTACGGCAGCATGGGCAACCCGGCACTCGTGGACCCGGCGACGATCAGGGAGACCGCCACCGAGGCGTGGATCTGGGGCTCCGCCCTGCTGGCGAACTACCGGACCATGTACCCGCAGGCCGTCGACGACGCGGACCCGCGTTTCGTCGGCGGTTTCGGCGTCTTCCGGCACTACCCGAACCCGTTCACCCCGGCGGACGTCGACCTGGTGGCGCCGAGCGCCGACACCCCGTACTCCTGCGCCTGGCTGGACCTGCGGGCCGAGCCGTGGGTGCTGGAGGTCCCGGCCACGGAGCGCTACTACGTCCTGGCGGTGCACGACCTGGACACCTCGTACGTCGGCTTCATCGGTTCCCGGACCACCGGACAGGCGGCGGGCCGCTACCTGATCGCGGGGCCGCACTTCACCGGGGACGCCAGAGCGGGCTTCGACGGCGTGCTGCGGGCGGACACCGAACTGGTCGGCGTCCTCGGCCGCACCTACCTGGCGGGCCCGCAGGACCTGCCCGCGCTGCGGGAGCTCCAGGCGCAGTACTCGCTCAGACCGCTCAGCGCCCATCTCGGCACCGAGCCGCCGCCCGCCGCACCCGAGCCGCACTGGCCGGTCTGGCGGGACGACGAGGTGCTGGAGACGCTGGAGTTCTTCGTCCTGCTGGACTTCCTGCTCGGCTTCTTCCCGGTACTGCCCGCCGAGGCCGACCTGCGCAGCCGGCTGGCCGAACTCGGCGTCGGTGCGGGCGACTTCGAGCCGGCGGCGCTGCCGCTGGACGTCCGGGCGGCGATGCTGCGGGGCATCGCGGACGGCCGGGCCAGACTGGCGGCGGAGGCGGCCAAGGGCCTGGAGAGCACCGCCTGGTTCGGCACCCGGGCCCAGCTCGGCAGCGACTACCTGGCCCGCGCGGTGGGAGCCCAGCAGGGCAGGTACGGGCTGCCGGTCGAGGAGATCTGGTCCACCGACTGGCTCGCCGACGACCAGGGCAACCGCCCGCTGGACGCCGCCGAGGGCCGCTACACCCTGGACTTCCCGGCCGGGCAGCTCCCGCCGGCCAGGTTCTTGTGGTCCGTGACCATGTACCGGCTGCCCGACCGTCTGCTGGCGGTGAACCCGGCCGGCCGCTACTCGATCGGCGACCGCACCCCGGGCCTGGTGTACGGGGAGGACGGTTCGCTCAGCCTGGTCCTGCAGCACGAGCGGCCCGCCGAGCCGGACCGGGCGGCCAACTGGCTTCCGGCGCCCGCCGGTCCGTTCACCGTGGTGCTCCGGGTGTACGGACCCGAGCCGCCGGTGCTGGACGGTCGCTGGCAGCTGCCGCAGCTCAACCTCCGCGACTGACCGGGCAGCCGGCCGGCAGTACTGATCCGGAAGGGAGTCCCGCATGTCCGATGCCGCGTCCGACGCCGCCCTGGAGGCGCTGGCGGCCGATGCCTACGTCTACGGCAGCCCGATCGTCCGCGACCTCACCACGGTCGGCGCCTTCGTGGCCCGCGGCATGGGCGGTGGCCTGCCGCCCACTCCCTTCAACCACTTCGCGCACGCCAGGGAACCGGCCACGCCCCGGACGGAGTTCCCCTCGGTCAACAGCGACACCCTGTACTCCTTCGCCCAGCTCGACCTCTCCGGCGGGCCGATCCTGCTGCACGTCCCGGACAGCCGGGGCAGCTACTACGTGCTCCAGTTCGTGGACGCCTGGACCAACAACTTCGCCTACCTGGGCCGCCGTTCCACCGGCACCGCCGAGCAGACCTGGCTGATCACCCCACCGCACTGGCACGGCACACCGTCCGAGGACGTCCAGGTGATCGTCTCGCCGACCGTCGTCGCCACCATCGTCGGCCGCTACGCCTGCGGCGGCCCGGCCGACCTCCCCCGGGTCCTCGACCTCCAGCGGCACCTCGCCCTCACCCCGCTGGAGCCCGGCGGGGTGTACGCCGGGATCCCTGCGCCCGATCCGGCGGTGCCCGGGGAACTGGGCTTCCTGGAGCGGCTCCGGCAGTGGATGGCCGCCTTCCCGCCCGCCGAGCCGGACCTGGCCTACCAGCAGCGCTTCGCACCGCTCGGCCTGCTGGACGCCGGCCCCTCCCCGTTCTCGGCCGCCGACCCCGCCTTCGCCCAGGCCCTCGCCAGGGGCCTGGCGGCCGGACGGCAGCGGGTCGAGGCGGTGACCCGGCCGACCGAGGACCGCCCCGCCGGGGAGTGGGCCGTCAGCCTCCACCTGTACGACTACAACCTCGACCACTTCGGCCCCGGTACGGTCGCGTCCCGCGAGTGGCGCGCCGCCGACCGCCGGGCCGCCTATCTCATCCGGGCGGCCGCCGCGCACACCGGCCTCTGGGGCAACCACGCGTACGAGGCCACCTACGCCACCACCCATGACGACGCCGCGGGAAAGCCGCTCACCGGCGCGCACTCGTACACCCTGCGCCTGGACGACCCGCCGCCGGTCGACGCCTTCTGGTCGCTCACCGTCTACGAGCTGCCCGACCGCCGCCTGACCGAGAACCCGATCGGCCGCTACTCGATCGGCGACCGCACCCAGGGACTGGCGTACGGGGAGGACGGTTCGCTCACCCTGGTCCTGCAGCACGAGCGGCCCGCCGAACCGGCCGAGACGGCGAACTGGCTGCCGACCCCGGCCGGCGAGTTCCGGCCGATCCTGCGGATGTACCAGCCCAGGGCCGCGGTGCTGGACGGCTCGTACCGGCTGCCGCCGCTCGAACCGCGCTGAGCCGGGGCCGCAGGCGCGTCCGCCGCCGTGGCGGCCTGCCGGCCGCCGGGGAGAAACCGGCCGCCCGGGAGAGGAGGACTGCTGTGGGCGACGCGATCGGACCGATGCTGGCCTCGGCGGCCGGCATCGCGATCGGCCCGGTGCCGCTGGTGGCGACGGTCCTACTGCTGGCCACTGCGCGCGGGCGGGTGAAGGGTGCCGTGTTCGCGCTCGGATGGGCGGCGACCCTGGCGGCGGTGACCACGGCGGTCGTGGTCCTCGTGGGGGTCTCGTGGACGGGCCCGCGAGGGGGAGCGGCCGGCCACGGGGCGGGAGCCTCCTGGCCGTGGTGGGTGCGGCTGGCCGTGGGGCTGCTGCTCCTGCTCCTCGGCGCCGGGCGGTGGCGGGAGCGCCCGCGGGAGGGCCATGTGCACCGTCCGCCGCGCTGGATGTCCTCCGTCGACCGCCTCACCCCCGGCCGGTCGGCAGCCTTGGCCGTCTCCCTGGTCGCCTCCGATCCGAAGAATCCGCTGGTGGCGGTCGGCGGCGCCGTCGCCATCGCGACCAGCGGCGGCGACGCGGGGAACAGGGCACTGGCCCTGGCGCTGATGGTGCTGCTGGCGTCGCTGTGCGTCCTGGTGCCGCTCGCCGTCCGGCTGGCCGGCGGGGAGGGGGCCGACCGGGAGCTGGGCGAGTGGAAGGCCTGGATGTCCACCCACAACGCGGCGATCGCCACCGTGCTGCCGGTGGTGCTGGGGGCGGACAACGTCGGTGCCGCCCTCTCCGGGCTGACGGCCTGATCCCGCGGTCGTGGACCGGACCGGGCCCCTTCACATCACCCGGCCGGGCGGATGTCTGCGCGCCCGCCGGGGCGGGTCGCGTGCACGACCGCCCGGGCGGGGACGGCCCCGTCGGGGCGGCCGGTCCGCACCTCCGGCGGCCGGCGGCCCCGGTTGTCGTACCCAGCCGATACGGTTGGCGGCATGGCTGCCCGCACCAAGACCACCGCCAAGCCGCGCCCGGCGTACCGCTGCACCGAGTGCGGCAACCAGCTGCCCAAGTGGGTCGGCCGCTGCCCCGAGTGCAATGCCTGGGGCACCGTCGAGGAGTACGGCGCGGTGCCTATCCGCACCACGGCCGCCGGGCCGGTCAGCTCGCCCGCCAAGCCGATCGCGCAGGTGGACGGCCAGGTGGCGACCGCCCGTACCACCGGTGTGCCCGAGCTGGACCGGGTGCTCGGCGGCGGGATCGTCCCCGGCGCGGTGGTGCTGCTCGCGGGTGAGCCCGGTGTCGGCAAGTCCACCCTGCTGCTGGATGTCGCGGCGAAGGCCGCCAGCGACCGGCACCGCACCCTGTACGTGACCGGTGAGGAGTCGGCCGGCCAGGTCAGGCTGCGCGCCGACCGGATCAAGGCGCTCTCCGACCACCTCTACCTGGCCGCCGAGTCCGACCTCGGCGCGGTCCTCGGCCACATCGAGGCGGTCAACCCGGGCCTGCTGATCCTGGACTCGGTGCAGACCATCGCCTCCGCCGAGCTGGACGGCGCCCCCGGCGGCCCCGCCCAGGTCCGCGAGGTGGCGAACGCGCTGATCCGCGCCTCCAAGGAGCGCGGCATGGCCTCCCTGCTGGTCGGCCATGTGACCAAGGACGGCCAGATCGCCGGCCCCCGGCTGCTGGAGCACCTGGTGGACGTGGTGCTGAGCTTCGAGGGGGACAGGCACGCCCGGCTGCGCATCATCCGAGGGGTCAAGAACCGCTACGGCGCCACCGACGAGGTCGGCTGCTTCGAGCTGCACGACGAGGGCATCGAGGGCTTGGTCGACCCTTCGGGCCTGTTCCTGACGCGCCGAGACAAGCCCGTTCCCGGTACCTGCCTGACCGTCACCCTGGAGGGCCGCCGCCCGTTGGTCGCCGAGGTGCAGGCGCTGATGGTGGACTCGCAGATCCCCTCCCCGCGCCGGACGACCTCCGGTCTGGAGTCCCCCCGGATCGCGATGATCCTGGCCGTGGTCGAGCGGCACGGTGGCGTGAAGCTAGGCAAGCAGGACATCTACACGGCGACGGTCGGCGGTGTGAAGCTCACCGAGCCCTCCGCAGACCTGGCGATCGCGCTCGCGGTGGCCAGCTCCTCCTCCGACACCCCGCTGCCGAGCAACCTGGTGGCGATCGGGGAGGTCGGCCTGGCCGGCGAGGTCCGCCGGGTCACGGGCGTGCAGCGGCGGCTCGCCGAGGCGCACCGGCTGGGCTTCACCCACGCGTTGGTCCCGCCGGACCCGGGCAAGGTGCCGCCGGGTATGAAGGTGGTCGAGGTCTCCGACATCGGCGAGGCGCTGCGGGCCATCCCCGGTCGCCGCCGGCCCGCCAGGCCGAAGGCGGAGGGCGACAACAAGCCTGCACCGCAAGGGCGTTCGGTCTCCCGTCCGGTCCCCGCGCCGGCCGTGGCCGCCTACCCGGACGAGCTGATGGCCGGGTGGGAGCCGGTGGACTCCGACGAACTGGCCTGACCCCGGCCCCGATATTGCCGTGCACAGTTAGACTCTGAGCTGTCCAATTGGCATCAAGTGCAGTAATTGAGCAGCGACAGACCGTCGGGCGCCACGCCACACGGTCCGGGGCGACCGGAGGAGTCACGTGGCAGCCAGCGACCGGGTGGACAGGTCCTCCCGCGAAGACGCCCTGCTGCGGGCCTCCCTTCAGGCCATCGCCCCCGGCACCCCGCTGCGGGACGGCCTGGAGCGGGTGCTTCGCGCCAACACCGGCGGCCTGGTGGTGCTGGGCTTCGACCGCACCGTCGAGTCGCTCTGCACCGGCGGCTTCGTGCTGGACGTCGAGTTCTCCGCGACCAGGCTGCGCGAGCTGTGCAAGCTGGACGGCGCGGTGGTGCTCGACAAGGACATCACCAAGATCGTCCGAGCCGGTGTGCACCTGATGCCGGACTCCACCCTCCCCACCGACGAGACCGGCACCCGCCACCGCACCGCCGAGCGGGTCAACCGTCAGACCGGGTTCCCGGTGGTCGCCGTCTCGCACTCGATGCGCCTGATCGCGATGTACGTCAACGGCACCCGCCGGGTGCTGGAGGACTCCACCACCGTGCTCTCCCGGGCCAACCAGGCGCTGGCCACCCTGGAGCGCTACAAGCTGCGCCTGGACGAGGTCGCGGGCACCCTCTCCGCGCTGGAGATCGAGGACCTGGTCACCGTCCGGGACGTCGCCGCGGTGGTCCAGCGGCTGGAGATGGTCCGGCTGATCGCCGCCGAGATCGCCGGCTACGTCCTGGAGCTCGGTACGGACGGCCGGCTGCTCTCGCTCCAGCTGGACGAGCTGATCGCGGGCGTCGAGCCCGAGCGTGAGCTGGTCGCCCGGGACTACTTCCCCGAGCGGGCCGCCAAGAAGGGCCGTACCGTGCCCGAGGTGCTGGACGACCTGGAGGCCCTCACCCACGCCGAGCTGCTGGACCTGCAGACGGTCGCCAAGGCGCTGGGCTACTCGGGCTCGCCCGAGTCGCTGGACTCGGCGGTCTCGCCGCGCGGCTACCGGCTGCTGGCCAAGGTGCCGCGCCTGCCCAACACCGTGATCGAGCGGCTGGTCGAGCACTTCGGCGGGCTGCAGAAGCTGCTCGCCGCCAGCATCGATGACCTGCAGACCGTCGAGGGCGTCGGTGAGACCCGGGCCCGCTCGGTGCGCGAGGGGCTGTCGCGTCTCGCGGAGTCGTCCATCCTGGAGCGGTACGTCTGACGCCAACTGCCCTGCGCGCGCGGACGATGCCGCGCCGCCGCGGTCCTCTCCTGGCCCAACTGCCCTGCGCGGACGATGCGAGCGGGGCGGACGTGTGACAGCAAGCCGCCCGCCGCACGGGATCCCGTACGGCGGGCGGCTTGCTGTCGGCGGGGATCCGGGACGGCGGCCGAGCCGGGCTCAGCCGTCGAGGCGGATCGAGGTCCGGGCGGTGATCGGACCGCCGGTCGGGCCGGTCAGGGTCGCCTGCACCAGGTAGTTGCCCGGCTGGGCGGTCGAGCCGTCCGGGGTGGCGCACTGCGGCTTGCTGCGGCTGCGGTCCCAAGTGAACGTCTCGGTCAGGCCGTTGCCCGCGCTGATCTCAACCCAGGTGGCCTGCTTGTCGGTCGGGCAGTCGGCGGAGGACCAGATCCGCTCGTTGGCCGCCGAGGTCACCGCGATCGCGGACGCCGTCCGGCCCAGGTCCACCCGGCAGTTGGAGCCGGAGGTGTTGCGGACGGTCAGCGCGAGGCGCGGCTTGTCCTTGCTCTCGAAGGAGTTCTGGGTGCCGGCCAGCTCCAGGGTGACCTGTGAGGCGCTGCAGACCGGGAGGGCCATCACCTCGGCCGTGTTCACCGGAGGCGGCGCGACGGCTCCGTTCGACCCGCCGCCGGCCGAGCCCCCCGAGGTGCCGCCCGATGCGCCGCCGGAACCCCCGGACGCGCCACCCGACGAGCCGGCCGAACTGCCGCCGCTGGCACCGCCGGTGAGGCTGACCTCGCCACCGCCGCCGCCCGAGACACCGCCACCGCCCGAACCGCCACTGCCGCCGGGGCGGGTGGTGATCGCGGGGCCGGTCGGCGAGGCGCCGGGGGTGATCGACTGGGCCGGCACGGGCTGGGCGGTCTTGCCGGTGGGTTTTCCGCCGTCGTCCTGAGCGGTCGTCAACCAGACGACGAGCGCGATCACGGCGAGCAGGACAGCGGACACGACGATGCGCCGCCGCCAGTAGATCGACGCGGGCAGCGGTCCGACGGGTTGACGAAGAGAGGGCACGCGCAAACTCTACGAGACTGGGTGTACCCATTGACGCACCAACACTGACCCTGCGTCGCTTCATTCACATCATCCGTCATTTGGCCCGGATGAGGGAAGAGGTGTAGGCCGTGTCGCCCACCGACGATCCGTCCCGTAGCCGACCGGGGGACGCCGACTGCTCCGGGCAGGCGACTGCTCCGTTGCTCCGCATGGGCGCGGGAAGCGGAGCGCGTCGGGTGGCGGCTGCGGCCGGCCGAGCTCGCGGACCGGGCCGGTCGCATCCGGGTAGCCCGGGGGTGCGGTGCGGTCCACCGACCGGAGGCGTGCGACTACGGCACTCTCCGCCGCACGGCGTTCCCCGTGCTTGCAGCGTTCCCCGCGCCCGGGGATGCGCCGCTTCCGCCCGGCGACCGGCGACGGTGGCAGGCGTGGGAGGATCGAAGGGCCATGGTTGCCATCACCTCCACTCCCGCCGCGCTGCTCCATTCGACCGTGCTCGACTGGTACGGGGCCAACGCCCGCGACCTCCCCTGGCGGGCGGCCGACGCCTCGCCGTGGGCGGTCATGGTGAGCGAGTTCATGCTCCAGCAGACTCCGGTCAAGCGGGTCCTGCCCGCGTACGCCGCCTGGCTGGAGCGCTGGCCCGCCCCGGCGGACCTGGCGGCCGACGCCCCGGGCGAAGCCGTCCGGATGTGGGGCCGGCTCGGCTACCCGCGTCGAGCCCTGCGGCTGCACGCCGCCGCCGTGGCGATCACCGAGCAGCACGGCGGTGAGGTGCCGGACGACCATGCGGCACTGCTCGCGCTGCCCGGCGTCGGGGAGTACACGGCCGCCGCCGTCGCGTCGTTCGCCTTTCGGCAGCGGCACGTGGTGCTGGACACCAACGTTCGCCGGGTCTTCGCCCGTGCCGTGACCGGCGTGGAGTACCCGGCCCAGGCGACCACCGCCGCCGAACGCCGCACCGCCACCGAGTACCTGCCCGCCACCGCCGAGACCGCGGCCGCCTGGGCGGTCGGCGTGATGGAGCTCGGCGCGCTGGTCTGCACCGCTCGCAGCCCGGAGTGCGGGGCCTGTCCGCTGCTGCGCCACTGCGCTTGGCAGCGGGCCGGACGCCCGCCGTACGAGGGCCCGGCGCGGCGCGGCCAGTCGTACGAGGGCACGGACCGGCAGGTGCGCGGAAAGCTGCTGGCGGTGCTGAGGGAGGCGCACGGCGAGGTGCCGCAGGAGCGGCTGGACGCGGTGTGGCACGAGCCCGTGCAGCGGGCGCGGGCGCTGGACGGGCTGGTCGCGGACGGCCTGGTGGAGCCCGTCGCCCCGGGCGTGTACCGACTTCCCCGCTGACGACGAGGCGGCCCGAGGCGGATCCTTCATCCGTCTCGGGCCGCCGTTGCGGTCGATCAGCGCACGAACTTGGAGAATTCCTCGAAGCTGATCTGTTCGTCGCTGTTCTCGTCGGCGTAGTCGAGAGCCGCGCGTGCGTTGGCGTCGCTGACCTTGGGGTTCTTCTGTAGGTACGCCTTGAACTCATCGGCGGCGATGTAGCCGTCGTGATCGGTGTCGATCTCGTCGAACTGGCGCCGGAGGCTGTCCTTGCTGCTCATTCCCACTCCTGTGTCGGTGCGAATCTGGCGTTCCGAAGCTTAGGACGGAGAAGGCGGAGAACTGCGGGATAGAAATGCCGAACGGCCCTGTTGTGCCAATCGCACAACAGGGCCGTTCGGGCGGTGTCAGACCGCCGCCGCTTCGAGCGACTGCTCGCCCGAGGGCTTCCCGGCGCCGCGGAGCGGCACCTCGCGCAGGAAGAGCGAGGCCGCTACGGCGACGACGCTGATCAGCGCGCCCCACAGGAAGACGGTGTGCATGCCGTTGGAGACGGCGTGGTGGTACGCGTCCTGGACCGTGGGGTCCTGGTGGCGCAGGGCCTCCGGGCTCATCTGGGTGAGCTTGCCGCCCGAGCCCATGGCCGCGGCCTTGCCGTGGAGGAGATCCTTCATGGTCGCGGTGACCCGGCTGTTGAAGAGCGCGCCGAACAGGGCGACACCGAAGGAACCGCCGATGGTCCGGAACAGGGTGGCCGTGGAGCTGGCCACGCCCATGTCCTTGAGCTCCACGCTGTTCTGCGCGACCAGCATGGTGATCTGCATCAGGAAGCCCATGCCGGCGCCGAGCACCACCATGTAGCAGGAGGAGGCGAACCGGCTGGTGTCGGTGGAGAGGGTGGAGAGCAGCAGCGAGCCGCCGACCATCACGGCGGTGCCGATGATCGGGAAGATCCGGTACTTGCCGGTCTTGGTGACCACCTGGCCGACCACCAGAGAGACCACCAGCATGCCGAACATCATCGGCATCAGCAGCAGCCCGGAGTTGGTCGCCGAGGCACCCTGGACGGTCTGCTGGTAGAGCGGCAGGAAGGTCACCGCGCCGAACATCGCGAAACCGACGATGAAGCCGATCAGCGAGACCATGGCGAAGTTCAGGTTGCGGAACAGGCCGAGCGGGAGCATCGGCTCCTCGACCCGCTGCTCGACGTAGCAGAAGGCGATCAGCGAGGCGACGGCGAGCGCGGCCAGGCCGAGGATCTGCTTGGAGCCCCAGGCGTACTGCTGGCCGCCCCAGGTGGTGATCAGGACCAGCGAGGTGATCCCGGCGGTGAGCAGGACCGCGCCGATGTAGTCGATCTTGGCGTTGGAGCGGACCTTGGGCAGCTTCAGGGTGACCACGATGAAGGCGAGCGCCACGATGCCCAGCGGCAGGTTGATGTAGAAGGTCCAGTGCCAGCTCAGGTGGTCGGTGATGAAACCGCCGACCAGCGGGCCGCCGATGGTGGCGAGGGCCATCACGGCGGCGAACATGCCCTGGTACTTGCCGCGGTCACGCGGCGGGACCAGCGCACCCATGATCGACATCACGCCGACCATCAGACCGCCGGCGCCCAGGCCCTGCACGGCGCGGAAGGCGATCAGCTGGGTCATGGACTGCGACAGGCCGGAGAGCGCCGAGCCGAGCAGGAAGATCACGATCGAGGTGAGGAAGGTGCCCTTGCGACCGTAGAGGTCGCCGAGCTTGCCCCAGATCGGAGTGGAGGCGGCGGTGGCCAGGGTGTACGCGGTGACCACCCAGGACAGGTGCTCGGCACCGCCCAGGTCGCCGACGATGGTGGGCATCGCGGTGCCGACGATCAGGTTGTCGAGCATGGCCAGCAGCATCGCGACCACCAGGCCGATCATCACCAGGCGGATCTCGCGCGGTGATCTCGGCGCGGGCTCGGCCGACCCCTCGGCGGTCGACGGGGTGGCCGCCGAAGCCTCGACCTGCTGTTGTGACATGGTGCGTCTCCCGGAAGCGCATCGGCCGGCCGCGGCCTTCGCACCCCTTGGCGGTGGGTCCTCGGCTCACTTACTTGTCGACCGGCTAGTTAATTATCAATTGGCACGGTAGGTTGTTTACTAGCCGGGCGTCAAGCCAGTTTCGGCGAGGCGGCCCTGGGCAGGGAGAATGCAGTCCGAGGCGCGCTCCGCAGCCGGCGCGCGTCCGCCCCACCACCGCAGTCACAAGGCAGGCCGACACGGCATGAGTACGACGCAGAGCCCCCGCACCGACACCCGGGCGCGGATCCTCGACGTGGCGCTGGAGCTCTTCTCGGAGCAGGGCTACGAGAAGACCTCGCTCCGTGAGATCGCCGACCGGCTCGGGGTCACCAAGGCCGCGCTCTACTACCACTTCAAGACCAAGGACGACATCGTCCACGGCATCGTGGAGAGCATGGCCGCGCCGATCGACGAGGTGATCGCCTGGGGGCAGGAGGAGGCGTGGTCGCCGCAGCTGCGGGACGAGCTCGTCCGCCGCTTCGCCGCGGGCATGGCCTCGCGGGCGCCGCTGCTGCGCTTCTTCCACGAGAACCAGCCCGCACTGCGGGAGTCCAAGGCCGGGCTGGAGTTCAAGGACCGGATGCTGGCGATGATCCGGCTGGTCCAGGGGCCTGACGCCGGCTTCCCAGACCGGCTGCGCGCCACCATGGCGCTCTTCACCATCAACTCCGCGTTCTTCCTGCTCAAGGAGTCCGTCAACGGCGGTGGACTGGAGTGCAGCGAGCCCAAGGTGTCCACCGTGGCCGAGGCGATGGAGGCGGCGCTGACGGTTGCGCTGGAGATCGCCGCCCGGATCGAGCCCGCGGACGCCTGACGCAACTGCGCCCCTTCCGCCCGGGGAGGCGGAAGGGGCGCAGTGCGGACGTGCGTCAGAAGTCGCTGACCCCGCGGGCCGAGAGGTAGGCGATCGGATCGATGACCGCCGCGTACCGGTTGGCGCTGCGGATCTCGAAGTGCAGGTGCGGCCCGGTGGAGTTGCCGGTGGTGCCCGAGCGGCCGATCTCCTGGCCCGCCGACACCGTCTGCCCGGCGCTGACCTCCAGCGAGGACATGTGCGCGTACTGGGCGAAGTGGCCGTCCGGCAGGCGCAGCACGACCTCCTTGCCGTACGCGCCGTCCCACTTCGCCGAGACCACGGTGGCGTGGCCGACCGAGAGCAGCGGGGTGCCGGAGTTCACCGCGAAGTCCACGCCGGTGTGGTAGCCGGCGGCGTACGCGCGGTTGGGCTTGCCGTACGGGTTGCTGATCAGCGCGCCCGGGACCGGGGCGGACCAGGCGGACCCGGGGGTGAGGACCGAGCCGGGCGCGGGCTGGGCGGCGGCCCCGGCCGCCGGTGCGGTGCCCGGCGCCAGGTTGGCGGCCACCGTGACGGACCTCTGCGAGTCGACCGAGCGCGGCAGTTGGTACGGGGTGGGCTGGGCCACCTGGACCAGGGCGGGCTGGTGGAACGGCGTGGAGACCGAGGTGAAGGCCGAGTCGCCCGGGGTGGTGGGGTGCACGGTGTGCGCCGAGGCGTAGCTGGGCAGCAGCAGGGCGCCGAAGGCCACCACCAGGGTGCCGCTCCAGGCGGTCGTCGTCCGGTTCTGCTGCACCCACCGGACGGCCGGGCGGAGCCGGTCCGGCGTACGGGCATCGGCGGCCCGGTAGAGCCTGCGGGCACCGGTCACGGTGCCGGCCCGTCCGGACTCCGCCGCCCTCGCGAGCCGGGCCGCGACGATCGCGGCGCCGGTGCGGCCGGTGCCGATCGCGTCGGCGAGCTTGCGGGCGCCGACCGTCGCGGTGGCACTCCCGGTGCTGATCGCTTCGGCAAGCAGACGGCGGGCGGTGTGGCGGGAAGGCATCGGGTCGTGGCACCTCGGGGACGGGAACGCCCGGCGCAGGGCCGCTGAGGGCATGCCGGGCTTGGGACAGACCGATCTAAGCCGCCACCAGGGCCGGTGCCCAAACCCGTCCGCTACTACGGCTGGTAGTCCCGGCGGTCCGTGATCTTCGATCCCCAGATGTGGCGATCTTTCGAGTGGATCATCCCTTTTATCCCTTTCTTGCCTGCCACTGCCTGGTCCGCGGCGGTGGCGGGAAGACCCCGGCCGGCTCCGCCGCGGCCGTGATCCACCCGGCGGCCGACGGCTACTACTAGGCCTCGTACCGGAGTCGGGCACTGTGACAATCGCCACGAACGGCGTCCGGCGGGCGGTCGGCTACCCGGCCCTGCCAGGACGGAATCGTGAGCCGGGGCACAGCTGCGCCGCCCGGCCCGCTGTCCCCGCTCGCCAGGCCGTGCCACCCTGTCCGCACCACGGCAGCACCCGTCCTGTTCCGAGCACCTCTTTCCTCACCGGAGGACCTCCCATGGCGGCACCGCGGCTCAAACCCGGCACGTCCTGGAACGAGACCTACGCCCGCTGCGTACGGGCCGCGCCGGAGGCATTCGCGCCCGACCGGCTACTCAACCTGGTACGCGGCGAGTGGCGCGCCGTCGGTACCCCCGGCGAGCACAGCACACCGCTGGACGGCACCCCGATACCGGGACCGCCCCGGGTCGGCATCGAGGAGGCGCGGCGCGCGGTCGCCTTCGCCATCGACCGGCACGCGGCCTGGGCGAAGGTCCCGCTGGACGAGCGCAAGGCCAGGGTCGCCGCCGCCGTCGAGGGCCTCGCCGGGCAGCGCGACCTGCTGGCCCTGCTGCTGGTCTGGGAGATCGGCAAGCCCTGGCGGCTGGCCTGCGCCGACGTCGATCGGGCGTTGGACGGTGTCCGCTGGTATCTCGACAACATCGACCGCCAGATGGCCGGGCGCACCCCGCTGCCAGGTCCGGTCTCCAACATCGCCAGTTGGAACTACCCGATGAGCGTCCAGGTGCACGCCGAACTGGTCCAGCTGCTGACCGGGAACGCGGTGGTCGCCAAGACCCCGTCGCAGGGCGGCTTCCACTGCCTCACGCTCGCCCACGCGGTCATGCACCGGGCGGGACTTCCGGTCACCCTGCTCTCCGGGATGGGCGGGCAGATCGCCGACGCGCTGATCCGGGCCGAGGGGCTGGGCGCGCTGGCCTTCGTCGGCGGCCGGGCCAACGGCCGCAAGGCCGCCACCGCGCTCGCCGACCTGGGCCGGCGGCACTTCCTGGAGCAGGAGGGCCTCAACACCTGGGGCGTGTGGGACTTCACCGACTGGCCGACGCTCGCGGCGCACCTGCGCAAGGGCTTCGAGTACGCCAAGCAGCGCTGCACGGCCTACCCCCGTTACGTCGTGCAGCGCCGGCTCTTCCCGGCCTTCCTGGAGGCCTACCTCGGTGTGCTCGCCGACCTGCGGTTCGGGCATCCGCTGGCGGTCGCCGCCCCGGAGGACCCGCTGCCCGAGCTGGACTTCGGGCCGGTCATCCATGCCGCCAAGGCGGCCGAGCTCCGCAGCCGGTTCGACGCCGCGGTGGCCGGCCGGGCCGTCCCGCTCCATCGGGGAAGCCTGGAGGCGGGCGTCTTCCTCGACGGGCAGTGCACCGACGCCTACCTGGCGCCCGCCGCCCTGCTCGATCCGCCCGCCAACTGGGCGCTGCACCACTTCGAGCCCTTCGGCCCGCTGGACTCCGTCGTCCTGGTCGACACCGAGGCCGAGCTGCTCGCCGCGATGAACGCGGGCAACGGCTCCCTGGTCGCCTCGCTCGCCACCGACGACCTGGCCTTCGCCGACCGGCTCGCCCCCGACCTGCTCGCGTTCAAGGTCGGGATCAACCGGCCGCGCAGCCGGGGGGACCGTGAGGAGGTGTTCGGAGGGTTCGGCGCCTCCTGGAAGGGCGCCTTCGTCGGCGGCGACCTCCTGGTCCGGGCCGTCACCTACGGCCCCGAGGGCGCCGACGAGAAGCTCTACGGCAACTTCCCGACGTACTCGCTCTATCCGCCTCGCTGATGCCGGGCCGGCGGTTCCCGCGGTACGGGAACCGGGGGCACGGCGCACCCGGGGGGATCTCCGGGACGCCCCCGTTTCCGCCGGGGGATTCCCTCAACTGATGTGTGTCCGAGGCATGTTGCGCCGACGCGGGATCGGGGATCATCGGCGGATGGGTTACCAACCTGACACCGGCTCCGCCGACATCCCGCGCGAGCGCCGGTTCGCCGCGTTCCGCCGTAGCGAGCGCCTCCTCTCGGGCGTCCGCCCGACGAGCATCCACGACCGGCTGACCGAACTGTCCGCGCTGCACGAGCCGTCCACCGACGGCGTCGCGGCGTACGACCTCGACCAGCGGCCCGACTTTTACGGCGACGGCATAGCCCGGACGCTCGAGGTCCGGGTCGCCGGCCTGCTGGGCAAGCCCGACGCGGTCTTCTTCCCGACCGGGACGATGGCCCAGCAGGCCGCCCTGCGGATCTGGGCCGAACGCAGCGGAAACCGTACGGTGGCCATGCACCCGCTCGCCCACCCCGAGGTGCACGAGCGCCGTGCGTACGCCCGGCTCAGCGGCCTGGACGCGGTCTGGCCGACCGCCGCCCCCAGGCTTCCCACGGCCGGCGAACTCCGATGCCTGGGTGAGCACTTCGGCAGCCTGATGATCGAACTCCCGCTCCGGGAAGCCGGATTCCTCCTGCCGACCTGGACGGAGCTGGTCGAGCTGGTCGGTGCCGCCCGGGAGCGCGGTGCCGCCGTCCACCTCGACGGCGCCCGGCTCTGGGAGTCCACCCGGCACTTCGACCGGACCCTGCCCGAGATCACCGCCGTGGCGGACTCGGTGTACGTCTCCTTCTACAAGACCCTCGGCGGCATCAGCGGCGGCGCGCTCGCCGGATCCGGGGACTTCGTCCGCGAGGCCCGCGCCTGGCGGCACCGCTACGGCGGCCAGCTCTACCAGCAGTGGCCCGCCGTGCTCTCGGCGCTGGCCGGCCTGGACCGCGAACTCCCGCGCCTGGACGAGTACGTGGCCCACGCCAGGACGGTCGCCGCCGCACTGGCCCGGGTGCCGGGCGCACGGGTCTTCCCCGAGCCGCCGCACACCCACCAGTTCCAGCTCTGGCTCCCGTACCCTGCCAAGGCCCTGGACGAGGCCGGCCTCCGCCTCGCCGAGGAGAGGGGCATCGCCCTCTTCTGGGGCTGGCTCGAACCCGGCGAACCGGGCCTGGCAGGCCACTCGGTGACCGAGGTGACGGTGGCTGCCGAAGCCCTCACCTGGACGCCCGAGGAGATCTCCGAGGCCATGGTGGCCTTCCTCGCCCTGCTCCAGTCCTGACTCCGGTGCGCGGGGAGCGGATGCCGCCCGTTCCACGGCCCGAGCTGACGTCCGATCGGATCAGGCTCCACGGGAGACCGCGGCTTCGGTTCCGCCGGGCCAAGTGCGGGAGATCCTCGCCAGTCGCCATGGCGGACCGGCTGCCGGGAAGCGGCAAGGGCCCCGGCGGATCGCTCCACCGGGGCCCGGACTGCCTACCGCTCAGGTCACTTGACCGGGCGGACGGCGATCACGGTCTCCAGCTTGTTGAGGCTCTGGTAGATGACCGAGATGCTGGTGTGGGTGTCGGGAACCTTGACGCTGCTGGTGGGCGTCGCGGCGTCCCAGTAGCTGGTGGTGTGGTCGTTGAAGGTGCGGACGGCCTTCGACGACGGGATGGTGGTGAGGACGTCGGCCTTGTGGAGCTTGAGGCCGTCGGTGTTCTCCAGTCCGAAGGTGGAGTCGTAGCCCTGCACGCGGTTGCGCATGTACTTGCCGTCGGACCACTTCAGCGGGGCCGGGTGGGCGTCGACCGGCAGGATCAGGCCGGTGCCCGGGTGGGCGCTGGTGTTGTTGTCCGCCTGCGAGGTGTCCCAGAGCCAGATCAGCACGCCGTTCTGGTTGGCGTAGTGCTCGACCCGGTTGGGCTGGGCGGCCGAACCGAAGTTGTACGGGCCGACCTTGAGGGTCGCGTCGTACGAGACGTACTGGCGGTTCTCGACCAAGTAGTACTGGTCGTAGTCCTTGGAGAACTTGCCCGAGATGCGGGAGAAGCCCGTCGCGGTCCAGCCGTTGTCACCGTTCTCGGCGTCATCGGAGAAGACGGCCTTGCCGTCCGCGGCGACGGCGATGTTGTCGAGGGCGAGGCCCTTGAGGTGCAGGCCGCCGTCGGTGGTGTTGCGGAAGCGGATCTTGACGGCCTTGCCGGCGTAGGCGTCCAGCGGGAAGACCAGGTCGCCCCACTTGTTGCCGGAGTTGCCGGTCAGGCCGGCCGCGCCCGCGCTGTTCTTCGGGATGGCCTTGCCGTCGAAGGTCCCGTCCAGGGCCTTCCAGTTGGCGCCGCCGTCGGTGGAGACCTCGGCGTAGGCGTAGTCGAAGTCCTGCTCCAGGTCGTACCAGCCCTTGGCACTCAGGCTGGCGGAGGTCTTGCCGGTGAGGTCGAGGTCGCGGGCCAGCGTGACGTTGAGGTTGTCGGCGCTGCCGCTCCACCACTCGCCGTTGCCCGCGTACGGGGTGTTGATCTCGGTGGTGACCGTCTTCTTCGGCAGGTTGACGACCACGGCCTGCGGGCGGGCGGTGTTGAACTCCACCGGGCCGAGCAGGTGGACCGAGTCCTGACCGGCCTTGGCCTTGTCGTACTTCAGCCAGCCGAGCTGGAGCTTGCTCCAGACGTCCAGGTCGTCCGGACGGTCACCGATCTCGTTGCGGCCGGTGCCCAGCCACGAGCCGGAGGACATCAGCGACCAGAAGCCGACCGAGTTGTCGTCTCCGGAGCCGGAGGTGTCGTAGAGGTCCGGCAGGCCGAGGTCGTGGCCGTACTCGTGGGCGAAGACACCGAGCCCGCCGTTCTCCGGCTGCATGGTGTAGTCGCCGATCCAGATGCCGCTGTCGCCGATCTGGACGCCGCCGAGCTTGTTGTTGTCCGGGCCGGCCTGGCCGGTCAGGTTGCCGTACACGTAGGAGCGGTGGGCCCAGAGCGCGTCGGTGCCCTGCTTGCCACCGCCGGCGGACTCGTCCTCACCGGCGTGCACGATCTGGAAGTGGTCGATGTACCCGTCGGGCTGGTTGAAGTTCCCGTCGTGGTGGGAACCGTAGCGGTCCCACTTGTCGTACTCGGCCAGGGTGGCCTTGATCTGGGCGTCCGTCTGGCCCTTGGCCTTCTGGTCCTTGTACCAGATGTCGACGGCGTCGCGGATCAGGTCCTGGGCGTTGGAGCAGATGTGCTGGCCGCAGAAGTTGGAGCCGTACCGGGCCTCGTTCCACGGTACCCGGACCCAGTCGGAGACCACGCCGTCGACCGAGTAGCGGCCGGAGGACTGCCGCTCGTAGTAGGTCTTCAGCGAGGGCTTGTCCTTGCCGAAGTAGAGGTCCTGGTAGTGGGCCTGGTTGTAATCGGCCTGCCAGGCGGTCGAGTTGTTGGTCTTCCGGTCCGGCTGCTCGATCTGGTTGTGCTGCGGGCCGGGGGTGCCGCCGTACTTGACCTTGCCGTCCGGCGTTTTGGTGGTGTTGTCCACCTGGTCACCGAAGTCGACCAGGATGGTGAAGATCTTGTCCGTGCGCTGCCGGGCGAGCTCGACGTACTTGTCGCGGCCCAGCTTGATGCTGGTGCTGCTGCCGTGCTGCTCGATCTTGGCGGTGCCGGCCAGCAGCTGTTCGGTGGCGGCCTTCTGCTCGGCCTTGACCTTCTCGGTGAGCGGGCCCGGCAGGTCGTGGACGACCTTGGCGGCCTGGGACAGGGCGGCGTCGGCCGGGTCCCGGGTGATGGAGACCGGTGCGGCCGCGGCCGTTCCGGGCAGCAGCCCGGCGCCGAGCGCAGCGGTGACCGCCACGGCAGCGGCGGCCGCGGCGGTCCTCGTGGATATCTTCAAGTTGTGACGTCCTCCCCATGCCGGCACAGCTGTTGGCCTGCCGGTGTGCCAATGAAAGACAGGTGGAGGACATTTGACCGAAGGATGGGGTAATAAAGATAGTCCTTGACCATGACATGGTCACGGCGCTATCCTCCGCCGACCCTCAGTCAGCTGACCCTCGGTCAAGTTGGCCGCTGTCCAGGGCGGGAGGGCCTCCATCGCATCCGAACTTGTCTGGGAACCCCCCGAACGGCGGGAATCGCCGTGCGGTATGTCACAGGGTGGGTAAAGGTCGCGGACGTACTTCGGCAACACTGCTTCAACGAGACGTTGCGGGCGGCGCGGCCGATGGTCTGGATCAGCGAGGTGCCGGAGCGCAGGAAGCCCTCCTTGTCCGCGTCCAGGATCGCCACCAGG
>NZ_JBSFJU010000055.1:0-54451 GCF_053598215.1 Kitasatospora sp. NPDC001175 | reverse complement strand
CGTGCCGACGACGGCGGCGCCGCCGACGGCCATCAGCAGGCCGAGGACCACCCAGCTGGTCCGCTCGGTGGCCACGTAGAGCATCACGACGAAGACGCCGAAGAAGATCAGCGAGGTGCCGAGGTCGCGCTCGAAGATCAGCACCAGCAGGCTGACCACCCAGATGGCGAGCACCGGGCCCGCGTTGCGTCCGCGCGGAAGGTTCATGCCCCAGACCTTCCGCCCGGTCAGCGCGAGCGCGTCCCGGTTGGCCATCAGGTACCCGGCGAAGAAGACGGTGATGGCCACCTTGACGAACTCGTCCGGTTCGACGGTGATCCCGGGGAGCTTGATCCACCGCTTGGCGCCGTTGACGTCACCGGGGAAGAAAGCCGGTGCCGCCAGCAGGATCAGCGCCCCGGTCATCAGCAGGTAGACGTAGCGCTGGAAGATCCGGTGGTGCTTGATGACGATGATCACGGCAGCCGCGGCCGTGGCGGCGACCCATACCCACATCACCTGGTCCGGGGCCGCCGGGCTCTTCTGAATGTCGCCCTTGGCGGCGTGGAAGAGCGCGTAGGACTGGTCCAGCCGGCTGAGCAGCACCAGTCCCAAGCCGGTCAGGAAGACGGCCAGTGGCAGGAGCAGCGGGTCCGCGTACGGGGCGAAGCGCCGGACCGCCAGGTGCAACCCCAGGGCCAGCGGTGGCAGGCTGAGGCCGTAGACCAGCAGGCCCTCGGGCAGCGCGTGGTTCATCGCCTCGTTGGCGGTCACGTAGCCCACCAGGCAGACCAGGACCGCCGCAGCCAGCATGAAGAGTTCGAGGTTGCGGCGCCGGGTGGCCAGCCTGCGCCCGGAGCTTCGTGGGCTGTCCTTCACAGGATTCCCTATCTTGGCGGCTTCGACAGCGATGCGGTGGACGACGACTCCTGACGCGGGGTGGGCACGAGCCGATCGTGCCCGTTCATCACACGCTCGACCGTCTCGCCGCCCCCACGGACGGGAAGTCCGCGGGCGTACGGGGAGGCCCCTGACCGGCACCGCTCAGACCGTTCGTCCCCCGGCGATCGAGACGCCGAACGTGACGGCACCGACGAGCAGGGCGCTGACGAAGACGAATGCTGCGAGCTGGGCGAGCGGGTCGAGCTGGGTGCCCTGCCCGACCAGCGTCCAGATGGGGTCGCGGAACGCTCCTGAGACCGCGATGGCGAGTGCCGCCGCGTTGACGGCGTGCCGTGACGCGCGACGCCGGTTGCCGCTCTGCGGACGCCGGCCATCGGCCTCGCGGCGACGAGGAAGAGCGTGAAGGACACCGCCCCGATCGTGTGGCCGTGGCGGCCGGGGCGGCACTGGTGTTGCTCGCCTGGGCACTCACGGCCACCCTGCGCGACCTGCGCTCCGTGCCGACGGAACTGGCCTGACCCTGTCGTACCACGTTGCCCACCGGCCGTGGCGAGGCGGTTCCCGCGAGCTGGAGGTGTACCGTGCCGGCCTTCAGGAGCTGCGCGGGTAGGTCCGCGTCACGTTGCCCTTCGGGTCCGCCTCCAGGTAGCCGCTGCCGTAGTCGTCGGAGAGGTAGACCTTGACACTGGGCGAGCCGTCGAACATGTCGGCCTCGATGATGAGGTAACGGCTGGTCGGATGGGCGACGTTCAGGGTGTCCTGGGCCTTCTGCAACAGGGCCGGCAGGACGTCCCAGTCGAAGTCCTGCAGACCGATGGCCTTCTCGTCGGGCGTGAGCTCACCGCCCACCGAGCGGACCGCCTTGCCGTCACGGTAGTTGACCTCGTCGTAGAACTTGGCGCCGGCGGCGGTGGGCACCTGGGCGATGGCGTAGTCGGGGTAGACGACGAGCTGGTAGGCCTTGCCGCCGGAGAGGTACGGGTGTAGCGCGTCGATCGTCCGGCGCACACCGCCCGGCGTCAGCAGGTTCGCCCCGCCCGGGGATTCCGACGGCGGCAAGGCGGCAGGTGCGCCGGCGCCGGCCGGGTCCGGACTGCTGGTGACCGTGGTCGTCGTACCGGTCGTCGAGCCCGCGGTGGTGCCGTGCGCCGCTGTCGCGCCGCCCTGATTCAGGAGCAGGGCGACGACACCGGCCAGCACAACGGCGGTGACCACCCCCGTGGCGGCGACCGTCCGGCCCCGGCGGGCGGCCGCCGAGGGCTTGGCGGGGGTGCTCGGAACCGGCCGGAAGTTCTGCGCCGCCGGGTCGGGCGGCGGCGCGGCGAAGCCAGGCGGCATCCGGTCCGCAGGCAATGCGGCGCCACCGGGCGGCGGCGCGGCGACGACGGCCTGCGGAACGCGGTCTTCGAAGGCGGCGCGGTCTTCGAAGGCAGCGCCGTCGAACTCAGCCGCCGCGAGCATCCGGTCGAGCTGCTCGGCGTCCGGGCGGGCCGCCGGGTCCTTGGCGAGCAGCGCGGTCAGCAGCGGGCCGAGCCGCCCCGCGCGAACCGGGGGTGGCAGCGGCTCATCGAGCACGGCGGCGAGCGTGGCGAGCGTGGTCGCCCGACGCAGCGGGTGGCGGCCCTCGACGGCGACGTACAGCATCATGCCGAGCGACCACAGGTCGGAGGACGGATTTCCCTCCTGGCCGCGGATCCGTTCCGGCGCGATGTACTCGGGTGAGCCGATCAGCGCGCCGGTCGCGGTCAGGGCGGTCGCGTCCTGGATCGCGGCTATGCCGAAGTCGGCCAGCACCGGCGTGCCGTCGGGGCGCAGCAGCACGTTGCCGGGCTTGACGTCCCGGTGCTGGATGCCGCCGGCGTGCGCGGCCCGAAGCGCGGACAGCACGCCGCGGCCGGTCCGGGCCGCCTCCGCCACGTCGAGCGGCCCCTCGGCCAACCGGTCGGCCAGACTGCCGCCGGCCACCAGCTCCATCACCAGCCAGGGGTGCGGGTGTTCCGGAGTGTCCACGATGTGATGGATCACCACCACGTTCGGGTGCTGGAGCCGGGCGAGCGCCCGCGCCTCGCGCAGCACCCGTTCGCGCAGCTGCCGCGCCTGGGCCGGATCGGCCGCCGCCATGGCCGGGTCCGGCGGGCGGACCTCCTTGAGCACCACCTCACGTTGCAGCGCGTTGTCGCGTGCCCGCCAGACCAGGCCCATGCCGCCGCCACCGAGCTGTTGCAGCAGTTCGAACCGCCCGTCGATGAGGCGCTGCTCCGCCCCCGCTGTGTCCATGGCGGTCATCGTAGGAGACGCCACCGACTGCGCTGACCACACCGGCAGCTCCGTCGGCGGACGGGTACGCACCATGGCCCGGTTCCACTGCCCTCACCCCGTGACCGGCTCCGTCCCCACACCCGAGGGCCCTTCCTCGTTCCGCACACTGGTGCGTGAACGGAGTGTGATGGCCATTCCGCGCGTGCCCCGGTGCGGAGGGCGCGGACGTCAGGGCACTGAGCGGCCACGACCGCCTGCAGCAGTCCGGTGCGGGCGGTCGAGGCATCGGCGGTCGGGGCATCGGCGGCCGGTGACTCAGTGGCAGGTGTAGGTGAAGGAGGCCGAGGCAGTACGGGAGTCCGGGGAGAGCACCTCCAGGGTCGCCGTGGCCGCCATGGTCCCCTTTCCCTCGAAGGTCCAGCGGAGCACCACGTCCGTCTGGTGGCTGCCCTTCGGCACCGGCTGGGCGATCTCGGCGGAGACCGTGCCGTCGCTGCGGCGCCAGCGGTAGGAGACCGTGCCGGCCCGGCCCTTCGTCCGCAGGGTGCCGATGACCGTAGCGGTGCCGTCGCAGGACGGACCGGCCGGGTCCGCGCGGACCGAGACCGCGGTCACCGAGAGCGGCTGCGCGGAGCCCTGCCAGGCCAGATAGCCCAGCACGGCGAGCAGGACCAGCAACGGCAGCAGCCACCCCAGGCGCCTCCGGGCTGGCCGTGGGGCTTCCGCGGCCGCCGGCTCGCCGGGCCGGGCGGTGCCGTGCCACACGGCTGCGGCGAGCGCCGGAACGTCCGCGGTGGCGCTCGGCACACCGGGGCCGAACCGGCGCAGCCCGTCGGCCCGAGGTTCGCCCGTCGGCTCCGACGACCCCGCCGGTGCCGGGACGGTCGCTTCGAGAGTGGCCTCGAGGGGTGCTTCGGCCGTCGTCTCGACGGTGGCGGCCGACAATTCGACGGTGGCGGCCGACAATTCGACCGTGGCGGCTGGGGTGGCCCAGGCCTCCTCGTCGAGCAGCGTGGCGCTTTCGGCTTCCTCACCGACCGCACGCACGTCAGCAGACGCGAGCCGCACCGTCGCCGCAGCAGCCGACGGCTCCAGCTCCACAGTCGCGACCGCATCGAGCTCGACATCCTCACCGACCGCACGCACGTCAGCAGACGCGAGCCGCACCGTCGCCGCAGCAGCCGACGGCTCCAGCTCCACAGTGGCGACCGCATCGAGCTCGACATCCTCACCGACGCCGCGTACATCGGCAGACGCGAGCCGCACCGTCGCGGCGGCGGCAGGGTCGGGCGGGGACGGTCTGTCGAGGCGCATCGTGCGGTCCGGCTCCGGGACGGTCTCCGTGGCCGGGCGCTCCTGAGGTGTGGTCATGGTCTCTTCCTGGCGGGTGGTGCGGTGTGGTCTGCGGAGGGGGTGTCAGCGGGGCGGGTTGCAGAGGTAGGCGTAGACCTCTTGGTAGCTGCCCTGGCCCCGGAGTGCGGCGGGGGCGGTGCTGACCTGTAGGCCCCACGCGGTCGCGTTGTCCGCGAAGGTGTGGCTGACCGGGAACGACGCGTTGGTCTGGCCCTTGGCGAGTGTGAGGCTCTGGGTCGCGACGACCTTCCGGGATGACCCGCCGTCTATCCAACTTACAGCAAGGGTCCCGGTGTTGGCGCCGTTGGTGGTGACGTTGACGGTGCCCTTGGTGCCGTAGTTCCCGTAGCAGCCGTACGAGGAGATGCTCACCGAGATGACGCGCAGCGGCGTCGGGGCCGGCGAGGGCGTAGGCGGGCTCGGCGGGCTCGGCAGGCTCGGCGGGGTCGGACCCGTGGTGGTGGCCGTCGGGTCCGTCACCGTCCCGGGGGCCGGCGCAGGTGGGTCGGTGGCGGCCGGGCCGGCAGTGCTCGGTCCGGTCCGGGTGGTCGCCGTAGCCGTCGCTCCGGGCGTGGCGCTCGTCGAGGACGACGGCGACGTCGACGCGGTCACCGAGGCGGAGGGTGAACCGCTCGCGGACGGCTCGGTCGAGGACGCGCTCGCCGTAGGCGCCAGCGAGGTCGTCAGTTCCGGTGCCGGAGCAGCCACGGACGTCACGTGCGCGGCATCCACGCTGCCTGCGACCGCGACTGCGGCCATCGTCCCGGCCACCAGCGTGACGCCCACGGCACCCGCCGCGAGGCTGGCCCTGCGGCTCAGCCGAGGACGCCGAGCGGGCTCGACGTCGGCGGCGGTAGTCGCGGCCGGGTCCGGGCCGCCGTCCAGCACGGTGGTGGCCAGCGTGGTGCCTCCCGCACCCGTGCCACCGGCGGAGGGGAGCAGCAGGGGCAGCAGTGCCACCAGCGCCGCGAGCACCCCTCGCCCGCGCTCCTCCCAGTCCTCGCCGTACTCGGAACTGGCCACCCGTTCGAGCTCCTCCACCAGCGCGGCCGCGCTCTGCGGGCGTTCCCCGGGTGTCTTCGCCAGGCCGGCCCGGATCAGCGGCCGGACCGGCTCCGGCGCCAGCTCGTCGGGGATGGGTGCCTCGGTGTGCTTGATCGCCAGCTCCGCCAGCGTCGTGCCGCTGTAGGGCTTGGTACCGGTGAGGCATTCGAAGAAGGTCGCCGTGGCCGCGTACACGTCGCCGGACGGCGAGGCCGGCTCGCCCGCCCACTGCTCGGGGGCCATGTAGACGGGGGTGCCGGCGACGCCCGGCCGTTCGCCGCTGCGTACCGCGATGCCGAAGTCCACCAGCTTGGACGATCCGTCGGCCGCGACCAGCACGTTCTCCGGCTTGTAGTCGCGGTGCACCACACCGGCCGCGTGCGCGGCGGCCAGGCCGAGCAGGGACCCCTTGAGCACCACCAGCGCCGCCTCCGGCGAGGTGGCGCCCTCCTGGCTCAGCAGCCCGCGCAGCGCGACGCCGTCCACCAGCTCCATCACGATCGCGGCGCCCCGGGGGCTCTCCACGTACTCGTACAGCGCGGCCACCTGGGGCGAGCGCAGGCCGCCGAGCAGCACGGCCTCGTTGCGGAAGGAGGTGGTGTCACCGACCGCCGCGCTCAGGTACTTGACGGCGACCCGCGTGCCGGTGGCGTCGTGCCGGGCCAGCACCACCCGCCCGCTCGCCCCGGCGCCGAGCTCGCGCTCATGGGTGTAGCCGGGCAGCGTCCACAGGCCGTCGGCCTCCGCCGCCGTGCCCTCGGTCTGGCCGTTCATCCTCAGTCTCTCTCTTGGTCTCTCTCGGATCCGGCGAGCAGCGCCGCGCCGTCCGGACGGACGTCGGGTGCGCGGCCGCCGCGACGTGCCACGGCGTTGTCGGCGACGTGAACGTCAGGGCCTCGGGTTCCCGCCCGAGACGGATCGCAGGTCACGATTCGGATGCTTCGCATGCATCCGCAAAACCCTTCGCACACAGGCGAGTTCGCTTTTCGGGTAGACCGGTCGTCCGGATGCGCAGCCACCCGGCGGCGAATTGTACGACGCGCGCCGGATCCGTCGCGCCGTGCGCCGACCGGACGGAGGAGTCGTGGAGGAGCCGTGGTGTGCCGAGCGGGACCGGCGCCGTGTGTGCTGCCCGGCGGTGAGGTCTGGCGTGGTCCTCGCGGGGTGGCGGATCGGTCGGAGCCTGCCACGTCCGCTGCCGCGTCACCTGCGCGGCCGCAATGGCCGGCAGCCGATCGGACTGGGCGGTCAGCCGGCTTCGACCGGGGCCGGTGGCCGTTCGTCCGGCGCGGTGGCGGTGTGGATCGGACCGTCGGTCCGGGTGAGCGGCCGGCCGGTGCCGCCCCAGCGGGCGGCGATGATCTCGGCAGCGATGGAGACCGCCGTCTCCTGCGGCGTGCGGGCGCCGAGGTCGAGCCCGGCGGGAGCCGACAGCCGGGCCAACTCCCGTTCCTCCAGGCCGGCTTCGCGCAGGCGGGCGAGCCGCTCACGGTGGGTGCGCCGCGAGCCGAGCGCGCCGACGTAGGCGAGTTGCGGCAGCCGCAGCGCGGTCGTCAGCAGCGGCACGTCGAACTTGTGGTCGTGGGTCAGCACGGCCACCACCGTGCGGTCGTCGACCCGGCCCGCCCCGGCCTCCTCGGCCAGGTACTCGTGCGGCCAGCGCACCACGACCTCGTCCGCGTGCGGGAAGCGGGAGGCGGTGGCGAACACCGGCCGCGCGTCGCACACCGTGACGCGGTAGCCCAGGAACGACCCCAATTCGGCGACCGCGGCGGCGAAGTCGATCGCACCGAACACCAGCAGGCGCGGCCGCGGGACGAAAGACTCGACGAACACGGTCAGCCCGCCGGGCTCGGCCCTCTCCGCGCCGTCCAGGCATCGGCCCACGGTGTCGTAGTGGCGCAGCATGGTCGTGCCGTGGTCGAGCAGGCCGCGGACGTCGAGGCCCACCGCGCGGTCCAGCGCGGCCGACCCGAGGGTGTCCGAGGAGCGGTCCGGCCAGACGACCAGGCGGCTCCCGAGCGCGCCCGCCCCGTCGTCCGCCCCGGTCACCACGGTGGCCACCGCGACGGGCTCACCGGCGCTCAACGAGGCCACCACGTCCGGCAGTTCGGGAAAGGTCCGGCGGGACACCGGTTCGACGAAGATCTGGATCGTGCCGCCACAGGTCAGCCCCACCTCGAAGGCGTCGTCGTCGCTCACCCCGTAGGTACGCAGCACCGGGCGTCCCGTAGTCCGGGCCGCCTCGGCCTCCTCGTACACCGCGCCCTCGACGCAGCCGCCCGAGACGCTGCCGACCACGGTGCCGGAGGCGGACACCGCCATCGCCGCACCCGGCCGGCGCGGCGCGCTGCGGAAGGTGCTGACCACGGTGGCGAGCCCGAAGCTCTCGCCCGCCTGGTACCACGGGTAGACCTTGTCCAGGACGTCACGCATGGTGGCTCCTCACGCGCGCCGGCAGGTCCGCCGCAGTCGGCGCACGACGCCCAGCAGGACCGTGACGGCGAGGACGACCGGCACCAGGCGCTTGACCACCGGACCGCGCGCCACGGCGAGCAGGTCCAGCGGCTCGCTCCCGGGCGTCTTCGACGGGGCGGCCGCGGGCTCCGCGGCCGGCGCGGCCTCGTCCTTGGCCCTGTCCTCGCCCCCGCTCCCCCGCTCGGCGGCCAGCCGCTCCTCCAGGCAGGCCACGAACTGGTCCGGCAGCTTGCGGCTGATGTCCGTCATCACACCCTTGCCGAACTGGGCCACCTTCCCGGTGACGCTGAGCCGGGTCTCCACCGTCACCCGGGTGCCGTCGCCGTCCGGCGCCAGGGTCGCGGTGATGTGCGCCTCGGCGTTGCCCTGGCCGTGGGTGTCGCGTCCGGAGGCGGTGAGCCGCGCGGTGCGGTTCGCCCCGTCCAGTTCGTCGACCGCGGCCGTGCCCCGGTACTGGACGGTCACCGCGCCGACCCGCACCTTGACCGTGCCGTGGAACCGATCGCCGTCGACCTCGGTGAGCTCCGCTCCCGGCATGCACGGGGCGATCCGCTCGACGTCGGTGAAGAGGTCCCAGGCCGCCTCCACCGGCAGGCGCACGCGGAACTCGTTGGTGAACTCCATGTGGACGGTCCTCCTTGCCCGGACCTGCCCGGTGCCCCGGGGAATCCGGCGCTCGACCTACCTTCCAACGGTTCCCGGCGACCCGGCGATTCCCGGTGGGGCGGTGCCCGGTCAGCTCCACAGGCTCACCCGGACGGTCGGCCGGTAGTGGTCCACCGGCACGCCGGTGGCCGGGTCCAGCAGACTCCGCACGGCGGCCGGCGTGGTCAGGAACCGGCACAGCGCGGAGGCGGCCGGCGAGCGCCGGTCACCGCTCAGGGCGGCGGCCCGCAGCACGCCGTTGACCGGGGTGCCGGGGACGGCGACCACGGTGAGCGTGCCGTGGCGCAGCTCGTCGCGGACCAGGTGGAGCACGGCCAGCGACAGCCCGTCGCCGGCCATGACCGCGCTCAGGGCCGCGCTGGCGCTCGGGAAGATCGACGCGTCGGCGTCGCCGACGCCGTGCCGGGTCAGGAACGCGCCGCCGGGCGTGCCGGGGTCGAGCCCGCCCGGCCCGAGCAGCCAGTGCTCCCGGGACAGTCGGCCGATCGGCAGGTACAGCCGGCCGCCCGGGGCACGGTCCAGCCGGGCGCCGGCGTGGTGCGGCGCAGCGACGACCACCAGTTGGAAGCCCAGGAACGGGATGTGCTCGAGGGTGTCAGGACCGGGCGGTGCGGCGATCGGGCCGGGCTCGGCGCCGACCGGGCTGATCGCGACGTCCGCGCGCCGGTCCAGCAGCAGTTCGCCGAGCGCGGTGGACGGCACCGCCGCCGCGCTGCGCCGGGCGAGCCGGGCCGCCCCCGACTGGTCCGGCGGCACGCTGATCGGGCGGGCGCTCACCGGGTTCAACGATCGCTTCGGACGGCGCGGCATGGCCCGGGGAGCGGTGGTGGTGATCTTCTCCGACGGCTGGGAGGGCGAGGATCCGTCGGCCGTCGGCCGGGAGAAGGCCCGGCTCAGCCTGCTCGCGCATCGCGTCATCTGGGTCAACCCCCGTAAGGGGGCGCCCGGCTACGTCCCGCTCGCCGCCGGGATCGCGGCCGCACTGCCGCACTGCGACGCCTTCGTGAGCGGACACGGCCTCGCGGCGATGGCCGACGTCTTCGACGCCATCGCCGGCCGCGAACCGTCGGCGGCGAGGAGAACCACGCGAGATCGAGGGTTCCTGCGCTCCTCACCCGCTTCCGTGTTCACCCCGCTACCCGGGAGCCCCACCCAGCTCTGACCACCCCAACTCCTCGCACCACACAGCCGGTTGGTGCCCAGCGCCATCGCTGCGTCCCGCCAGCCGATGCGACCGCTGTCAGGTCAGCGCCCTGGACTGCCAGTAGCCGAACTGCCGGAGCGGGTCGTCGTCGAGCACCCACGGCCACGCGGTGACCGTGTCACCGAGCAGGCGGAAGGTGTCCGTACTCTCCTGCACGCGGCCGGCCTGGACCAGGGCGAAGGCGAGCAGGTTGAGGTCGGCCAGGGCGGCCGCGTGCCGCAGGTGGCCGGGGCGCGGCCAGTCGGCCACAGCGGTGTTCAGCGCGGCGGTGGCCCGGTTGCTCGCCCACTGGCGGCGGACCAGCAGCGCCTCGACGCCGCCCCGCGCGGCAGTGCGGGCGTGCTCGTCGACCAGCGCGGTCAGTTCGACACCCACGGCCGGTGCGGCCGGTGGCACCGCGCCCCGCACGGCGTTCACGAACTCCAGCTGACCGCCGCGCGAGCCGCACTCCTCCGGCGACAGGTAGCGCAGCATCTGCAGATGGGCCTCGCGGTTCCAGGGGTCGCGCGAGGTCACCTCGTGCCAGACCGCGAACAGCTTGCGCGACTCGACGCGCGCCAGGCGCAGGATCCCGAGCAGAACCACCCAGGGCGTGGGGTCCTCGGGGCGGGCGTCGGCAGCGCGGTAGCAGTTGTCGGCGGCGGCACGGACGTCCTCCATCCCTCCCGCGTGCCGACCGCGGACCAACTCGACCCACGCCTCGAACACCAGCGGGTCGGCGCCCCGTGACCGGCGCATCCGCCAGGAACGGGCCAGCGCCGACGGCGCGGCGGCCTCGGCGAGCACGGCGAACCGGTGCGCACGACGGTCCCAGTCCGTACCGGCCTCCTGCAGAAGCCGCTCGACCTGGCCAATCTGAATGTCGTACTGGCCCGGCATCCCGGAGGAATTCAACTGTCGCCGCACGCGACCGAGTTCGACGTCGTCGAGTTCCGGCAGGAGGCGCGGGCCGGAAGCGCGAAGTCTTCGAAAGATCGACACGTGCCGCAGCCTAGGCGCCCGGCGGAATTTCAGACAGCCCTTGGAAGGGAATTGTTATTTCCCGGTGATTCCGGTGATTCCGGTGACCCTACCGTCTCGTACCGCAACCGGAGGAGGCCGGCGACCGACGGAAACGGAGTGGGGAAGGGAAAGGACGGGGGTGTGGAAGGGCGGGCGGATGGAGTATGGTCTCCCAATCCGACGGGCACGCCGAGGTCATGCCGCGACGCGAATACGGTCATGCGCGCGCAGAGCGGGGCCGTGGATGGCGCGGACCGGCGGAGTGAGCCCTCGTGACGTCACGGATTCCATGATGTGCTCGCTTTCGGAAATATGACCACTCGTCAGGAATGTGGCCCCCCCGGCGACGGGATTTCTCGCCATCGGCCGCCCGGGAACGCACGGCCGCCGTCCCGGAGCGCGCACCGCCGGCCACCCGGCGAGGGTCCGGGCCGCGGAACGTGGAAACCTGCCTGCCTAGCAGCGCGCGAACCCCTTGATGGCGGCCGGGGTCAGACCCCGGGCGCCCCGGCGAGCGTCCTCGTCATGAAGACGCTGTTGGGGTCGGGTCGGTAGCCGGCGAACGGCTCGCAGTAGTCGAAGCCGAACTTCTCGTACAGCTTCCTGGCAGGCAGGAAGAACTCCTCCGAGCCGGTCTCCAGGCTCAGCCGGGCGAACCCCATCCGCCCGGCCTCGGCGATGATGTGCCCGAGCAGCCGGGAGGCGATCCCGCTCCGCTTGCGCGCCGCGTCCGTGCGCATCGACTTGAGCTCCACGTGGCCCGCGTCCAACCGCTTGACCGCACCACAGCCGACCAGCGCGGCCCCGTCCCTCACCGACCAGAACGTGACCTCCGGCCTGCGGAGCTCGTCGAGATCCAGCGCGTGCACGCTCTCCGGCGGCGAGATCGACCGCAGTTGCTGGAGATGAGCGTCGAGGAACCGCGCGATCTCCGGACCGGAGAGGTCGTCCACTGCGATCTTCATGTCCTGCGCCATCCCTTCCCGCCCGGGCCTGCCCGGGAATCCACACCTCGGCGAACCGTCCGAGGTCCCGGACACCATGATCGCTCCTCACCCCGTGCAGCCCGATCAGTGGGGGGTACTGCACGGCGCTGATCATCTGATCCAACAGCCGTGGAAGCGATGACAGAGCACCCGGCCGGTTCCTGGCCGGCGGACTCGCGCCGGAAACCTTCCGTAGCCACTCGCGTTCGTCAGCGGCGCCGCCAGACCGGCCGGACGCGTCGCGCGAGTAGGGCCACAGCATGCCTCCGTTCAGTCATCGTTGGTGTCGAACTAGCCTTCGGTCACAGGAATGTGACGTGAAGTCAGGAAACCGGAAGACGTCTGACGCCGTCGGTCAGTACTGAACCGCACCGGCCGCGACGGGCGGTGCCGGCGGTGCCCACGGCGATCAGCGTGCTGTGGCAGATGAGCGAGAAGCAGCGCATCACCGGCGGATTCCACGTCTCCGGAAGCGCCAACGTCCACACCGCCAATTCGGGAGTGGCCGCCGGCGAGAACTCCTCGGCCACCGTCAACACTTCGCCGGCGCGGATCAGTGCGCGGAGCGCGCCGATCGCGCAGGCCGTGACGGCTCAAAGGGCCCGGAATTCTCTACCAGAGGATCGGAATCACCATCAGTTCCCTTGGACGGGAGCCGGACTGCGATGATCGGACACCGGCGGTACAGCTCGGCGGAATTCCGACACGATTGCGTGGCCGGAATTCAAGGGAAAGTTCCCCACCCACGCGGCCGGTCACATCCGGTCGGACGGTACCAGATACAGCCACTACCAGCTAGTAGCATACTTCACAAACTATTCACCGGATTCAGCTTGCAAATCCGATTGCCACCATGGGCAGAATGAGGCGTTTTCCGGCCCGCAGCAAACAGTTCTCGACGCGAAGAACTGGACAGGAGAGTCACCGCGTGATGTTTCGCGTCGAACACTCGGTCAGAAACTCCGCTGCACCGGAGAATTCGCAGGACCGTCCGCAGCCGACGACACAGCGCCACGGCACCGATGCGCTCCTGTCCGCACACGATGTCGCCCTGCTCCGGGCGAGCCGGGCCGCCGTCGAGCCGCACGCGGCGGACCTCCCGGTCCACTTCTACGCGACGCTGTTCCAGCGCTACCCCCAGGTCCGCGATCTGTTCCCGCCGCACATGGAGATCCAGCACGACAAGCTTGTACGCGCCCTGCTGCTCATCGTCGACCTGGTGGACGATCCCGAGAACCTGGTCCGCTTCTGCTCCGAACTGGGCCGCGACCACCGCAAGTTCGGCGCTCAAAGTGAGCACTACACCGCGGTCGGCGAGTGCCTGCTCGCCACGCTGGAACACTTCGCCGGGCCCGCCTGGAACGCGGACGTCGCCGCGGCCTGGACCCGTGCCTACACCGCGACCGCCCAGGTCATGGACGGGGCGGCCCTTGCCGACGCCGCCGAGCGACCGGCCGTCTGGGACGCCCGCATCGTGCACCACCGCAGGTACGGCCCCGACCTTGCGGAGATCACCGTGCGGACCGACCAGCCGTACCCGTTCACCGGCGGGCAGTTCGTCAGCATGGAGACCCCGTGGTGGCCGAAGAGCTGGCGCTACTACTCCCCCGCCAATGCGCCTCGGCCGGACGGGACCATCACCTTCCACATCCGCGCTGTTCCTCGCGGCCCGGTGAGCAGCGCCCTGGTGCACCGTGCGGCGGTCGGCGACGTCGTCCGGCTCGGCCGGCCCCTCGGTGACATGATCCTCGACCCGGCCTCCACCCGCGACGTCGTGTGCGTCGCCGGCGGCACCGGGCTCGCACCGATCCTCGCACTGGTCGAGCAGGCCCTCCTGGACGGCGTCCAACGACGGATGGACGTCTTCGTCGGGGCCCGCAGCACGCACGAACCGCACGGACTCGAGGACATCCGCCGGATCTCGCAGCACCACCGCTGGCTCACCGTACGGGCCACCGTCTTCGCCCCGGACACTCCCGGCGCCGCCTCCGGCCTGCCCGAGGCACTGACGGCGGCCGGCCCCTGGCGGGAGCACGACGCCTATGTCAGCGGCCCCGGGCCGATGATCGTCGACGCCGCCCGAGCGCTGTACCACGCAGGGGTACCACTCGAGCGCATCCACCACGACCCGTTCGTACACCTCGACTTCGCCCACTGAGCGCATCCGCGGCCCCGGGGGCGACGCCTTCGGCGTACGCCGCTGCGTCGCGAAGTCGACGTGCACGAGCCCGAAGCGCTGGCTCGGCGCGCAGACCCCACTCGGGCAGCAGCCGCATCGGGGCGGCGAAGGAGTTGTCCACGGCGAGCTGCAGCTGGCTGTGCCAGCCCCGTGCGCCGGCCAGGGCGTGGAACCTGTGCTGGCGCAGGACGTGCGCGGCGAAGCGGTTGGAGTACACCCGGGTGTGCTCCTCGGCGGCGGTGAGCAGGTAGACCTCCCGGTGCGCCTGCTTGAACGGCTGGACGACTCCGTTGCGTTCCAGCAGCGCGCGCCAGGCGAGCACCGTCTCGGGCGGGCAGCCGACGGGGTGCCACAGTTCGACCGAGGCGTCCGCAGCGGGCGCGAGTTCGTCACCGGTCACGGTGCGCAGGACGCCGCCCAGCCAGGCGCAGGCCGTGCCGTCCACGGTCCAGATCAGCCGGCGGGCCAGGGTGCCGACCAGCGGATGGTCCAGGAAGCGCTGCCGCCAGGAGCCGTACCGCCAGCTGCGCCGCGCCGGGAACTGCCGGTCCAGCCGCTCGGACTGCGCGGTCAGCATCTTCTCGAGGTCCTTGGTCGAGGCCTTGAACTCCTTGAGCCCCTGGGCGTGTTCGCGCCGCACCGAGGCGGGTGGGGTCTTCACCGCGCGGCCGGTCTCGTTGTACCAGGTCTGGCGGACCCGGGAGCCCTCCACCAGCAGCTCCACCCGGGCGTCGCCGAAGCTCTCGCACCCTCGGCCCACCTCGGTCAACCCATAGCTGGATACGGCGAGTTCCTCGATCTCGGCGCGACTGAGGCCGAGTGCGGCGGCTCGACCCCGGAGCGCCTTGTCCAGCTCCTTGGAGGTGCCCTTGTACGTCACCCTGGTGGTGAGGCGGGCGAGTTGGGCGAGCCCGTCCTCACCGTCCAGGCGGGCGAGGCAGTGTACGGCGGCGTTGGCGACCTTGGGCGCCCGGGGGCCGACACCCGGTGCCTTGCGCAGCGCGGACTCGACCAGCCCGGCCAGTACACGGGCGCTGTCGGGATGGGCCTGGGTCAGGGCCAGCAGCTGGCCGAGCCCGCGCAGCGCGTCCATGTTGTGCGGGTCGAGCTGGTTGACTCCGTCTCCGTGCGGGTCCCGGAAATCCCAAGCCCTGCCCAGAAGTTCGCTCACGCTTCAATTCTGCCGTGGTTGTCCGTCTCGGGGAAGGTGGCACTGTGCTGTGGTCGGGCCGGTTCAGGACACGAACGCGGAGAAGACGGAACGACGCCCGGCCGTACATGGCCCTTGGTCCACCAGGCGGTGCACGTCCGCGTACCGGCCCTGGCTCGACTCGGAGCGTCGGCCCCGACGGCCGCCGCAGAAGGTCGAACGTCGGGCTCATCGGGCCCGGTCGAATCTCGGCCGAGCGCATCTGCGTCCAACTACCCTCTGAGGCAAATCCGGTGGGTGTGAATCAGGTAGCGATACCAGGCGTATGGCGCCTTCGGGGTGGGGCGCTGGGTCTCGAAGCCGACGTGGACGAGCCCGAAGCGCTGGTGGTAGCCCTCGGCCCGTCGAACAGGCTGTCAGGGTATCCGGCCGAGTTCAGCGGCCGGGGGACGTGCCCGCTACCGTCTCGGTCCTGCAAGGGCGTAGAGCACGGTGCCGGTCACCAGCAGGGCTACCGCGGTCCAGGTGGACGCCTCCGTGCCGGGGGGAAAGGTCATCCAGCCGACCGCCTTCCCCACGGTGTGGGGCGGCAGCGGCGGGACGAGGACGGTGAACGCGAGCCAGCCGGTCGGCAGGGTCCAGGCGAGGTGTGCCCCGCACAGCACCGCCCCGAGCGCGGCCAGGCCGGCCAGGCCCGCGCTGTCCCGGACGACGACCTCGGTGGGGGCGAACTTCGCCCCCATCGCCTGGACCGCCAGCAGCGCCGCACCGGCGACCGCGCCGATCAGCAGCATGTGCGCCGCCCGGCGAGGCGCCCACCGGATCGCGGCCGTCCGGTCCAGGGCGAGATCCTGCCCGCCGAGCCCGACGGAGCCGGCCGCCACGCTCGCGGCGAGCACGAAGAAGGCGATCGGATCGATCGCATCCACCGCATCCGTGCCGTCGCCCCGGTTGAAGGCCCACACCGCCAGTGCGACGAGCGTGACCGCGGCGGCCGAGGTGGGTACCTGCCGTGAACGCGCATACAGCATCAGCCACCTCATCGCGATGCCTTCCCCGCCAGCACCGAAAGCTCGTTGTGCCCCGTGCAGGAGAGGGCGGCGGCATGCACCTCGGCAATCCGCGAGCGCTGCTCGGCCGGTGACAGCGCCATCAGCCGCTGCCAGGCGGTGTCGGCGTCCGCCCATGTACGCTGCGAGTACGCGTAGGAGTCCGGCCTCTGCAGTGGTTCGAACTGGTGATCGCCCAGGGCCCAGCTCGCGGCAATGCTCTGTACAGGGATGTCGACCTGCCCCCCGCCCTCCCAAGTGGTGCGCGGTGCGCAGTTCGGTGCCAGGCCCTGGGCGACCAGGAGGCGGGTCAGTTCCGCCCCCGTCGCATGGGCGATCAGCGGGTCGTCGAAGTCGACCAGCACCGCGTCGCCGAAGAGTTGGCGTTCGTCGCCGAGCGCGCGCAGCTCGGTGTCCTCCCGCACCGAGTTCGGCGCCTTGTCGCCCAGGGCGTCGTGCAGCACGCGCAGCGCGTCCTTGCCGCGCGGCGCGAGTTCGGGCAGGTGTGAGCGGTTCGCGTGCGTCACGCACACCGGTCCGTCGCAGACCAGGGTGGCGGCGGCCTTGTCGATGACGTAGGTGTCGCGCGGAGTGGCCGGAAGGATCAGCAGGGCCAGGGCCGCGCCGGCCAGGACGGGGGCCACCGCGAGCAGTCGGGCCCGGCGGGTCGCGGCCGACAGCAGTGCGAAACCGGTGGCGATCAGGCCGAGCAGCCAGAGCGTCTGGCCGAGGTGCACGGAGCCGGACAGGGTCAGCAGTGTCTCCCGCGGCTCCGCGGTCACCGGGACCAGCAGGGCGAGCCGGTTCGGCGCGACGCTCGACGGCAGTGCCCCCTCATTGCTCTGCCGCAGGAGGAGGGCCGTCAGCAAGAGGAGCACCGTCAGGGCCGGCGGGGTGAGCACGGAGGGCACGGCCCGCGCGACGCCCATGCCGAACACGGCGGCCGCGACGAGGCCAAGTACCGCCACCAGCGAGATCGGCAGCCAGCCGAGGCCCGTGTAGGTGGTCGAACCGAGCGCCACCTGGGCGCCGCCCACGAGGACGAGGAGGCCGAAGCCCGTCGCCAGCGCGAGCGCGATCGCACCGGCCGGCAGCGCCGCACGGCGCCAGGCCGGCAGCGGCGTGGTCGTCAGCAGTTCGGTCATCCGCGAGCGGGGTTCACGCAGCCCGTACACCGCCCCGATGCCGACCGCGAACGGCAACCAGAAGGCCAGCAGGTACCGGGTCCACATGGCCATGGTGGTCCACTGGGCCGTCCACCCCGCGTTGCCCTTCCACCAGATTCCGTCGATCAGGCAGAAGATCGCCAGGCTTCCGCCCAGGACGACGACTCCAGCCCACGGGGCGGCGGAGCGCTTCAGCTCGATGCACAGGACACGTGCGTTCACCAGGTGCCTCCCTGCTGCCCGGAGTTGTGGAGCAGCGCCGAGTAGCCGCGCTCCAGGGGGCTGTCGCCCGGGTACTCGGAGCCGCCCGCGGCGGCCAGGTCGTCCGGCGTGCCCTGGAAGACGAGGCGGCCGTCGGCGAAGAGCACCACGTCGGAGCAGGCGGCCGCGACGTCCTCGACCAGGTGGGTGGAGACGACCACGCAGGTGTCGCGGCCCAGTTCCTGCAGCAGCTCGCGGAAGCGCAGCCGCTGCGCCGGGTCCAGGCCGGCCGTCGGCTCGTCCAGCAGCAGCACCGCGGGGTCGTTGACGATGGCCTGGGCGATGCCGGCCCGCCGCACCATGCCGCCGGACAGGGTCTTCATCCGGTGGTCGGCGCGGTCCGCCAGGCCCACCCGTTCCACGGCCCGCTGGACGGCCGCGGGGACGGCCGCCTTCGGAACCTCCTTCAACCAGGCCATGTACTCGACGAACTCGCGCACCGTGAAGCGCTTGTAGTAGCCGAAGTCCTGCGGCAGGTAGCCGATCCGGCGACGCAGGGCCCGGTGGTCGCCCATCGCGCCCACGGAGGTGCCGAGCAGTTCCAGTTCGCCCTCGGTGGGGCGCAGTACGGTGGCCAGCGTCCGGATCAGGGTGGTCTTTCCCGCTCCGTTGGGCCCAAGGAGGCCGTGGGCGCCGATGCCCAGGGAGAGGTCGAGCCCGTCGACGGCCATCTTCTTCCGTCCGACGCGTACTCTCAGGCCGCTGGCCCGGATCTCCCAGGCGTAGGTCTTCGGCGCGGTGTCAGCCGCGCTCGTCACGGGTGTCATGCGGTGGTCCCTTTCGAGGGTGGACATGGGTTTCACAGCGTTGAGTACGCGTTTCTGCGGGCGATCACGGCGCCGGTTCCGAGCGCGAGGAGCAGCCCCCACACGGGCAGCCGGTCCGGCTGGAGGACAAGCTGCAGGGCGAGGGGGACGCGGCCGGTGGCCCACGCGGGTACCACGACGACGACGCCCCAGGCGACCATCAGCCCGACGGCTGCGCGGGTCACGCCGACCACGCTGCCCAGCGCCAGGGCGGTGGAGGTGAAGGCCAGGGAGGGCAGCAGCCACTGCGCGGCGGTCATGGTTCCGGTCAGCCATCCCCCCACCAGGAGCCCGGGCAGGACCACCACGAGAACCGCCGTGGTGCGCCTGAGGAGCAGGGGCAGGCCGGCCCGGGCAGTCGAGGCCGTCAGTTCGTGTGCCGGGTCCAGGCCGCGCGACCACGATGCGGCGACACCGCACAGCGGCAGCACGGGCGCGATCGGCAACACGGGAGAGGCGTCGCCGAAGAACGTCGGCGCCGCGACCGCGTCCAGTAGCAGCGCCATCAGGGTGACGACGACGGTCATGGCCAACCACGGGGCCATGACCGGCGTCAGCCAGGCCGAGACCCACCTCGGGCGGTGTCGCCGCGAGGGCGCCCCAACGGCCGCGTCCAGCTGCGGTTCCAGACCGGCCCGGACGGTGTCGAGGAGCGCGGCGATGTCGGGCGCCTCGGTGGCCACGGAGGCCGCCAGGTGACTCCGGCACGGCGCGCACGTCTCCAGATGGGCCTCCAACGCCCATACCGTGTCCGCGGCCATCGTTGCGTCACCACGTGCGTAGTCGTCGATCAACCGCCTAGACGCGTGTTCCCCGCTCATGCGCCCATCTCGCTTCGCTCGGCAGACGCTTCGCTCAACGCGCGCCTCTTGATGGTTCGCTCGCTTCGCTCGCTCATGCCAGCGCCTCCCGCATCGCGATCCGGGCCCGGCGGGCGCGGGTCTTGACCGTGCCTTCGGGCAGTCTGAGCAGGACGGCGGTCTCCCGGACGGAAAGCCCGTCGAGCACCGTGGCCTGCAGTACCTCTCGGAGTTCCGGCGCCAGTCGCCGCAAGGCATCGCCGACGTCGCCGCCGACGGTCCCGGCGAGTGCCTCGTCCTCCGCCGCGGGCACCACCGCCCGCTCGGCGGCGGAGGCGACGACGACGGGAAGTTCGGCGTGGTGGGCACGGCGCCGGAACGCGTCGACCAGGCGGCGCGCCGCGATCGTCCACAGCCACCCGACGGCCGTCCCGCCGACCGCGCTGCCGGAGAACGCGCCGGCCGCACGCCACACCGCCAGATAGGTCTCCTGCATGACCTCGGCGACGATCTGCTCGTCCGCGCAGCGGCGGCGCAACCGCACCGCCAGCCACGGCGACGTGCGCCGGTACAACTCGTCGAACGCTCCGCGGTCACCTCTGGCCACCAGCCGGAGGAGGCGTTCCTCGTCCAGCTCGTCCAGTGCTCTCCTGCGTGATCTCACACCAGCCAGACGCCCGATGCGGCGCGCAGGTTCTACATCTGCCGTGACCTGCGTCACAGTTCTTCCGAGCGCACGCCCACCCGCAGCGCCGCCGCGATGTCCCTGTTCTGCTCCCCGCTCTCGAAGCGTTCCGCGGCTACCGCCGGACCCGCTCCCGCGCAGCCCTCCCGGCGTCGGTCAACCCGCCGCTCCGCGCGTATCTCATGCCCCAGGACCACCGGATCCTGGCTGCCGCTGTTCGGCGAACGGCCAGGGCATCACCCGACCGAAGTCAGTTCTCTTCGGCCAGCTCCCACAGATGCACGGAAGTCCCATCCTTGGAGATCGTGTACCACGTGCCGCCCCCTGCTGCGCGGGCAGGACCCGAGACGGGAACGGGGTAGGAGATCTCGCCGCGCAGAGTCATCTCGTGCACGTCGACCAACCAGTGGCGGGCTGTTCCATACGGGGCGTCACACTCGGAGGTCCCGGCAACGATGGTGGCCTCATCCACGAAGGCCGCGTCATAGTCCCAGTACACCCTGTCCTCGCCGGTGCTCCCCGGGTGTACCGGCACCGTGTCCGCGGCCTCCAGTTCCCGCAGAACCGAACCGTTCTCCACCTCGTGGAGGGAGAGCGACCACTGCCCGACATCAACGGTCAGGAGGTGCCGGCCGGACGGGCTCACCGCAAGGAGGACCAGCTCGATCCCGATCTGTGCGGCGGTCAGTTGCTGCCCGTCCCAGCGTCCCCACAGCGCAGGCGACCCTTCCTCGCCCTCGCCGACACTCAACCCCGTCTGCGCAGGGTCCGGGTGTGGAGTGTGCTCGGAGTTGGAGGCCACCGTCATGGTGTCCACACGTCCCAGGACCCTTCCGTCCCTGGCGTCCAGGACCACCCACAGTTCCTGGCAGTCCTCCGTGTCCCCGTCGCCGCCCAGCGGAGCGCGGACGTGCGACACGATGCCCCCAACACCTATGTGGAGCCCCGATCTCACTCGTGGCACCTGGGCAGGCAGACCCTTATCGGTAGGTGAGTCGGGAAGTTCGCCCACTCCCCTACCGCGTGAGCCGCGCCCGATGCGCGGCGATCAGGTCGCGGTACCAGGCATAGGAAGCCTTCGGCGTCCGCCGCTGCGTCTCGAAGTCGACATGGACCAGCCCGAAGCGTTGCCGTCCCAGCCCCTCCGCCCACTCGAAGTTGTCGATCAAGGACCAGGTGTAGTAGCCGCGGACGTCCACGCCCTGGGCGATCGCCTCGGCCAGGGCGTCGAGGTGGCTCGCCATGTAGTCGATCCGGAACCGGTCGTCGATGGTGCCGTCGGGGGCGACCCGGTCGTCCACCGAGCAGCCGTTCTCCGTGATGGTGATCGGCGGCAGCGCATCGCCGTACCGATCGCGCAGGCCGAGGAGGAGTTCGCGCAGGCTGTCCGGGACGACCGGCCAACCGAAGGCGGTGCGCGGGACTCCCTCGATCTCGGCCTCGTTGAACGGGAGTTCGGGATCGGCGGGGGCGGCGATCCGGGTCGGGTTGTAGAAGTTGAGGCCTAGTCCGTCCAGGCCCGGAGCGGAGATCAACTCCAGATCCCCGAGGCGCACGCTGCCCCCGAGGTCCCCGCCGACGCCGAAGGCGGAGAGGTCGGGGTAGCGGCCGAGGAGCAGGGGGTCGGTGAACAGCCGGTTGTGCAGCGCGTCGTACGCGGCCGCCGCCGCCACGTCCGCCGGGTCGTCGCTGGCCGGCCAGACCGGGGTGAGGTTGTTGGCGATCAGGACCTGGTGGCCGCGCTCACGCAGCACAGCGGCGGCAAGACCGTGGCCGAGGAGCTGGTGGTGCGCAACGGGCAGGGCGTCGAGCATCAACGTGCGGCCCGGGGCGTGGATGCCCAGCGCGTAGCCGAACACCATGTGCACGAAAGGCTCGTTGAGCGTGATCCAGGCGGGGACGCGGTCGCCGAGCTGGTCCACGACGAGTTGGGTGTACTCGGCGAAGCGGTACGCGGTGTCCCGGGCCAGCCAGCCGCCGCCGTCCTCCAGGGCCTGTGGCAGGTCCCAGTGGAAGAGCGTGGGCATCGGTGTGATGCCAGCGGCGAGCAGGGCGTCCACCAGCCGGTCGTAGAAGGCGAGTCCGGCCGGGTTCGCCGGGCCCGTGCCGGTGGGCTGGATCCGGGGCCAGGCGATCGAGAACCGGTAACCATCCAGGCCGAGTCCGCGCATCAGGGCGATGTCCTCGGGGTAGCGGTGGTAGTGGTCGCAGGAGATCCGGCCGGAGTGGCCGTCGCGGACGGCACCGGGGCGGGCGGCGAATATGTCCCAGACGGAGGGCCCGCGCCCGTCCTCGTCGACCGCGCCCTCGATCTGGTAGGCGGCCGTGGAAGCACCCCAGCGGAAGCCCGCCGGCAGGTCGAATCGAGTCGGCATGGTCAAGCCCCTCTCCGCTAATGTGAGCTGAGCTCATGTTAGGGAACCGGCCGCTGAACTGACAGACACACCGCGTAGAAGCCGCGATGCCACCGCACTCAAACGGTGCGGAGCTGGCGCCGGCGGGGGCGGGGGCGGGGGCGGGGGCGGACCATCATCTTGTGTCACCGCGGCAACGGGGCGGCGATGCCGTTGAAAACGGCGTCGACCAGCTGCTCGGCCAGCGCGGGATCGTCGAGCGGTGCCTCCTTCCAGAAGACGGTGCGTAACAGGATCGGTCCCATCACCACTTCCGAGAGCAGGTCGGGGTTCAGGTCCGGGCGGATCACCCCTTCGGCGACGCCGCGCCGAACTATCCGCCGGACCAGTTCGCGGCGGGGTTCGAGTACCTGCTCCTGGTACATCGAGCGCAGTTCGGGCCAGTTGTCCAGTTGGCCGAGGGCGGTCTTCAGCACCCAGCGCGAGCGCTTGGCCAGACCCCGGCGGCGCATGAACTCCATCATCGCCAGGAGTTCCTCGCGCACCGTGCCACCGGTGAGTTGCGGCTCGGGGGCCTCCAGTCGGGCGACCACATCGACCAGCAGCGCCTCCTTGTTGGGCCAGCGCCGGTAGATGGTGGCCTTGCCGACGCCCGCAGCCGCGGCGATCCCCTCGATCGAGAGGTCGGCCAGGGCCACACCGTCCTCCATCAGCCGCTCGACTGCGGCGACGATCGCCCGCTCCGCCGCCTCGCTGCGCGGGCGGCCCCGCCGCCGGACACACGGCTCGGCGGCCGCGCAGCGGCTCTCGGGTCGAGGCACCGGGGCCGCGGTGTCGATCTGCATGGCCTTGTCCTCCACAGGCTTTCGAAGCCGTTCGTCCCACCGCCACGGCCAGCCACCGCGGTGGCCTCGCCCTCCTTGCCACAGGCGACGGCGCACCCCCGTCCCGGTCAACCGTCGGCCCTTCCCCCGTTCGCCGGGCTAAGAGCTCGGCGGCCTACCACGGCTCGGCCTCGGTACCGAGGCCGAGGACCGTTCAGCCCGGAGGCCGAACACCCCGGGCGCGCCGGGCAGTCAACCCGACCACGGGGCCTTCGTGCCGCGCTGGAGCGTGAATCGGGCCTGGGTGAGGGTGCCGATGGCAGCCAGGGCGAGGGTGAGGACGGCAAGCCAGGCGACCCAGTTGCCCGGAGTGGCCAGGGTTGCCAGCGCGCCACGATCGGCGGCAAGCGCCGGGTTGAGCACACTCGCCCGCCAGAACAGCCAGGCGAGCGGCGCGATGCCGGCCAGGGTGAGTGCGGCATGGGCGACGACGGTCACGGGCCTGCCGCGGCGCAGGCGCAGGCTCACGGCGCTGACCAGGGCGGCGAGAGCGAGCACGGCACCGAAGTAGGGGATCCAGAAGCTCCAGAGGGCCGGGTTGATGATCGGCACATGCCCACCCGTCGGGGTGGTGACCGGCGAGATCACCCGCTGCGCGAACAACGCCGCGATCAACGCCACCGCCCTGACAATGTCGCGGATCAGGTCGCGCACCGTGACGGCCGGGCTCGGCTGCTCGGCGACGGGCAGCTGGTCGGGGGTCCAGGGGGCGGCTGCCCTGACGGCTTCGGGATGGGCCCTGCGCACGCGGTCGGCGATCACGAAGAGGACGGTCACGAGGACCACGAGGTACATGGCGGCGGTCACGATGCTGCCGAGCGGGCGCAGGAGTGCGACCCAGGTGCTCGCCCCGTGGGCGCGGAAGACGATGGCGAGCACGACGTAGGCGAACGGCAGCACGGTCCAGCAGGCGCCTCGCAGCGCGTGGATGTAGCCGGGGTAGCTGTCGGGGCCGATGAGCGCGACGTCCTGGCGGGCGTACCGGGCGGCCAGGCGCTCGGGATCGCCGAGTTCGGCGAGCGCGGCGTATTCGGCGTCGGCCGGACCCTCGCCGCGTTCGATGCGGGACTCGACGTCGTCGGCGATCGCGGCGCGCAGCTCCCGCTCGATCTCGGCCCGCTGCCTGTCGGGCACGCGTTGCACGGTAGCGGCGATGTACCGGTCGGTTAATGTCGCGGTCACTGGTTCTGCCCTTCCGGGATGGTGGCTGAGGTGGGGGCCAGGCGGGTGAATGCCGTGTCGATCGCCTGCCATTCCCGCAGCAGTGCCTGGGCGAGGAGGATGCCGTCACGGCTGGTGTGGTACGCCTTGCGCGGGCGCGGCTGGCTGGTGTCCCACTCGCTGGTCAGCAGTCCCTGGCCCTCCGGCCGGCGCAGCAGCGGATAGGGCGTGTTTACCGCGACCGGCACGCCCGCGAGCTCAAGCTCGTCCAGCAGGCCGTAGCCGTAGCCCGGTGTCCGCAGCGCGAGCAGGCTCGCGAGCACCACGGAGCCACGACGCAGTTCCTGCCTGTGGGCATCGAGGAGTTCGGAGCCATCCACGCACACACCATACTGTGCGGCACACATTAGGGTCTAGCGGCATCAGTGTGTGACGAGTGACAGTGCGCGACAGCGAGTCCCGCCGGTAGCGGGCAGCCGGGCAGGGCGCGTGGTGGCGCCCGCGATGGTGGTGTTGGCGAGGGCCCGCGTGCGGCCGGGGTCGGTGCCGTGGTCATGGGCGAGGAAGCTGTCCCAGCGTGACGCCCATCGCACCTGACCCCATCGAGGAGCCCTTCATGATCTCGCCGACACCGCTGCCCGAGAACGCGCCGCTCTGCGTGCTGGGGACGGGGCAGTGCCGGTCTCCCATCGTCAGCGCCACCACGACGGTCGGCAGCTACCGTCCCGGAAGGCCGGCAAGGGAGTTGATCGGCGGAGGAGTTGGCCGAAGAGCGCGGTACGGGACGCAGGCACAGTCCAGGCCTCCCGGAGGCCGGCTAAGCCTCGCTGACGCACCGTCAGCGCGCGGCGTCCGGCGGCCACCGCACGATCGCCAGGAGTCCGAATCCCCCCGATGACCGCGCGGTGGCCACGCCTCCTCCCACGCGACTCGACGTTCCCACCCGACGCGACCCCGCGTCGCGAAGTCACACCTGAGTGCTCGCCTACTCGTTGTCGAGCAGCCTCCTGCTCCGCAGGATGCGCTCGGCGCCGGCCAGGGAATCCCGAACGGCCTGGTATCCGTATTCGCGCATGTCCGTCTCGTACTGACCGATCGCCTGCAGCAGCAGGTCGGGGAACTCCGCCACCTCCGCGAGATTCCTCGCCAGTGCGGCGGCATCGCGCAGCGCGACGTTGGCACCCACGCCGCCCACGGGGGTGGTGGCGTGGACTGCGTCACCGAGCAGCGTCACCCGGCCGGTCGGCCATGTCGCATCGGGACGAGACGCCCGTATCGACAGCGGAAACGTCACGGCGACGAGCGATTCGTCCAGGATCCGCCTGACGGCCGGGCCCCACTCCGCCGTCATCTCGCAGGCCTTCGCGTGCAGCCACTCCGGGGAGCCACCGAAGAAAGCCGCCTCGTCGACGCCGAACTGCTCGGCAGGAGCGATGAGATTCCATTTCAGGTAGTCGTCCACCGGTGTGATGTCCGCCTTCGGCGCGAACTCCGCGACCGCATCAGTGATCGGCATCTGCGGCTGGAACGTTCCGAGCGCGAGGGTCCGGCCCTCTGGCCCCAGGACGGGTCGGGAGCCGCCGAACACGTTCGGCGGTATCCACCTGCGGTTCTGTTCGTCCAGCATGAGCTGCCCGTAGATCGACCACAGTCCGGTGTCGATCAGGCCACTGTCCGGCACAAGCTGCCTGCGCACGGCCGAGTTGATGCCGTCGGCTCCCACCAGTACGTCCGCGACCCATGCGCTGCCGTCCCGGCAGTAGGCCACGACCCGGTCGTCGAGCAGCTCGTAGCGCTCGAACTCCTTGTCGAAGAAGACATGGTCCGATGTCTCGGACATCAGGATCTGCCGGAGTGTGTGGCGGTTCACGACGATGCTTGCCGTCGCCTCGTCCACGGTGCTCTGGGCGGGAACCGCGGAATGCAGCTCGTTCAGGTTCTCGTCCAGCGTCACGCCGCGGGACTGGTAGGGCTTGTTGGCCGTCGCGGCGAGCAGTTGGTAGTAGTCGTCGTTCAGGCAGTCGGCGAGCGCGGATCGGCCGAGTGCGTCGATCTTCAGGCGGAGCCCCTGGGCACGGGCGTCCGAGGCGACGTCCCGTTCCAGCACCACAACGCCGATCCCCCGTTTGCGCAGGCCCTGCGCGAGGCACAGCCCGCCCACACCGGCGCCGACGATCAGTACGTGCATCTCATCCTCCAGGCCGACCCGCTCGATGCGGTCGGCAGTCCTGGTTTGTCCTTGTGTACGACGTGCACGAGACCGAAATCACCGTCCGGTGGCAGGGCGGCCTCTCGCCAGCTTCACTCATCTCGCCGCCTCCGATCGCCGTGCGGCGATCGAACCGCTGATCAGGCGCACGGTCCCGGCGGCTCCGTCCACCTCGACCAGATCGCCGTCCTGCAGCAACCGGGTGGCGTCACCAGCGGCCACCACCGCGGGAATGCCGTACTCCCTGGAGAGAATCGCCGGGTGGGACAGCAGGCTGCCGCCGTCCGCCACAAGAGCCCCCAGGCTGGGAAAGAGCACTGCCCACTGCGCTGTGGTCTCGGGGCAGACGAGCACGTCACCGCGGCGCAGCTTGCCGAAGTCACGCGGACCGCCGACAACCCGGGCGGGTCCCGTGTAGCGCCCGGCGGCGGCGGCGAGACCGCTGATGCCGTCTGTCTCGGCCGGCGCCTGTGGAGACCCGCCCATCATCCGCGTTGTCCACGCCGCGATGTCCATCACGTGCTTTGCCGCCTCGGAGGGTTCGGCCATGCCCGGCCCCCAGGTCGGCGGCGTCGGCGGAGTGCCGTAGAACCTCGGCCCCGGGTTGGCCTTCGCCCAGTTGAGCTGTCCACGGCCGAGCCGCACCGCCGGGCGCAGATCGCATGGGTCCGCGAGTGCCGCCAGCGCCTGGTCGAGCCCGATGAGGAACACGTCCTCGGGCTGCTGGATCAGCGCCGACCCGGCGAGCCGGTTGCCGAGCTCCAGGACGGCGTACCGCATCAATGCCCACAACGACACGGCCAGATGGGACTTCTCGTCCCTGATGGGCGCGCTCAGCTCCGCGGCCGCCAGCGCCGCCTCGAACTGCTGCCGCTCGGCCGCGGGCCTGCCTGCCAGCCTGCGCTCCAGCTCGTCGCGGCGGGGCTGGACCCGGCGGGCCAACACCGCCCGGCGGTCGGCCAGGTCGAAGGGTTCGCCGAGTTGCGCGACCACCATGGTGAGCACCATGGCGGGCTGTTCAGCGAACGTGGGGTCGGTCAGACCGAGTCGGAGAGTTCGATGCCCGTAATCGGCCAGATACCTGTCGAACGCCGCGGCGAACTCCGGGTCCATGTCCCGGAGTTGCCCGACCGCGCTCTGCACGTCGCGCTCCAGCGCCGCGCTGAGCGCAGGTTTGGCCGCCGCCAGCCGGGCGAGGTCGCCCAGGGCCACGACGGCGCCCATGTGCTCCCCGACCAGCCCGCTGCGCAGCGGGAGCAGGTCGTCCGGCGGCCAGTCGAGCAACTCCTGTGCCAGCAAGCCAAGTTCGGCGCCGATGAACATCGCCGCGCCCGCGATCCGGAAGTACACATCGTGAAGTTCGGAGAAGAAGCCCGTCAGCTCGGCGACATGAGCGGCAAGCGCCGCATCGTCCACTGCGCCGAGGTCGGTCTCACGCAACCGCCGGATGCGTGCCACGAAGCCGGGCTTCCACTCGGATTCCCATCGCCTGACGACAGCGAGCGGCGCGCCCTCGGCCACCAGTTCGGCGATGCGCTCCGAACGCCGGATCAGCTCCGGCATCGTGTCGGGCAGCGGGTTGAGGTACACCCAACCGCCGATGGTTGTCGCCGTCAGCGGCGCGCCGGTGGTGAAGTCGAAGAGCCGTTTCGCGGAGGCGGCGAACACCGGCAGGAACACCGAGTTCTCCATCGGAGCCCTGGCGTCGGGGGATCGTACGTCCCGGACGAAGAAGCCCGGCGGGACCTCGATGTCGATCGGCACGAGGTCGTGGTCCTCCACGAGCGTTGTGATCGGGCGTGCCTGCAGTAGCCAGAGTTCCCCCGCCGCGAACGCCCACTCGATGTCCTGCGGGGTGCCGAAGTGTTCGGCGACACGGCCGACCAGCGCCTCGACCTCGCATACCTGGGCCTCGGTGACGGCCTCACGGGACCCGGACAACAGCTGGGCCGTCCCGTCGCGGACCGACCATTCGTCGGCGACGGTCTCCCCTGCCATCAGCCTGTCACCGAGGCCGGTCACCGCGCTCACCATCGTTTCGCCACGGTCACCCGTCACCGGATTCGCGCTGAACGCCACTCCCGCGGCTGCGGCAGGCACCATGGCCTGGACCAGGACGCCCATCCTCATCGGGGCATCCTCACCGTTCCGATAGGCGGCCACGCGGTCCGAGAACGCCGACGCCCAGCACTGCCTCAGGGCGTCGGCAACCGCGTCGGCCCCACGCACGTCGAGGACCGAATCGTACTGTCCGGCGAACGAGCGTCCGGCCAGGTCCTCTTCAATGCCGGACGATCGCACCGCGACCGGACCATCGCCGAGTTCCCGGAGCGCCGCCGACAGTTCCGCGCGGAGCGCGTCCGGTAACTCCGTGCAGCGGATGCGTTCCACGACCGCGTGCGGGTCGGCGGGATCGATGCCGTCGAGCACATCCGTGAGCACCTGCCAGGGAACCCCGAATCCATCGGGGACGCGGAACCCGGTCTGCCGCAGCTCACCGAGTACCGCGGCCTTCCTTCCGACCCGGTCCACGTCGTGAAGGCCGAGCTGAGCGAGTGGAATCAGGTAGGCCATCGGCTCCTCTGTTTCTCTCCTGTCACGGCGTTGCCAGGTTTCCACGGTTCCGTCATGACTGACGGAACCCTTCGTGCGCGGGCGTGTCCGTCCCGCCTTCGGAGGCCGTCGGAATGTCGGTTCCGGAATCCGCGGACTCAGCCTTGAGCTGTTCGACGATTTCCAGCACGATTTCTCGTGCGGGCATGATCAGCTTTTTGGAGACCACACCGATGACCACGAACAGCAGGATTCCCGCGACGTTCGACAGGAGTAGGGAAACGTCGATCCGGCTCACCGGGTAGACGTAGATGACGAGGACCCGAACTGCGGCATCGACCACCATGATCGTCCCGATCGCGGTCGTCAACGTGCGTTGCTGCTGCCGGTACCTGGCGACGTCCTGCCACGCCTTCTCGAAAGCCCTGGCCCGCAGCGGGTCTCCGAACGTGGCCATGGACGCGGTGGTCACGGCGGTGAACGGTCGGCGACCGAACAGCGTGCCCAGGCAGAACAGCCCGCCGATGAGCACGTACAGGGGCTGTCGGCAGGCCGCGATACGCGCGTCGTTGGTGACGAAGGAAAGCCCGAGCGTCGCGGCCAGCTCCACGAGCACCAGGACACCCACCACATCGAGCTTGCGCCGACGAATGGTACTCAGGACGGTCAGGACTCCGACCACGATGCCCGGGATCGCGAGCGACCAGATCACACTGACGCCCGCCGCCCGGAGAATGAAATATCCGCCGATCGACACGAAGAGATCGAGAAATACGGTTGCCAAGCCGCCGAGCTGTGGCCGCTTCTGTGCCTTGGATTCCATGTGTGCCCCTGGTCCAGCCGTTGTTATCGCAATCATCATCACCAATCAGCCTGGGAGTCGTATAGTGACATGTCTACGGACCTCGGTAGGAGTTTTCTCCTATACCGCGGGGCACCGGCCCGAGCCCACCACCTCAGGCTCCGGCTGCTCGAACCGTCGCCAGTTCGCCGCTGATCAGGTCGTCGATGAACGAACGCACCAGGACGGGCATCACATAACTCCCCGGGCCGATTCCGGCCGCGACCGCATGCAGGAACCGCAGCTGCTTCAGCTGGCTGAGCACATGTTCGGTGCTGGCACGGTCCCAGCCGCACAGTTCTCCGATCCGCACCGTCGTGATGGAACACAGACCGGAGACGGCCATCATGGTCAGGGCCTTCCGTCCCTGGCTGTCGAGCAGGCGGTATCCGGCGGCGTAGGTCTTGCGAATGTCCCACTCCCCGAACCGCATCTCCTCCAGCCGGGCCTCCGGAGCCGCCAGACGCTGCGCCGCCGCCGGCAGCGAGGCGTAGACGCCGGTCGTCACCTTCGCCGCCACGATGCGCAGGGCCACCGGAAGCTGGTCACACACCTTGACGACGTCGTAGGCCACGTCCTCTGCGCCGGCCACCCGTTCCCCGCCGATCATCGAACTCAGGACCGCGACGCATTCGTCGACCGACGGGGCGTTCAGCTGGAAGGAACGCGATCCCTCCAGGCCGCCGATGGCCAGCTGGGAACCGGTGATGAGGACCGCACTGCCCGGTCCGGAGGTCAGCAGCGGGCGGACCTGGGCTCGGGATGCGGCATTGTCCAGCAGAACGAGCACTTGGTGCTGCCTGGTCCAGCTTCGGAACAGCTGCGAACGCTCGTCGAGGTCGCCCGGGATCTCCTCACCCTTGAAGCCCACGCCCCTCAGGAACTTGCCGAGCACCTGGTAGGGCTCAACGGCGCCCCCGTCCAGGTCGGCGTACAACTGACCGTCGCAGAAGCGGTCCCGGATCTCGTGGCACACCCGGACCGCCAGTGCGGACTTTCCTGTTCCCGGGCTGCCGGTCAGCGTCACGATGGTCGGAGCCAAGGCGTTCTGGTTCGGCCTCAGCATCCGGCCCAGTTGTTCGATCTCGGCTGTGCGGCCGGTGAACTCCGCTATGTTTCCGGGCAGTTGTGCCGGCGTGATGGTCTCGCGGGCCTGCCACGAGGACTCGATCTCACTGACGCTGCTGGAGTTGGAGTTCAGCAGCTTGTTCTGCAGCTCCTGCAGGCTTGCCGACGGGTCGATTCCGAGCTCGTCCCGGAGGTTCCTGCGAAGCGTCTGATACAGGACCAGCGCTTCGGAGCGTCGGCCCATCCGCTGCAGACTTATCATGAGCTTCGCGTGCAGGTTCTCGTGGTACGGGTGTTCCGCGCACAGCGACTTGAGTTCGGCGACGAGTTCCTGGTGATAGCCCAGCCGCAGCTTTGCTTCGATTCGCAGCTCCACGGCCTGGAGTACGGATTCGCCGAGCTGGCCGATATACGATTCGAGCAGCTCCCGTGCGCTCACGTCATGCAGCGGAGCCGCCCCGCACATGCTCAGGGCCTTGGTGACAACCGTCAGCGCAGCCTCGTCCGCGCCTTCCTGGAGGTGATCCCGCGCCTCTTCGACAAGGCTGCGGAAGATGTCCACGTCCAGCTCGTCCCGCTTGAGCCGTAGTACGTACCCGACCGGCTTCGTCACGAGCACGTCCTTGCCGTTCAGGCCGTTCGTTGTCAATAACCGCCGTAATTGGTATATGTAGGTCTGCAGCGTGGCCATGGCACTCACCGGCGGCTCTTCACCCCACAGCTCGTTGATCAGTGACCCGATCGCCACCACGCTGTTTCTGCGAAGCGCCAGAAGAGCGATGAGCGTCCGCAGTTTCGAAGCCGTCGGAGTAGCGTCGACACCATCAATCGTGACGGCCAGAGGTCCCAGAACTGAGATCATGATCGGCAACATACCCACTTTCTAACGACAAAGCGCGGTAATGGACCCTGCTTGAGCCTGACTCACCTGCGCCTGCGACCATCTCTGATCTGCCCACCCGCGGGCGAGCGGCGCGCGCTCCAACTCACCTCCCAACCACTTGAACGGGCCATCGCTGAACCTCGACTGACCGGGCGAGCCTTTCCACAACACCCCGACACCCTCTCGGTGGCGGCCAACCCGCATCCCCGCGCGCACCTCCTGCCTGCGGGGCCGCCGGCACCGACCAGCCCATCCTCGGGCGAACAGCCACGGCATCGCCCAATCAAGTCCAGGCAGCACGATGACAAGTCGGTGGGCTTTCGTGCCCGCGCGAGAGTGGCCGTAGCCCCGCCTGGCCTTCTCGGGCCCGTACGCCCAGCAACTTGGTTGCACGCCTGATCCCGCAGCGGCGAATTCCGACGATTGCGGCCGTCCGAGCAGCGACGGATGCGACACAGTGCGGTGGCGAGTTCGGTGGGTCTCCGAACCGGGTCAATGGTCGCGGTGGCTGCATGTGTCGCGCGACAGACCGATCCGTGGAACGGACACCTCGTGCGCCTCTTACCGAAGCAAACAGACTTCCGTGCCTGACGGCAAGTGGTGCACGAATCTCTGATTGTCTTTCATCATGGCCACCTGTCAAGAGCGGCTTGTCGCCGACCATCTGTGGGAGCTGGTCTAGCCATTGCCGTCATCGTTGGCGTCGCGCCGACAGGTGGCGTCGCCTGCACCGCGCTTCCATGCGAGACGCACCCCAAACCCACACCACTACCCACGCCAGCCCCTCCTTCCGCGCTCTCTCACGAAGGGAGCCGGATGAAATTCGCTGCACCGCGGCTCGAGGGCGTCGACAGTCCTCTGCTGCAGTCAGTACTGGTCGTTTATGCCTTCGCAGCTGCCTTGCCTGACACAGGATCGCCAGGTGAGCCGGCCGTGCGCCACGGGGACGCGACTGCTGGCACACGGATTAATCTCAGTTAACATACCGAGAGTCGCATGATCCGCATAGGGTGTCAACTAGGGTTAACCGTGGGAACTATGGGGAGGTGGTTCTGTTGACCGGGACGTTCGAGGAGCGACTGAACGCGCTGTTCGAGACGGTCCATCCGCCCGACCGTGGCCCGTACAGCAACCACGAAGTGGCCGACATGCTCCGCGAACGCGGCAGCACCTCCGTCTCCCACGTCTATCTGTGGCAGTTGCGCACCGGACGGCGGGACAACCCCACCAGGCGGCACCTCGAGGCGCTGGCGACGTTCTTCGGTGTCCCCGTGGCCTACTTCTTCGACGACAGCACTGCCGACAGAGTCACAACCGAGCTGGCCCTCGTCAGACGGTTGCGCGAGAGCGGAGTACAGCGTGTCGCCATGCGGGTGGCAGGACTGTCGCCGCAGAGCCTGGACCAGGTACTTGCCACCGTTGAGCAACTACGCGCACAGGAAGGGCTCACGTCCTGCGCGGCCGACGAGGAAACGGACCCGAACCCATGAGGGACAGCACGCAGAGCATCTGCCGACGCTTCGTGCACGGCTTGAACCTGCCGCGCGTCAGCAGCGTGAGGGAGCTCCTCCCCGTCGTCGAAAGCCGGTCAGGCTACCCGATCCGGCTCGTCCACGCCTCCGGGGACATCGTGCAGGGTGTGTGCGGCCTCTGGATCCGGGTGGAGCGCGCAGACTTCATCTTCGTCCACCAGGACACCAGCCGAGCCCACCAGGACCACATCATCGCGCACGAGCTCGCGCATATTCTCCGCGATCACCAGGGCTCCCCCGTCCTTCCTCCGGTCAAGCCGGTCTCCGACCGACTGGTCCCCGACCTCGACCCGCAGGTGGTGAAGATGATGCTGGGCCGCACCAGTTACGAACACGAGGACGAACGGGAGGCCGAGATGATCGGCACCTACCTGCAGCGTCACGTACACCGTCCCGGCCTCCGCCTCCAGGGCCACGATCCCGTGGCGGAGACCTTACTGCGCGGACGGCGGTGACAGGGATCCATGCAGCAGTTACTGCACCCGCTCTGTCTGACCCTGGCCGTCACCGGCTTCCTCGTACTGCTCTGGCCACCGCGATACCTGCGCCGGGACCGGGCGCTGACCGCCCTGGTCGGCGTCTACGGCCTGTCCGCGCTCTCCTTCCTCGTGTCCATCGATCCGGTCTGGGGGCTGCTGGGCGACGCGACCGGCAACCCGTCCATCGGCATCCTGGCCGCATTCGGCACCGTCACGGCTCAGGTGACGCTGCAGATCGTCGTCCTGGCCGACTGGGTGCTGCCGCACGAGAAGGCCCGCAGCAGGACCCGGCTCTGCCTCGCGGCCGGGGCGGCGGTCATCGCCGCTCTGGTGGTGCTGTTCCTCCTGCTGCCTGCCTCCGGCCGGATCTCCCCGCAGGCTTTCACGGCCAGGTACATCCACGTCGGCGTCTACCAGACGTTCCTGACGCTCTACATCGGTGCCTACACCATCGGGCAGGGCATCCTTGCCGTGGTCTGCTGGAGAAGGGCCGGCGGCACACGCGGGACCTGGATCGCCCGCGGTCTGCGCATCGTGGGAGCCGGGGCGTTGCTGACCTTCGGCTACAGCACGATCCGACTCGTGGACGTTGCGGCCGCGGTCTTCGGCTTCACCCCTCTGTCGCGGTCCGCGGAGCGCTTCGCATGGCTCTGCGCCGACGGCGGCAGCACGCTTGTCCTCATGGGATTCCTCATTCCCACGCTGGCCATCCACATCGTCCCGAGGGCCCGGGCCTGGGGACGCGCCTATCGCGACCACCAGCGCCTGGCGCCGCTGTGGCACGCCGTGTACGAGGCTCTGCCCACCATCGCGCTCCACACGCACCGGGCCGCCTCGGCGCACGGCCCGTCCCTGTGGGGTGCCACCTGGCACCTGTACCGACGCGCCGTCGAGATCCGCGACGGCCAGTGGGCTCTGCGCCACCACCTGGACGAATCCGTACGCCGCGCGGCCGAGGCGCGGTACGCTGCCACCGGGCTGCGGGGTGCCGAGTTGGCCGCCGCGGTCACCGCCGACCAGCTCCGCGGGGCGCTGACCGCCTACCACCGCAACGAATCACCGAAGACCCCGACCGAATACGCCGACGCGGGCATCCGCGACGACGTACGCACGCCAAACGACGACGTTCGCGCGCTGCTGCGCATCGCCGCCCACTTCGAGGCCGTCTCCGAACACGAGGATGCCGCCACTTCATGGACCTGATCCGCCACTCCGCCCGCGAACAGCTGGATGCCCTGAACCGAGGAGAGGTCTCCAGCCGCGAACTGACGACCGCGCACCTGGACCGCATCACCTCCCATCCCGAGTACAACGCGGTGGTCACCCTCGGAGCCGAGGCCGCCCTGGCCGCGGCCGCGGCAGCCGACGAGCAGCGCGCCCGCGGCCGGACAACAGCCCTCCTGGGACTTCCGATCACCCTCAAGGACGCGCTGGAGACCGAAGGCCTGCGCACCACGTGCGGTTCGGCGGAGCTGTCCGAACACGTACCAGGACGCGACGCGGACGCCGTGGCCCGGATGCGCGCGGCCGGTGCGGTCATCCTCGGCAAGACGAACACACCGCCGTTGTGCCAGGGCATCCAGACCAGCAACGAGCTGTTCGGCACCACGCCCAATCCGCACGACCCGCACCGCACCACCGGGGGCTCCTCCGGCGGCTCGGCCGCAGCCGTGGCCGCCGGCCTCAGCCCGCTGGACATCGGCAGCGACCTGGCGGGCTCACTACGGCTGCCCGGCCACTACTGCGGGGTCTACAGCCTGCGGCCCACTTTCGGCGTCGTGCCGAACCGGGGCCACATTCCGCGCCCACCAGGCTGGCTGACGACCTCGGACATGCTCTGCATAGGCCCTCTCGGGCGCAGCGCGGCCGATCTCGCGCTCGCGCTCGGTGTGCTGGCCGGTCCGGCACCCCATGATTCCACCGCGTGGCGGCTGGAGTTGCCACCGCCCCGACACGAGAGGCTGGCCGACTACCGCATCGGTTTCTGGGCCGACGACTCCTTCTGTCCGGTGGACGCGGCCACCCGAGCCTTGCTGGAGGAACTGGAACGGACCTTGCGCAACACAGGCGTCCGTATCAGCGACTCGGCGCCCCCGGTCGACATGGCCTCTTCCGACCGGCTGTTTCGCTCCCTCATGCTCGCCGGCAGCGCTGCCAGCGCTCCGCCGCAGGCGTACGCCGCCGAGGTGGAGGCCTCCCGGAAGCTGTCTCCAGGCGATGAGTCGCCCGGGGCCCAGTACCTCCGTGACCGCACGATGAGTCACCGGGACTGGCTGCAGGCCAACGAGGAACGCCGACGGCTCCAGGATCGATGGGCCGCCTACTTCGGTGACGTCGACGTCCTCATCACCCCGGCCGCGCCGACGGCCGCAGTACCGGACCAGACGGACGTGCCCGTGTCCGAGCGCTACATCACCGTCGACGGCCGGCGTCGCGGCTACTGGGAGCAGACCACCTGGCTGAACCTCGCCGGCCTCGTCCACCTGCCGGCCGCCACCGTCCCGTTGGGCCGAACCCGTGAGGGGCTGCCGCTCGGCGTCCAGCTCATCGGCCCGCACCTGGGCGATCGCACGGTCGTCAAGGTGGCGGGACTGCTGGGCGAACTACGGGATGCGCAGACGGTGGTGCCGGCCTGAGAAGGGATGGCCCGGTCTGGAATGTGAGCAGGTGTCAGCAGTCGGGCTACCTGACGGATGGACATGACCACCGGCAGGGAGCGCGGACCCGCGGTGCCGCACCCGTCACGAGAACCGGAAGACGATCTTTCCGGTCACGGTGCCGGACAGCATGGCTCGCATGCCTCGCCTGACATCGCGCATGTCGAGCAGATCGGCAACAGTCGGACGCAGACCGGTGGCGACGAGAAAACTCATCAGACTCGTGAGATCCTCGGCCGTCCCCATGCCCGAGCCCAGCAACCGGACCTCCCGGAAGATGAAGTCCCGTACGAGGCTGCCGGCGCCGGTCGGCCCCAGGTCGCCGCTGTCCCGGTATCCCGCGCAGACGATCGCCCCGTTGGGCCGCACGCTGTCGACGGATCCCATCCAGCCCGACCCGCTGATCGAGGCGTCCATAACGGCGTCCACGGGTTGGGGCAGCAGGTGCGACCCGCTGAAGAGGGCATCCGCGCCGAGCCGGAGCGCCAACTCGCGGTCGTCGGGCTCGCCGACGACCCAGACGCGTACCCCCGCCGCGTTCGCGAGCGCGATCGCGGCGGAGGCGATGGTACCCAGGCGGCGCCTGCCGTGGACCACGACAGTCTGCCCAGGTTCGACGGCGGCGGTGACGAACAGCATGCGGTAGGCGGTCAGCCACGCGGTGGAGAGGCAGGCCGCGTCGACGGCGGACAGTTCGGGCGGTTTCGGGAGCGCGTTGCGGCGCGGAACGACCGCGATCTCCGCAAAGGTGCCCTGGTGCTGTTCGGAGAGCACCGTGCGCCCCGGATCCAGATTCTCCGGTCCCGTCCAGCCGGGGGACATGACCGATGAATGCACGACGACCTCGGTGCCGTCGTCGAGCACGCCGCAGCCGTCGCTGCCGAGGATCACGGGATAGCGCTGGCGGGCACCCGCGCGCCCGCTCAGCACCGTGATCTCCCGCATGTTCAACGACGCCGTGAGCATTCTGACGGTCGTCCATCCGACGGCGGGCGACGGCGGGCGGTGTTCGCCGACCACTGCGGCGGCCAGCGGGTCGGCGGCATTCGGTTGGGAGCAGTACACCGCGATCATGGCGCTCCGTTCCTCGGGCGGCAGGTTCTCAGACGGTCGGTTTGCGGCCGACGAGCAGTGTGTCGCTGTGGCCGAGCGGCCGGGCCCGGATGTCGGCGCAGCCTGCCGCAGCGAGCCACTGGCTGCCCTCGCCAACGGTGTACTCGGAGCCCTCCTCAGTCACCAGAAGCATGTTGAGACTGATGAGGATGCGCGCCAGATCGGTGGGCTCATCGCTGAGCATGGCGTCGTAGATCAGCAGCGCTCCACCCGGATTGACAGCCTCGTACGCCTTGCGGACCAGGAACTCCCGTTGTTCGACGGACCAGTTGTGCAGGACGTGGCCGAGGATGAGGACGTCGGCGCGTGGCAGCAGGTCGGTGAAGAAGTCACCGGCGTGGAACCGGACACGTTCGGTGACACCGAGTTCGGCGGCGTGGTCGGCGCACGATGACGCCAGCTCGGGGAGGTCGAACACCGTGGCCCGGAGGTGCGGGTGACGAATGGCCAGCTGTGCGACGAGGTTTCCCCGGCATCCGCCGATGTCGGCGACGTGCTGGTGGGAGTTCCACTCGAAGGCGTCGGCCAGGTGGCCCGCGATGAGCCCGTTGGCCGAGTCCATCATCTGGAGGTACTGATCGCGTTGCCGAGGGTCGTCCAGCATGGCCCGGAACGCCTCCTGGCCGGCGCCGGCAGCCTGTGGCTCACCGGAGGCCAGGGCCTGGGCGAGGTTCTGCCACGCGGGATACAGCATGTGGTCCGCACGGCGCAGGAAGCCACCGACGTAGTCGGCTCCACCGGGTACCAGGGTGGCGGACGCGGTCGCGCTGTTGGCATAGCGACCGTCCCGCAGTTCCAGCAGCTCCAACAGGACCAGTCCGTGCAGGAGTTCACGGGTCCCGCGACGGTTCAGGCCCAGGCGTCCGGCGAGTTCGGCCTCGGTCGACGGACCGTGCTGATGCAGATCCGCGAAGACGCTGAGCTCGTTGGCGGCCAGCAGCAGCTTCGCGTGGCAGAACCCGTTCGCCAGGCGCTTGACCGCTGCAGAGGCGGGGGCCTGCGACGGCACGGCTAACTCGGTCATGGTCACTTCCTTGCAGACTTGGGAACGGATGTGCTGTTACCGGAGAGTCGCCACACCGGCGGTGTTCGCCGCCACAGCACACAGCGCCAGCACGGTGCGTGTCAGATGCCAGTTTGCCCAGCGTGCCCGGGGGTCGTCCCAGTCATCACCGATGGACTGCGGCTCGGTGTTCTTGACTGTTCTGTTGATCGGGACATTGGCGAACTGGGACACCAGGCTCACGCCCAGCTGGGCGAGGGCTGCGGCCACGAACAGGGCGATGCGCGCCCTGCCGGAGACCACGGCTGCCAGGACGATGTCGGCTACGGTGCAGCTGATCACCAACGGTGGCATGACCCGGTCGTAGTGCCTCCCGACGAGCCTGTGCACCTGGATGTACTGCGTTGGGGAAAGGCCCTTGAACGCGGGCACGATCCCCAGCGCCACCGCGACCAGCACGCCGGCCATGGTTCCGTTGGCTCCCAACACGAGCGCGCTCAGGACGGCGATCACGGCGCCCCGCTCATCGGGGCCGTCGCGAACTCCGCCATCCCCGCCTCGAAGCCGATCCGCGGCCGCCACTCCAGCTCGCGCATGATCCGGGCAGGTGAGGCCACGATGTGCCGGACGTCGCCGAGCCGGTACTTCCCGGTGAGCACCGGCATCGGGGAGCCCGCCGCTTCGGCGAGGGCGACGGCGACATCGCCGATCGTGTGCGGGGTCCCGCTGGCGACGTTGAACGCCCGGTGTCCGCTGCCCGTCCAGCGCAGCGCCGCCAGGCTGGCCTCCGCCACATCGTCGACGTGCACGAAGTCGCGCATCGAGCCGCCGTCCTCGTAGACGATGGGCGCCTCCCCGCGCGCGACCGCGCTGCGGTAGACCGCCGCCACGCCCGAGTAGGGGCTCTGATAGGGAATGTCGGGCCCGTACACGTTGTGGTAGCGCAGCGAGACGGCCTGGCCCCCGGTCTCGGTCGCCCAGGCCCCCACCAGGTACTCCTGGGCGAGCTTGGTCACCGCGTAGATGTTCCGCGGCGGATCGAGCGGATCGGACTCGGTCACCGCGCTGGACACCAGCTCGTTCCCGCACTCCGGGCAGCGCGGCTCGTACCGACCTGCGTCCAGGTCCGCGCGGCTGCGCCGCGACGGCCGCACCCGGCCGTGCACGGAGCAGTCGTACTGGCTGTCGCCGTAGATCGCCACCGAACCGGCCAGCACCAGCCGCCGCGTCCCGGCCTCGGTCATCGCGACGAGAAGGTTCGCCGTCCCCAGGTCGTTGCAGCTCACGTGGTGGCGGGCGTCCAGGATCTCCCGCCCCCTGCCGATCACGGCTGCGTGGTGGCTTACCAGCTCGACACCGCGCAGCGCCGCCTCGACGGTCTCCTGGTCGCGGACATCGCCGTGGACGAACTCCACCGCGTCGGGGAACTGCGGCGGGACCTGCTCCCGGTGCGTGTCGCTCAGCAGCGCGTCCAGCACCCGCACCTCGTGGCCGGCCCCGACGTACTTGTCGACCACGCGGCGCCCGATGAACCCGGCGCCGCCGGTCACCAGGATCATCACTGCTGCGGTCCGTCGTTCATCCGGCAGACGAAGCCCATGAAGTAGCGCTCCTTACGGACCTCCACCACCTCGTCGAAGACGTCGCGGAGCACGGCGACGGCGTCCTCGCTCTTGGTGAGCTGTGTGCGGTAGGCCCCGGTCTTGAGCTGTCCGGCGGACGCCCGGATGATCACGGCGGTCCCGAAGAACGAGGCCGTGCGCACCAGATGGGCCGCGGTGCCGTAGCGCTTGCGCTGGAACTCGTGGAAGTTGTCGCCGATCCACAGGTTGCCGACGAACACGCCGCCGGGCTTCATCAACGACCGCAGCCTCACCAGCACCTGGCGGAGGTCGCCCAGGTGGTGGATGGCGTCCAGGCACTGCACCAGGTCCGCCTGTCCCAGGTCGTGGTCGGCCCAGAAGTCGCCTTCCACGAGCTTGAGATTGTCGTGCTTCACCCGCTTCGCCGTACGCGCTAGGCCCTCGGCGGAGATGTCGATCGCGGTGATCTCGCTGGCCGGTGTCAGCTTGGCGGCCATCGCGGTGAACTCGCCGGTTCCGCAAGCGACTTCGATGACCTGCTTCGCGTCCTGCCCGTACTTGCGGAGCAGCTCGGCGATCGTCTCCTTCTGGGTCAAGAACTCCGACCTGAGCTGTACGTGTTGCTCGGCTGCCGCACGGTCCCAGAACCGCGCGGCCCAGTACTCGCGGCCGTCCGGCGGGAACCCCTCCAGCAGTGCGCTGCCGCCGCGAGCGAGTAGTTCTGCCAGCATGTCCATGCCTCCATGAAGGGATCTCAGCACTGCGCTGTCGGGTCCGAGCATCGGGCCCGGGGCTCAAAAGGCGATCCAGTCCCAGTGGTCCGGCCGACTGGAGCGGGGGCGAGCCCGGCCCGCGCGTCCCGCCACACCGACCTGGCACCGTCCATCGGCGGCGTGCGCAACTCCCCGCGGAACCGCGGTCGTTCCGTCCCCTGGTCCACAGGACGCCCGCCCGGGAGAACACGGCCGGACAAGCCGCAGGGCCCGGCGCGTCGTCCACGACGACGGGCCGGGCCCTGCTGAATTCCGGTCACCCGACGGCAGTCGGTTCCGGGTCGACCGCCCCCGGGCGTCCCGGGACGAGGAACAGCGCGAGCGCGTTGTCCCGCTCGATCATCCGGCGGACGGCGTCCGGGACGCCGTCGAGCGCCCGTGCGCAGACCGCTACGGGCTCGGCCGGGGCCGCGCACCAGTCGGTGCCGAACAGGATCCGCTCCGGGCCGGCCACCGCCAGCAGTGAGGGCAGCGCGGACTCGCCCACCAGCGCGGTGTCGTAGTAGAAGCGGCGCAGGGCCGCCCGCACCCGGTCGGGGTCGATACCGTAGAACGCCTCGCCGAGCACCTCGATCCGGCTGGCCGCGTACGGCAGGAAGCCGCCTCCGTGCGCCAGGATGAAGGAGATGTTCGGGTACCGCTCCAGCGCCCCGGACCTGATCAGGCTGATAGCGCCCCGAGTGGTGTCGAGCAGGAAGTCGGCCAGCACCGGAGGCGAGGCCTCGACCGGCCCGCCCGGCAGCGTCATCGGGTGTACCAGGACGACCGCGTGCCGACGGTCGAGCTCGGCCAGCAGCGGCTCGAACAGCTCATCGCCCAGGTAGTTCGAACCGGCGTGCGGCACCAGCACGACCCCGTCGGCCCCGAGCTCCTCGTAGACATAGCGCAGGTGGTCGAGGGCGACGTCCACGAAGGGCATCGGGAGTGCGGCGAGCAGGCCGAACCTGCCGGGATGGTCGGCCGCCAGTTCGGCGACGGCCTCGTTGGCCCGGAGGGTGAAGGCCGCCGCCTGCCGGGCGTCGGTGAACAGGTCCCCGGGGATCGGATTGGACACCACGGCCCGGTCGATGCCGTGGGTGTCCATCACCTCCCAGGTGCTCTCCAAGGACCACGGAAGCACGAACCGGGCACCGCTCTCCCGCATGAGCGCGGAGATCTTCGGCACGATCGCGTGGTGGTGCACATCGATCCGGCGCGGACCGCTCATCCCTTTCACCCCTTCCAGTCCCCACCGCCGGCTTCAGTGCTCCGCCTCGACCTCGTAGACGCCGAACACCGACGTGAGGTCGCGATTCTGGTAGGGCCGCAGGGGCGCAGTCGTATCGCGGTGGTCCGACCCGCTCTCCCACTCCCTGAAGGCGGCGGCGTTCTGCCACTCGCTCATGACCGCCCACTCGTCCGGGGCGTGGAAACCGCGCAACAGCTCGTTGCGGACCAGGCCCGGCGTTCCGTCGAGTTCCCGGCTGATGCGGTGGTAGATGTCCTCGACGCGCGCCTCCTCGCCGGGCGGCACCCGCAGATGGACCAGGACCCTTACGCTGCCCTTCATCCGTTGCCACCCTTCCCGTCCAGGCGGTGCAGGGTCCGCATGGTCGTCATCTCCCCGGCGGTGCGCAGCGGATCGAGCGACCTGCGGTGCTCCAGGTGCTGCGGGCTGCGTTCGTACGCGAGGAACGCCTCCCTGCTCACCCAGTCGCTGACGACGTAGAAGGCGTTGTCCCGCTCGCCCTGTGAGAGCCACTGGCCGACGTTGCCCGGCTCGTCGGCGATGCGCTCCGCACCGGCCAGCCAGGCTTCCTCGAACTGCTGCTCCGCGCCGGGCACCACGTCCATCCGCAGGGTCACCCGGAACAGTGAGGTGGCCGGCATCTCAGATGCCCCCGTCGACGGGGACGACGGCACCGGTCACATAGGACGCCAGGTCGCTGGCGAGGAAGAGCACCACGTTGGCCAGTTCCTCCGGCGTGCCCAACCGCTTGAGCCCGGTCATCTGCTGGTACCGCGACGTCACCTCCTCCGACAGCTCCACCTCGGTCTGGACGACACCCGGCGAGAGCACGTTGACCCGGATGCCGAGCGGGCCGAGTTCCTTGTTCAGCGAGCGGGTCAGGCCGATCAGCCCGGCCTTGGCCGCGGTGTAGTGCGCCCGGTTGTGGATGCCCGCCAGCGCCGACCCGGAGCCGACGTTGATGATCGAGGCGCCAGGACCGAGCAGCGGAACGGCTCGGTGGATGACGTCGTAGGCTGAGGTCAGGTTGGTGTCGAGGATCTCGCGCCAACCGGCCAGGTCGAGATCCTTGATCGGGACGTGGGTGATCCGGCCCGCGTTGTTCACGATGACGTCGAGGCCGCCGAACCTGCTCCGGCACTCGTCGATCAGGTGCCCGACATCCTCGCTCCTGCTGACGTCCGCGGTGACGATGTGATGCTCACCGGGCGTGGCCTTGAGCTCGCGGGCCAGCCTGTCGGCGGCCTCGCCGCCGGTGCGCGAGCAGGTCAGGACGTTGGCCCCGGCCCTGGCGAACGCCAGGGTGATGGCGGCGCCGATGCCCCGCGTCCCGCCGGTGACCAGGACGCGCTTTCCCGAAAGGGGTATCTCCATGTTCTGCCTTCCCCTCCTGGGGAGCGGTACGGGCTCAGCGGAGCCGCACCGTCGCCAGGATGTTGACTGTGAATGCGAGCAGTGCGATTGACGTACGAGTGGCGTTCCAGTTGCGCCAGCGCCGACGGGGGTCCCTGCTGGCCCAGTCGGCGGGCTGGTTGCCGGGGTCCAGGGATTTGACGTACCGGTTGACCGGCACGTTCTTGGTGATGGAGATCGCCATGACGCACAGCAGCAGAACGGCCGCGGCGGCGAACCCGGTCCGCGCCGTACTGTCTTCGGCCACGAACGCGAGCACCAGATCGAGCACCGCGGTGAACCCGTTCGTCAGCGGCATGATCGGGTCGTAGCGCGGCCACAGGAACTGCACCGTCTGCACATAGCGCTCAAAGGACAGGCTCAGCATCATCGGCACGATGCCGATGACGGTGGAGGCCATGATTCCCGCCGCGATGCCGTTCGTCAGGACGGCGACCGGGGCCAGCACCGTACCCATCAGGCCCGACCGGCCCGCTGCTCGACCAGCTTCTTGATCCGCTCCATCTGGACGGCCGTGTTGCGGTTCATCCGGTCCTGCATGGCCGCGTCGTCGAGCGGGGCCTCCGGCTTCAGGTGGAAGTCCTGGACCCACCTCATCTCCACGCCGTCCGGGGTCTCGCGGTACGCCCAGAAGATCTTCATGTACTCGAAGGCCCCGGTCTCCACGCGGTGCGCGTGCACCGTGCCGAGGTCCCGGTCCATGCGCCGCTCGGAGACCCAGCTCCACACGTTGTGGTTCTCGTCGGGCACCGTGGTCAGCCGGAAGCTGACGGTGTCCTCGCTGCGCTCCAGCACCTCCGCCGACGCGTACTCGCTGAACAGCTCCGGCCAGGACGCCACGTCGTTGGTCATCTCCCAGACCAGGTCGTACGGCGCCGCGATGACGATGCTGTTGTCGACGTGGCCGGCGCCGGACGCACCGTTGACGAAGGCGACGATCTCGCGGGGGGTGCGGGTCACCTCGATGACGCCGTCGGGAGCCGTCACCTTGTACTGGGAGTCGAGCACCGTGGCGACCTCCAGCATCGCCAGCGAGTCGAACCCCAGTTCCTCGAACGTCACATCGATGTTGTCGCCGTCCACGACGTCGATGTCCCCTGCGGCCTTCCGCAGTACGGCCCGCAGGTCAGCGAGCGTGAAACCGGTCATTGCTGTCACCACTCTTCCCTCCGCTCATCGCAGTTCGCCGGTGAGAACGACGGCCGAGTTGTGGCCTCCGCGGCCGCGCGCCAGCACCAGCGCCGTCCGCAGCCGCGCGGTCCGCGGCTGCTCCAGCACCAGATCGAGCCGGTACTGCTCCGGCACGTCAAGAACCCCGGTCGTCGGCGGGATCACGGAATCCCGCATCGCCAGCAGGGCGGTGGCGATGTCGAGCGCACCGCCCCCGGCGTAGAGCCGACCGACCATGGTCTTCGGCGCGGTCACCGGAACGCCGTACGGTCCGAAGACCGCCTCGATCGCCGCCGCCTCCTGCCGATCCAGCTCGGGCACGGCGGCCGCGTCGGCGAAGACCACGTCGACGGCTTCCGGGGGGAGCGCTGCGTCGGCAAGTGCCAGCTCGATCGCCCGGCGCAGCCCCGGCTCGCCGCCACTGCCGGGCCTGGGGTCGAAGGTCGAGGCGTGCCCGGCGACCACCCCGTAGGGCCTGCGGTGCGCGGCTGGCCGGTCCTCGACGATGAACATGGCACCGCCCTCGCCGGGGACATGCCCGTCGGCCAGCCGGTCGAACGGCCGGAACGCGCGCTCGGTGTCGGCGCCGGCCGAGATCCGGCCGCCCGCCCGCTGGCAGGCCAGGGCGTACGGGGACAGCGGGGCCTCCGTGCCCCCGGCCATCACCAGCCGGGCGCCCGACCTCACCACCCGGCGCGCCTGGGCCATCGCGTCCAATCCGGCGGCCTGCTCGGTGACCACGACACAGCTGGGGCCCCGCGCGCCGTACCTGATGGAGAGCTGGCCGGTGGTCGCCGCGTAGAACCAGGCGATCGACTGGTAGGCGCTGACGTGTGCGGGGCCCTGGGTCCAGAGCTTCCCGATCTCCCGCTGGCCGAACTCGTTGCCCCCCGAGGAGCTGCCGGTGACCACGCCGATCTCGTACTCGGACACGGTCTCCAGATCGATGCCCGCGTCCTGCAACGCCAGGGCGGTGGCGGCGATGCCGAACTGCGTCCACCGGTCGGTCCGCACGACCAGCTGGGCGGGCATGTACCGCGACGCCTCGAACCCCTCGACCACACCGGCGACGCCGTCCGCGATCGGCTCGATGCCGCTCTTGCCGTTCAGCAGCTCCGCCCAGTACGCCTCGTGGCCGATGCCGTTGGGCGCGACCACGCCGATTCCCGTCACCACACCGGGCCGCATCACACCGCCTCCGCCGCTTCGGGGCGGCCCAGCACCAGTGCGGTCTGGAAGCCGCCGAATCCGCTGCCGACGCTCAGTACCACGTCGGTCGGGTGCTCACGTGCCACGAGCGGCACGTAGTCCAGATCGCACTCGGGATCGGGATCGGTGAGGTTGGCCGTGGGCGGCACCACCCGGTGCTTCAGGACGAGCGCGCAGGCGGCGGCCTCCAGGGCGCCGATCGCGCCCAGGGAGTGCCCGATCATCGACTTGATGGAGCTGACCGGTACGGCGTAGGCGTGCTCGCCCAGGCTGCGCTTGAAGGCCGCCGTCTCGTGCCGGTCGTTCTGCCGGGTGCCCGAGCCGTGGGCGTTGATGTAGTCGACGTCGGTACGGTCCACCCGGGCCAGATCGAGAGCGGCCCTGATGGCCTCGGCCATCTCACGGCCGTCCGGCCGCAGGCCCGTCATGTGGTACGCGTTGCTGCGGTTGGCGAAGCCGAGGACGCTGCCGTAGCTGTGCGCACCCCTGCTCCGTGCGGCCCGCGCCTCCTCCAGGATCAGCACGGCCGCACCCTCGCCCAGCACGAACCCGTTCCGGCCACGGTCGAAGGGGCGGGAGGCGTGTTCCGGGTCGTCGTTGTTGGTGCTGGTGGCCTTGATGGCGTCGAAGCAGGCCGAGGTGATCGGCGAAATCGGCGCCTCCGAGGCCCCGGCGATCACGATGTCGGCCAGGCCGTCCTCGATGAGCTGAGCGGCCTTGCCGACCGCGTCCAGGCCCGAGGTGCAGCCGGTGGACAGGCACTCGACATGGCCCTGGGCGCCGCACTCCCAGGCCACCTCGGCAGCGATCGAGCTCGGTACCAGGTAGTCGTACAGGTCGGGGATCGCCCGCTGCTGATCGACCTGCCAGAGACGGCCGTGGTCGCTCACCTTCAGGTAATTCTCCTCCAGACGCATCGTGCAGCCGACCGCGCTTCCGATCACCACACCGACCCGCTCGGGCCGTACGGCATCCAGATCGAGTCCGCTGTCGGCGACAGCCTCGCGGGCGCAGGCCAGCGCGAACTGCGTCACCCTGTCCAGCCGCGCGACCTGCTCCTCGTCCAGCCCCGCTCGGGCCGGGTCGAAGTCGCACTCGGCCGCGACCCTGGAGCGGAACCCGGTGGCGTCGAACAGCGAGAGTGACCTGGTCGCGGTGCGGCCCGCCGTGAGCAGGTCCCAGTACGCGCGGACACCGACGGCGCCGGGCGCGACCACCCCGAGACCGGTTATCACCGCCTTCCGGTCGGCCATCAGAGCGCTCCGGCCTCACGTGCGGGCTCCCCGGACCGGGGAAGGGTCTCGGTGTCGACGTGGTCGAGAGCCTGGTGCGGAGCGGGGGGCGCCAGGGAGATCACGCACTCGGCGGAACGTCCGGACCGGTTCTCGACCCGGTGCCGGACCCCGGGCGGGATCCGCAGGCCTTCGCATGCGGCGACGGTCATGGGCTCGCCGTCGAACCGGACCACGATCTCGCCTTCCATGACGTACACGAACTCCTCGGCGTGGGGGTGATAGTGCTCGGTCACGAACTCCTCGGGGCCGAGCTTCAGGACGACGTAGCGGCAGTCCTTGGCGCGAGGACGGCCGGCCCCGGCCACGAACTGCTCGGGGCCGAACGCCAGGACGTCGGGGAACCCGCTCGTCGCATCGGGAACCGCGGATGCGAGGGCCGCTCGGAGGTCGCCGCCCCTGCGCAGGTTCGGGGTGATGTCGACCCAGCGGATGGGCTTCACGATGACTCTCCCGCCGACCACTGGTAGAAGACCTGCGCCATCGCGTCGCGGGGCTCGCGCCAACCCGGGTCGTACGGCCGCACGCACTTCGCCAATTCGAAGTTGAGATCTTGGAACAGCGAAGTCGAGCGTGCCCTTTCCAACCCGGGGCCAATTTCTGAGTCGGCTTCGATCAGATGGAAGTACAGATCGTGAAAGCCGAAGAGCATACGACGGCTGACGCCGACGATATTGGGGAGTTCGGTCCTGTCGGAATCGGCGAACAGCTCGGCGACTCGCGGCCTGTGAACCGGTTCCAGCCGGGCGACGATGAGCGTCCGATGCGTCATGTCAGCGATCCTTTCCGGTTTCCTCCGAGGAGGACCACTACAGCCTTGGGGAGATTGGTCAACTCTTGGTCCAGCGAAGTTGGGACCGGTCACCGGTGAGATCGGCACCAGATGGACTAGACCGGATTCCGAGCCTGTTGTCCCAGGGTGGGGTGGTCTATCCATACGTCGAAAGGACGGTCTGTGACCGGCCAGCCCTATGCCTATCCGTTCGTGTGGCCGTCACCCTTCGAGCAGCCGAAGGAGTTCTCGGGCCTCCATGACGAACCGGTCGTCGAAGTAATTCTGCCGAGTGGTGACGAGGCGCTGCTGATCACCCGGTACGAGGACATTCGCGCGGTCCTGACCGACCCGCGGGTCAGCAAGAATCGAAACCGTCCCGACATCGCCAGGATGACGATCAAGAAGGTCAAGGCATTCCAGAGCCAGGTGGACATGGATCCGCCCGCGCACCCGCGCATGCGTGGTCTGATTGCCAGGGCCTTCACACCGGCCCGGGTGGAGAATCTCCGGCCGCGAATCCGGGAACTGACGGGCGGCCTGCTCGACGCGATGGCCGCAGGCCCCCAGCCGGCGGACTTCGCCGAGGCGTTCGCGTTCCCGCTGAGCATCCAGGTCATCTGTGAGCTGCTGGGCGTGCCCGCTGACGAGCGCGAGCAGTTCACGCAGAGGACCGCACCGCCGTGGGACTACATGGCGGAACTGATCGAGCGAAAGCGCGCCAACCCGGGCGACGACCTGATCAGCGCCCTGATCCAGGTCCACGACGAGAAGGACGGGCGCCTGAGCTCACAGGAGCTGCACTGGTGGTCCACCATGCTGCTGCTGGCGGGCTACGAGACCAGCGCGAACCAGCTCTGCAGCGCGGTGGTCATGCTGACGAGCCACCCCGACCAGATGGCGAAGCTGCGGGAGGACCCGGCGCTGCTGCCCGGAGCGGTCAAGGAACTGTTGCGTTGCCAGGTGGTGGGCACGTCGCTGTCCATGCTGCGGTACGTCACCGACGACATCGAGGTCGGCGGTGTGACGATCCCGCGCGGCTCCAGCGTGATCACCGCCCTGGAGGTCGCGAACCACGACCCGGCGGCCTTCCGCTGCCCGGAACGCTTCGACATCACCCGCTCCGACGACCCGCCGCAGCTCACCTTCAGCGCCGGACGGCACTTCTGCGTCGGCGCCTCGCTGGCCAGGGCCGAACTGCAGATCGCGCTCGGCTCGGTGCTGGACCGGTTCCCGAACCTGCGGCTCGGCGTGCCCGTCGACCAACTGGTCCGTACCGAGGACGCCTTCACCCAGGGCTTCACCGAGGTCCCCGTCACATGGTGAGCCCAGATCCAGAAAGGCCGTGTCATGGCTGAACCGTTCCCTTACCCGTTCCCGCGGCCGACGGCCCTGGGAATCCCGGAACAGATCGCCGGGGTCCACGACGATCCACTGCTGCCCGTGGTGCTGCCGAGCGGTGACGAGGCCGTGCTGCTGACCCGGTACCGGGACGTGCGCCAGGTGCTCACCGACGACCGCCTCAGCCGCAACCTCAGCCGCCCGGACGCGGCCCGCATCAGCCGCAACAACAGCATGTTCCAGGACCCGCGCATCAACCCCGACCCGCCGGAGCACACGCGGGTGCGCAGCCTGGTCGCCAAGGCGTTCACCGCGACGCGGGTGAAGAAACTGGAGCCGCAGATCCATGCGATCGCCGATGAGCTGCTCGACGACATGGAGCGGACCGGTGGGCCCGTCGACCTGAACGAGGCGCTGGCGTTCCCGTTGCCCGTCCGGGTCATCTGCAGGCTGCTGGGCGTCCCCGATGAGGACGTGGCACTGTTCCGCCACTGGACCGCGACGTTCCTGTCGGTCAGTCAGTTCCCGGCCGAAGAGATCAAGAAGTCGATGGCTGACATGAGTCGGTACATCGCCGCACACATCGAGGCCCGTCGGCAGGACCCCGGGGGCGACCTGGTGAGCGCCATGATCCGGGCACACGACGAGGAAGGCCGGCTGAGCGAGTACGAACTCCAGTGGTGGTGCCGGCTGTTGCTGCTCGTGGGCTATGAGACGACTGCCACCCAGCTCGGCGGCGGCGTGGCCATGCTGCTCAGTCATCCGGACCAGCTCAGCCTGCTGCGCGAGGACCCCTCGCTCCTGCCGAGCGCGATCGAGGAACTGCTGCGCTGGAAGATCGTCGGCTCCTCGGTGTCGATGCTGCGGTACGCGACCGACGACATCGAGCTGGAGAACTGCACGATCAAGAAGGGCATGAGCGTCATCCCGGCAGCGGACTGCGCCAACCAGGACCCCGGCCAGTTCCCGGACCCACTGTCCTTCGACATCACCAGGTCCGAGAACGCGCATCTCACCTTCAGCCTGGGCCCCCACTTCTGCATCGGCGCCGCCCTCGCCAGGGCCGAACTGCGAATCGCCACCGAGGCGTTGCTGAACCGCTTCCCGACGCTTCGGCTCGCGGTACCCGCAACCGACCTGAAGCGGATCGAAGGCGCGCTGCTGGAGGGGTTCACCGCGATACCGGTGACCTGGTAGCCGTCGCGGGTCCCGGCCGCGCCCGGGGCCCGCGTCCGCGCCCGGGCGTCGCCGATGCCCACCCCTTTCCCAGCCGACGGCGAGCCCAGGGCCGCCGTCGGCCGTCCTACCCCGGAGGCCACATGTCCGCGTCCAAAGCCCGACCCGTCCGCCCCGGCGGCGCCAATCCGAGGTCACGCGCCCAGCGCCGCGCCGACACCGAGCGGCTGCTGGCCGACGAGCGGCACCTCTGGCTGGCCAGCGGCGGCCCGCGACCGCACCTGGTCCCCCTCGCCTACGTCTGGGACGGTGGCGTGATCACCATGGTCACCCGCCGGGCCACCCGCACCGCCCGCAATCTGCTGGCCGACGGCGTCGTGCGGGCGGCGTTCGGCTCGGCAACCGACGTCGTCCTGGTCGACGGCACGGTCGAACTGACCGAACCGGCCGAGGACCCCGCCGACGTCCGGGCCCGCTACGCCCGGCTGCCGCTGGACCCGGCCCGGGTTCCCGGTGCCGTGGGCGTCCGCCTGACTCCCCGGCGGATCCTCGCCTGGCGGAGTCTGGCGGAGCTGGAGCACCGTGTGATCATGGACGACGGGGTCTGGCTCACCTGACCTCCGCCAGCCGCAGGCCCTCCGCCGCGCCGCGTACCACCGCGAGCTGTCCGTCGAGCGTGCGGTCGAGAACGGTCAGGCCGAGCGTGGTGACACCCGCCTCGGCGTACTCGGCGATCCGGGACGCGATCCGGTCCACGGGCCCGATCAGCCCGGTCCGGTCCATGAACTCGAACGGCACCGCCCGCGCCGCCCCCGCCCGGTCGCCGGCCGCGCACCTGGCGTGGATCTCCTCGGCCGCGTCTTTGAAACCCATCGCGACCGCGAGGGCGAAGTAGATGCCGCGTTCCTTGCTGCCCAGTCCGACGAAGTTGGCGTAGTAGCCGCGCAGTCGATCGGCCGCCTCCCGCGGATCGTCGGCGATGGCGATCGGGACCGAGGGCACCACCTCGAAGCCGTCGAGGTCGCCTCGCACCTTCCGGACGTGTTCGAGCGCCTCGGCGATGCGCTCCGGCGGGCTGAAGACCCCGATCCAGCCATCGGCGATCTCACCTGCCAGTTCCAGGCTGCGCGCGCCGACCCCGGCCAGGTACACGGGGATGTCGGCGCGGACGGGTGCAGCCACGAGGTGCGCGGCCTCGTCGGACCCGGCAGGGGGCAGCTGCAGGTGGCGCCCCGAGTAACGGACCGGTTCACCGCGCAGCGCCATCCGCACGACCTCGACGTACTCCCGCAGGCGGGTCAGCGGCGCGGTGAAGGGCACGCCGTACCAGCCCAGGGACACATCGGGGTTGGAGACGCCGAGCCCGAGCCTGAACCGCCCGCCGGACAGGCTGTCGAGGGTTGCTGCGGTGAGGGCGCTCATCACCGGCGTGCGGGCGGGAACCTGCATCACGCCGGAAGCCAACCCGATCCGCCGCGTTCGAGCCGCGACGGCGCCGAGCACGCTGGGGGCGTCCGAACGGAACCCCTCCGGTACGAGGGCCATGCCGTACCCCAGCCGCTCGGCCTCCTCCGCAACCTCACAGGCGGTCTCGTGCGAAAGGAAGACCCCAAGCTCCATGACTGACTCCTTCGTTGGATTTCCGCATCATCACCGCCGGTTCTGAAGCCCTGGCAGAGCGCCACTCCACGCCGTGCGGATTCCCCGCCGCTGCGCCCCCGCCCGCCCCCTCGGCCCGCGCTGGGGCCTCGCTGAACTTCGGCGGACACGCCGACCAGCACCATCCGAGACGCGATTCACCGGAGCATGAACGATCTCCGAGAGTCAACCCGCAGGATCTCAACCCGGAGAGACCAGGTAAGGATTCAGGATGCGCGTATTGTTCACCAGTTGGGCCTGGCCCTCGCACTACATGCCGCTGGCCCCACTGGCCTGGGCGTTGCAGGCGGCGGGTCATGAGGTCCGTGTCGCGAGTCAGCCCAGGCTCACGCCCGTGATCACCGACTCCGGCGTCGCAGCCGTGCCGGTCGGTCCCGATCTGGACCACGACGAGGTCCGCGGCCGTCAGATGGCGGGCCTGTCGTTCTCCTCCGTCCCACGGGTTCCCGCGGCGGGTGCATCGATGGACACCTGGCAGCCGGAACGCATCCGACGGGTCCGTCGGGTGTTCGGCACCTTCGCCGCCTACTCCGACGCCATGCTGGACGATCTCGCCAGCTACGCCCGGTTCTGGCGTCCGGACCTGGTCGTCTACGACCCCACCACCTATGCCGGGCCGCTGGTGGCGGCGATGCTCGGGGTGCCCGCGGTGCGGCACGTGCACGGCATCGACGTCACGTACCAGGCCCGGCAGATTGTTCCCGGGCTGATCCGGAGTATGGCCGAGCGTCTCGGGCTCGACGAGGTGGACGCCCTCGGTGCCGCGACCGTCGACCCGTGCCCGCCGACCCTCCAGATCCCCGCGGACGTGAGCCGCATCCCCGTGCGCTACGTCCCCTACAACGGCCCCGCGGTTCTGCCGGGTTGGCTCAGGGAGAAGCCGGCCCTGCCACGTGTCTGCGTCACCTGGGGAACGTCGACCAGCCGCCTCACGGGGCCCGACACCTTCGTCCCGGCCCGGCTCGTCCAGGCGCTGTCGGCCATGGAGGTCGAGGTCGTCATGGCCCTGGCCGAACAGGATGTGCACAGGCTCGGGGAGGTTCCGGCCAACGTCCAGGTGGTCGACTCGCTCGCGCTGCACCTGGTCCTGCCGAGCTGTGACGCGATCATCCACCAGGGTGGCAACGGCACCCTGCTGACCGCCGCGCTGCACGGTGTCCCCCAGCTGGTCTTCCCCCAGATACCGGACCAGATGTTCCAGGCCGAGCGCATCGTGCTGGCCGGGGTCGCGGACTCGTTGCAACCAGATCAGTTCAGCGAGTCCGAGGCCGCGAAACGGCTCGAAGCGATCCTGACCGCGGCGTCATACCGATCCCGTGCGCGCGCGCTCCGTGAGGAGATGCTCGGGCAGCCGGCACCGGCCGAGGCCGTCGCCCGGCTCGAACAGCTGGCCGCCGAACAGTAATAGATCCCAAGCTGGGGCCTGAGGAGGAAGACCGATGCGTGCGTTGTTCATCACGTGGGCCTGGGGCTCGCACTACTACCCGATGGTGCCGTTCGGTTGGGCGCTGCGGGCCGCCGGCCACGAGGTGATGGTGGCCAGCCATCCGTCCTTCACGCCCACCATCACCCAGGCGGGGCTGCCGGCCCTGCCCGTCGGCAGCGACATCGACCTCAAGGCCCGTGCCGCCGCCGCGTTCGACAACTGGCGCCCGAACCGCGAGGACGAGAGCCCTCGGTCCGTCGCCGAGATCGAACGACGAGCCATCCGGTGGACGGGGCTGGCGTCCGAAAGCGCGGTGGCGATGGCCGAGGACACCTACCGTTTCGCCGAACAGTGGCGACCGGACTTCGTGGTCTACGAACCCCTGGCCTACCTCGGCCCCGGCCTCGCCGGGGACCTGGGGGTGCCCGCGCTGCGGCTGCTGTGGGGACCTGACTTCATCGCCTCGATCGTGGAGCGCCAGAAGGACGTCTTCGCCTCGCTGGCCGGGCGGGTCGGGCTCGACATGGCGCGGTCGTTCGGTGATGTGACGTTGGATCCGTGCCCGCCGTCGCTGCAGGTCCCCGCCGACGACGTGGTCCGCCAGCCCATGCGCTACATCCCGTACAACGGACCCGCCCAACTGCCCGCCGCACTGCGCACACCGCCCGAGCGACCCCGCATCGTGGTCACCTGGGGCGGCTC
>NZ_JBSFJU010000054.1:0-55195 GCF_053598215.1 Kitasatospora sp. NPDC001175 | reverse complement strand
GGGCGGACCGGCGTCGCTGCTGACGATGCTCCAGTCCGCCACGCGCAGCCCAGCACCGTTCCGACGCCTGTTCGTCGCCCTCCGACACGGTGGAGGAGCAGCTCACGAGCCGGGCCGCCTTCTGCCGCTGCCATCCCTCCGTGGGGTCCGGACCGCCTGCTCCGCTGCTGGCGTCATCCCACGCCGATGCATAAGCCCGGGCTACTTCGCCAAGCGCGACGCCCTGCTCACCCAGGCGGGCTCCCGGGTCTACGGACGGCCCATGGCCTGAGCCCGCGCCGGAAGGGCTCGCCAGGCCTTCCGAGGCGCTTGCGTTCAGCGGGCCGACTGGTCCGGGATCTCCGGACGGCGCGACCCGAGGACGGGGGCCGCGGCCTCCCAGTAGTCAGGGTCGACCGGCCCACGGCGGCGCAGGTCGACCCTGACCTGGTCGGCCAGCCTGCGGGTGTCCCGCCGGTTCACCGCAGCGCCCAGCCCCGCGCCGACCAGCAGCGGCGTCAACGACGGCAGCCGGTGCAGGGTGCCGCGGGCCAGCCGCTTGCGCAGCTTCTGCCGCACCTCCGCGCCGATCGCCACCGCCGCGAGCCCGGCCGGGCCGATCAGCGCGGACGGCTCGATGCCCCGGCGGTTCGCCCAGGCGGCGACGTACTCGGTGCCGCGCTGCGTGGCGCTGCCGACGGCGGGCTGGCCGTAGACCTGGTGCAGTTCGGCGATCAGTTTGACCTCCACCGCCGCGACCGCCAGCGTCTCGGAGGCGATCTCCGCCGCCATCGCGGGCGGCACCGGCAGCATGGCCACCGCGCCGACACTCGCCCCCACGGCGGCCGACGCCCGGCACGCCCCGGCGACCAGCCGGTCGGCCAGGTCCTCGGGCCCGACGGCGTCCGGGTGGTGGGCGCGCAGTGTCGCGAGGTCCCGTACCGGGATGCGCGGCGCCGCCTGCAGCAGCCGCTCGGACAGCAACCGGCCGCCCTCGCCCGCGCCCCTGGCCGCCGCGAGGCCGCCGTGCCCGAGCATCCGCGCCACCGAACGGACCAGCGCGGTGGCCCGCTCAGCCCCTCTGCGCCGGTACCACCGCTCCCGGGCCGCAGGGGGCACCTCCGCCGGAGGTCGCTCCATCTCCTCGGCCAGCGCGGACAGCTCCTCGACCGCCGCGGCCTCGTCGGGCTCCGCCCTCCGCCCCTCCGGCGGTGTTCCGGCCGCTCCGGGGCCTCCGGCCTGCGCCGGGTTCCCGGCCGCCGCGGCCTCGTCGGGCTCGGCCGTCCCCGGCGTCCCGGCGTCCGGCCGGCCGTCGCGCGTGGGCGGACCCGACGGCTCGGCGCCGTCCCGGCCGTGCCGGCGGAACCTGCGGAAGGACGTTCCCATGTCCTCCGCCTACCCGCCCCACCATCCCGGCACGCCTCAGCGGCACCATCCACGCCCCCGCGTACGGGCGCGGCCCCACGATGTGGGCTGCCGGAGCGGCAGCTTCGCGAACGCCTGGCCGATCGGCGGCGCACCCGTGACCCCTCCCCCTGGACGGCAGATGCCAGAATCGGCACAGCGCGGCACCCGGCCCGCGCCCCGGGAGGAGAGAGACGTGGACACCGGCGCAGCCCCGATCGCAGCCATCGACATCGGCGGTACCAAGATCGCTGCGGCGCTGGTCGGCAGTGCCGGCACCCTGCTGACGCGTACTCAACGGCCGACCCCGGCCGCCTCCGACGGGGAGACCGTGCTCGGCGCGGTGCTGGACGCCCTGGACGAGCTGGCCACCGCACCGGGCTGGGCCGAGGTGCGGGCGCTGGGCGTGGGCAGCGCCGGTCCGGTGGACATCGGCCGAGGCACCGTCAGCCCGGTCAACATCCCCGGCTGGCGCGGCTTCCCGATCGTGGAGCGACTGTCAGCCCACCCCGCCGCCAGGGGCCTGCCGGTGGTACTGGCCGGGGACGGCATCGCCATCGCGGCCGCCGAGCACCGTTTCGGCGCGGCGCGACCGTACGACAACGCGCTGTGCATGGTGGTGTCCACCGGTGTCGGCGGAGGCCTGGTCCTGAACGGCGGACTCCACACCGGGCGCACCGGGAACGCGGGTCACATCGGGCACATCACCGTCGACCTCGACGGCGATCCCTGCCCGTGCGGCAGTCGCGGCTGCGTGGAGCAGCTGGCCAGCGGTACGGCCATCGCCCGCTACGCACTGCGCTCGGGCTGGCGCCCGGCCGGCCAGGACACCTCGGCGGTCGCCGTGGCCGCCGCCGCCCGTGCCGGGGATCCCCGCGCGCGGGCCGCGTACGAGCGGGCGGGGCGGGCGCTGGCCGCCGCGATCGCGGCCACGGCGACGCTGGTCGAGATCGAGGCGGTGGTGATCGGCGGCGGGGTGGCCCAGGCCGACGGCCTGCTGTTCGACCCGCTCCGGGCCCACCTGAAGACGTACGCGGCTCTCCCGTTCGCCGCCGGCCTCACGGTGCACCGGGCCCGGCTGGGTACGGACGCCGGCCTGGTCGGCGCGGCGGCGGTGGCGCTGGCCGCCGGAGCCTGAGCGCACGGTGGCGGCCCGGTCCCCGCGGGCCGGGCACCTCCACCCGCCCCGAGCCGCGGGGGTACCCCCGGCCGGAGGCTGGGGGCGGGTACCCCCGGCCGGAGGCTGGGGGCGGCGCGCCGGTGCCGAAAGGGAGGAGCGAGGAAGCGGCCGACGAAGGAGGGAGCGCGGGAGCAGGGGGCACCTCCCAGCCGACAAGGCTGGGGGAGACTGTCGGCGCCGGGCCAGAGCGCCCGGAGGCGAGCGGGCGAGTAACAGCCCCGGGCTCGCGAGACCCTCCGGGGACGCGGCGGACCGCGCGAACGAGCGCGCGCCTCATCGAAGGGGTCGCCAGGTGTCCCGGAGGGTGCAACCCGTGCCGCCGGGTTCAAACGGCCGGACGCCGTTCGCCGCCCGCGCTCCCCCGCTCCCCTCGGGCCGCCGGGCGCCACCCGGCCGCCCCTGGGCGAAGCGATCTCGCGTGGAGCGACGGCACAGCCCCATGGGACGATGACAGGGCTGACTCACTGACCCCCGGACGGTTGCGTGGCCATGCATACCGACGAGCAGGGACCTGGTGCGGCGCCCCACCGCGGCTCCACGGGTGGGGAGCGGACGCACGACGGCCTGCTGACGGTCCCGATCGCCACCGCGCTGGTCGCGGCCGACGGCCGGATCCTGCACTGGAGTCCGGACGCGGAGGTGCTGCTCGGCTACACCGCCGAGGAGGCGATCGGCCGGTACGCCGCCGAGTTGCTGGTCCCCGACGAGCTTCGGCCCGAGGTGCTGGACCTGTTCGACAGCATCCTGAACGGGCGCCCGTGGTCCGGGGTCTTCCCGGTGCGGCACCGCGAGGGCCACCACGTGGTCCTGGAGTTCCGCACCCATCCGATCGCGGGCCCCGAGGGCGGGCCGCTGGTGCTCGCGGTGGCCTCGGACGTGACCGTGCTGCAGCAGCTGCAGGCCGATCTCGCGGTACTGGACGGGTTCTTCAACCAGTCGCCGGTGGGGATGGCGGTGTACGACCGGCAGCTGCGCTTCGTCCGGCTCAACGAGGCGCTGGCCCGGGTGAACGGGGTGTCGGTGGTGGGGCACCTGGGCCGCCGACTGAGCGAGGTGCTGCCGGGGATCAACGGCGCCGAGATCGAGGAGGTGATGCGGCAGGTGCTGGAGGGCGGCGACCCGGTGGTCGATGCCCGCTCGCACGGCCGCACTCCCGCCGACCCGGAACACGACCACGCCTGGTCGGCCTCGTACTTCCGGCTGGAACGGCCGGACGGCGAGGTCCTCGGGGTCAGCTCCACCGTGGTCGATGTGACCGCGCGCTACCGCGCCGAGTCGCGGGCCGCCCGGGCGCAGGAGCGGCTCAGGGCGCTGGTCGAGGCGGGCGAATCGGTCGGCACCACGCTCGATCTGCGGCGCACCGCAAGGGAGTTGGTCGACGCGATGGTGCCCAGGGTGGCGGACGTCGCCTCGGTGTTCGCGCTGGAACGGCTGGTGTCCGGGCCGGAGAAGAACGAGTACGGGACGCCCCGGAAGCACGAGAAGGACGTGCGGCTGGTACGCCGGCTGGCGGTGGGCACCTGCGACCCGTCGTACCCGATCCGGTACCTCCCCACCGAGGCGGTGTACCGCCTCCCGCCCGATTCGCCGTACGAGCGGGCGATGGCCGGCCGCCGTACCGTGGTGATTCCGTCCTCGGAGCTGCCGCTGCTCACCACCGGCATGCCGCCCGACCAGCTGCAGGCCTACCGGGGCAAGCACTCGCAGACGGTCCGGATCACCCCGCTGGTGGCCCGGGGCACGGTGCTGGGCATGGTGGTGTACTCGCGGCGCGGCTCGCACGCCCCGCTGGACGACGAGGACGCCAGGCTCGGCGACGAGCTCGCCGCCCGGGCGGCGGTGTCCATCGACAACGCCCGGCTCTACCAGCGGCAGCACGAGACGGTACTGGCCAGGGCGGAGGCGCTGCGCACCGCGAAGGCGGCCCAGGCACGCCTCGCGCTGGTGAACCGGGCCTCGGCGAAGATCGGCACCACACTCGATCTCGCGCAGACGGCAAGGGAGTTGGCCGAGGTGGCGACCCCCGAGCTGGCCGAGTCGGTGGTGGTGGAGGTGCTGGAGGCGCTGGTGAGCGGCGAGGAGACGGTGACGCCCAGCCCGGGCGACCGTTCGGCGCTGCTGCGCCGGATGGCCTTCCACGCCACACCGGGTTCCCGGCTGAAGCCGATCGCGCAGGTCGGCGACGTACACCTGTTCCCGCCGTCCACGCCGTTCGCCTGGGCGCTGGCGCACCGCCGTCCAGTGCTGATACCGGCACTCGAGGGTGACGCGCTGAGCTGGTTCACCGACGACCCCGAGCGGCTGGCAGCCGCCTCCGCGGAGGGGGTCGGCTCGTGCATGGTGGTGCCGCTGATCGCCAGGGGCTCACCGGTCGGCGTGACCGCCTTCTACCGCCACCGGAGCCAGGCCCGCTACACCGAGGACGACCTGGCGCTGGCCGGGGAGCTGGCCGCCCGCGCGGCGGTGTCGATCGACAACGCCCTGCTCTACAACCGGGAGCGCGAGGCGGCCCGGCTGCGCAAGCAGGCGCTGGACGAGGCGCACGCCGCGCAGCAGCGCCTCGCCCTGCTGAACGAGGCCAGCACCCGGATCGGGACCACCCTGGACGTCCAGCGCACGGCGCACGAGCTGGTCAAGGTGGTGGTGCCGCGGTTCGCCGACTTCACCACGGTCGACCTGCTGGAGTCGGTGCTGGAGGGGGATGAGCCGGACGCGCTGCCGATGGACGGTCCGGTGCTGCTGCGCGCGGTCGCCGTCGGTGAGCTCGGCAAGAACGGCGAGCTGACCGAGGCGGGGACGATGGCCGACAGTTCGGATCCGGTCGGCGGCCTCTCGCAGTCCGCCACGGTGTACGCGCAGAGCCTGCGGACCGGGCGCTCCATCCTGGTGGCCGAGGTGGACGAGGAGGCGCTGCGCCGGATCGTGGCGGCGCCCGAGCGGGTGGTGCCCAGCCTGGCGGCCGGCGTGCACTCGTACATCATGGTGCCGCTGCTGGCCCGGGGGGTGGTGCTGGGCGGGGCGGAGTTCGTCCGGATGGGCAATCCGGAGCCGTTCACCGCCGCGGACGTGGCGCTGGCCGAGGAGCTGGCCGCCCGGGCGGCGGTGTGTATCGACAACGCCCGGCTGTACCGGCGGGAACGGGACACCGCGCTGACCCTGCAGCGCAGTCTGCTGCCGCAGGAGGTGCACCGCTCGCTGGGCCTGGAGATCGCCTACCGGTACCAGCCGAGCAGTGTGATCAGCGAGGTGGGCGGCGACTGGTTCGACGTGGTGCCGCTGTCCGGCGGACGGGTGGCGCTGATCGTCGGCGACGTGATGGGCCACGGCATCCGGGCCGCCGCGACGATGGGCCAACTCCGCACTGTGGCAAGGACACTGATCACCATCGACCTCGATCCCGCCCGGGTGATGCGGCGGCTGGACGACGCCGCGACGGCGATCGGCGAGGGGCAGTTCGCGACCTGCGTCTGCGTGGTCTTCGACCCGCTGGACCGCAGCTGCATCGCGGCCGGAGCCGGGCACCTGCCGCCGGTGGTGGCCGAGGCGCCGGGTTCGGCCCGGCTGCTGGAGCTGCCACCGGGCGCACCGCTCGGGGTCGGCGGGGTGCCGTTCAGCTCCACGCACTTCACCCTGCCCGAGGACGGCATCCTGGTGCTCTACACCGACGGCCTGGTGGAGCGCCGGGGCCAGGACCTGGAAGAGGGCATGGAACTGCTGCGCCGCACGGTGGCCGACCGGCGGCCCACCCTGGAACAGAGCTGCGACGCCGTGGTCACCGCGCTGACCGCGGACACCGTCCAGGGGGACGACATCGCGGTGATCATGGCCCAGGCCCGGCCGGTGGGTGCGGACCGGCTGGCCGTGCTGCCGCTGGTGGGCGATCCGTCGCTGGTCCGCCACGCCCGACGGTTCATCCGCCACACCCTGAGGTCCTGGGGTCTCGCCGCGCTGATCGACCTCGCCGAGCTGCTGACCAGCGAGCTGATCACCAATGCCCTGGTGCACGCCGGGGCGCCGAACGAGGTCCGGGTCTTCCGCAACGCGGTCCTCACGGTGGAGGTCTCCGACATCGACAGCCACGCGCCGAGGATCCACCGGGCGCGGGACTCCGACGAGGGCGGGCGCGGCATACACCTGGTGAACGAACTCGCCCACCGCTGGGGCAGCCGGAGCACCGCCGAGGGCAAGGTCGTCTGGTTCGAGCTGGAGATCCCCCCGGGCGGCCCGCGCTGAGGCCCGCGCGGCACCCGGAGCCAGGGGCCGGCGAGGCACCCGTTCCGAGGCTCGGAGTGCCGGTGTCCGACCTCCCGCACCTCTCCCGCGCCTCTCCCGCGCCGGGGCGCCCGGCTGGATGGTGCTGAACTCCGGGGCGGGTGGCCTGACCTTGCGCGAACTCCTGGAGATCCTCCGGGGGTTGGCCGGCTGCCGGCTGGTCTCCGCCGACGTGGTGGAGGTCGCCCCGGCGTACGACCACTCGGAAGATCCGGCCGGCCCTGGCCGCGCCGGGACCCCGGGTGATCACCGGTCGGATAGCCTCGGCTGGGTACCTCAGCCGGAGGAGAGGAAGAGGGCACATGAACGACCAGCGCGTGCTCGACTGGTCCGAGGCGACCTGGCTCAACCCACCGCTGCGCACCGAGTCCGACGGCCGGGACCTGGTGGTGACCACCCGCGACCGGAGCGACTTCTGGCGCACCACCCACTACGGCTTCGAACGGGACAACGGGCACGCCCTGCTGACCGGGCTGGCGGTCGGCACGGCGGTCGAGGTGACCATCCGGGCCCGGCTGGACCAGCCGTACGACCAGGCCGGCGCCATGGTCCGGGTGGACGAGCAGAACTGGATCAAGACGGGCGTCGAACTGACCGACGGGCTGCCGCACTTGGGCGCCGTGGTCACCCGGGGCCACTCCGACTGGTCGCTCGCCCCCGTCCCCGAGTGGGCCGACCGCCCCGTCACCGTCCGGGTCAGCCGCGGCCGGGACGCGGTGACCATCCGGGCCCGCTGCGGCGGCGAGCCCTGGCGCACGGTCCGGCTGGCCCCGCTGGCCGGACACCTGACGGCCTCCGCCGGTCCCTACTGCTGCTCCCCCGAACGCGAGGGGCTACGGGTGCAGTTCTCGCAGTTCACCGTCGGGCCCGCGGACCGGGCGCTGCACGCCCGCCTCGCCGGCTGACGACGCGCTCGGCGGACGGACGGCCCGTGTCACCCCGTCCGCCGGGCCGGAGCGTCAGCCGCCGGAGGTGGTCCGGTACGGCGATGCGGCGTGCTGGGCGGCGTACAGCAGGGCGGGCCTGAGCTTGGGCCAGAAATAGCCGTCCTGGCAGCTGTAGGGCGGCAGGAAGCCGTCGCAGCCGCGGCCGTCGCTGTCACCGACCTCGATCGTGAAGCTCGCCAGGCCGAGCTTGTCGTAGGTCCAGTCGTCGGTGCCGCCGGCCGCGTCGTAGAGGATCTCACCGGCCTGGCCGTACTGGTAGCCGGTGATCGAACCCATCCGGGCGGCCATCGCGCGAAGTGCGGCGTCGTTCCCGGTGTGCACGGTGTGGTCGTACTCCCACGGGAAGAGGACCATGCCGGCGTCGCTGTGCAGGGTGATCATGACGCCGCGGGTGTCGGCCGGGGCTGGGGCCGAGTCACCGCCGCCGCGCACGGCCGGGTACAGCTCGCGGAAGAGGTTCTCCAGGGCGGAGTTCTCCGTCTCGGAGTCGGAGTTCGGTCCGAGGTAGGTCTCGTCGCACGGCTGGTCCGAGGTGCCGCTGGCACCCCAGTGCGTACCGGCGTTGCGGTTGAGGTCGATGCCGATCTGGCCGTTCCAGTCGCAGGAGCTGCCGTTGGTGTCGTCGGCGTTCTTGCGCTGCAGGTTGGGGTTGTCACCGCCTTGCTGGACGATGTCGACGCCGTCGGGGTTGGCGATCGGCACCACCCACATCTCGGTGGAATCCAGCAGTGCGGTGACGGTGGGGTCCGTCCCGTAACTGCCGGTCAGGTAGTCGATCCAGCGCCAGGAGACCTCGCCGGTGGTGATCTCCCTGGCGTGGATCTGGCTCATCAGGAAGAACCGGGGCTTGGCCGAATTCGGGTCGAGCCGGCAGTCGCCCTGGGTCAGCTTGGTGATGCAGACGGCCTTCAGGTCGTAGCCGCCCGGCTGCCCGTTCTGCTTGCGCCAGGACTGGCCGTAGGTCACCACGGTGGCCAGGCCGGGGTGTGCGGCGATGGTCTGGTCCAGGTGCGCGTACTGGGCGTCGACCGTGCGGTAGCCGCCGTAGTACGTGTCGTTGACGCCGGCCCCGGGGGCCGTCCGCGCGCTGCTGCGCCCACCGGGCAGGGTCCGGTCCACCGACCAGCTGAAGCCGAGCCGGTGCAGGCGCTCCCCGACCGCCGGGTCGCCGAGGACGAACAGGTCTTTGCCCTGGCGCTTCTCCAGGACGTCGAAGCCGCCCGCGAGCAGCTTCTGCGGGTCACCGGCGCCGCGGATGGGGACCCGGTAGACGACGGCCCGGCCCGACGACGGGTCGGCTGAGGCGGTGTCGGCCCGGGACAGGGCGGGCAGCGCGAGTGCGGCGAGCGCTGCCATCGCGCCGGCGGACGCGATCACAAGTCGGTTCCTGCGCATGGGAGTCGGCCCTTCGAGTGGGGGTGAACGGCCCGAGTGCCGACAAGGTACCGCCGAATTCACGTCATGCCCATGCCGACTCGCCTGTCAGAAACACGACTTGACGACTATGCGATGACGCGACCCCTCGCTTCGAGGGGCCGCCCATCCCGCACCACGCCCGGGTCCGGGCCTGACCGGCGCTCGCGGGTCGGCGCTGACAGGCCCCGCCCGGACCGGCGCTCTCGGCCCCCGGCCGGCCGACCCGAGGGCGGCGTCCCGGTCAGTACGGGCGAGCCCGGGACTGCAGCGACTTGGCGAGCTTCGCCGCCTTGGCCCTGGGGAACGTCACATGGTCCGGATCGCCCGCGGAGGTGTAGCGGTCCGCTGGGTTCGCCGCCAGCCTGTCGAGCCAGGTGGTGGAGCCGAAGGCCGCCTCCGGGCCGGTGGCCGCCTCGGAGCGGATCCGGGGGATCGCGGCCGGATCGAACGAGGCATCGAACGGCGAACGGGACGGGTTGGAGCCCACCAGATAGACGCCGTGGTGCTGGTAGCTCACGTTCCCGGCACCGCCCGCCACGGCGAGCGAGCCCGGCTTGGGCATCGCCCCGTAGGGCAGGGCCAGGGACTGCACGGCGGCACCCGGGACCACCGCGGTGATCTCCGCCTGCTCGCTCGCGATCGCCTCCTGCACCGCGGCCGCGTCGAGGGTGGCCAGGTTGGAGTGGTGCAGCGTGTGGTTGCCCACCTCGAAGTTGTGCCGTGTCAGCCAGCCGAGCGCCTTGGCGGTGCCGGTGGTGGAGAAGGCCGACCCGTTGACGAAGAAGGTGGCCCTGGCCCGGAACGCGGGGTGGGCCTTGGCGACGTCCAACAGGATGCCAAGCGCGCTGTCCGGCGCGGGATCCCCTTTTTCGTCCAGCCGGACCTGGCTGTTGGTCGAGTCGTCGAAAGTCAGCACCACCGGATGGGTACCGGCCGGGATGTCGATCCTGCCGCTGGTGAACTCGGCCGCGGTGATGGCCACGTAGTTCTCCCGGGCCAGCCGCTCCAGCTCCGTGCGGAAGTCCGCCGGAGTCCGGTCGTAGACGCTCGCCGGGTGGTCGCTGAGTTGGTGGTACATCAGGACCGGCACCTGGCCCAGTTCGTCGGCTTGGACGGACTCGGGCCGTGGTGGCGCGGACGGGGAGGAGCCGGCCAGGGTCGCCGAGGCGGCGGGGGCGGGGGCGGAACCGCCCTGCGCGTGCCCGGCACACGAGGTGGCGCCCAGCAGGAGGACCGCGGCGGACAGGAACACGGTGGAGCGGCGCATGGGACCTCCAGATCGCGGAATCTGCCCTCAGCCTCACCGCGGACGGAACGGGGCGCGCACCCCGGCGGTCCGAACAGCCCAACGGTTGGCCCTGACGGGGTACGGCGCGGCCGGGCCGGGCACCGGCCGGGTGGCGGAGACCGCCCGGTGCGGATGACACCCGCTCAGCGGAACGGGATCCCGTTCCGTCGGGACGTGATCCCGTGTTGCGAGGTCAAGGACATTGGGGGGAGATATAGGAGGAATCGGTCCATCAGATGACAGGTGGTGCCCCATGTGCCCCTCCTTCGCCAGCGGTGCCGCCCCCAGGAGAAGACTCCTCCGCCGGATCCGCGGACGCCTGCCCCGAGGAAAGCCCCGTCTTCCGCGGTCCCGCAGGAGCCGGCTGGCGCTGACCGCCGGCATAGCCGTGGCCTGCACGGCAGTGGGCGCGTTCGTCCTGGGCACTCTCTCCGCCGGGTTCCACCTGCGAGGCGTCCAGGACCGGCAGTGGCTCAACGCCGCCGCCGCCAAGTCCCTCGATCTGGTCGTCACCGACGACGACGACTCCGAGCTCGACACCCTCGAGGTCTCGCTCGACGGCAGTCCCGTCGCCATGACCAGGCAGGGCGGAGAGCTCCATCTGCGGCCGGCCGCCCTGGCCGACGGGGAGCACCGGCTGTCCGTCCGCGGCGCCGGCCTGCTGCCGTTCGCCAGGACGACGGTGACCCGGACCTTCACCGTCGCCACCGCCGCGCCCGCCCTGCTCCTGGACAAGGTCGCGGCCGGCCGTCCCCACTCCCCCGTGACCGTCCACGGCACGACGAAGAACGCCGCCCGGGTCGAGGTCAACGGCCGGCCGGCACCGGTGGCCGCCGACGGTACGTTCTCGGCGGCCGTGGCCGACCCACCTCCCGTGATCAAGGTCGTCGCCACCGACCGCGCGGGCAACACCACCACCGACGCGGTCCACGTGGGCAGGGCCCACCCGCTGCTCCGCGCGGCGCACCTGACCGCCATCGGCTGGACCTCGGATCCGCTGCGCAACGGGATCCTGGAGCTGATCCAGCAGAAGAAGCTCAACGCGGTGGAACTGGACATCAAGGACGAGAACGGCGAGGTCGGGTACGCCTCCCAGGTGCCGCTGGCCAAGGAGATCGGCTCGGTCAAGGGCTACTACGACGCCCGGGCGACCATAGACGCGCTGCACAAGGCCGGGGCCCAGGTGGTCGGACGCATAGTCGCCTTCCGCGACCCGATCCTCGCCACCGCCTCCTGGCAGAACGGCAACCACGAGCGCGTGGTCCAGACCCCCGGCGGCGGGGCGTACAACGGCGGCAACTACGGCCGGCTCTCCTTCACCAACTTCGCAGACCGCACCGTCCGCGACTACAACCAGGCCCTCGCCACCGAGGCCGCCTCGCTGGGCTTCGACGACATCCTCTACGACTACGTGCGCCGGCCCGACGGCCCGCTGAGCACCATGACCTTCCCCGAGCTCGGCAACACCACCCCGGAGCAGAGCATCGCCGACTTCGTGGCCGAGACCCGGACCAAGCTCGGCGACCGGGGCACCTTCCTCGGTGTGTCCGTCTTCGGGATCGCCGCCACCCGCCCGAAGGAGATCGCCCAGGAGATCGGCGCCCTGGCCCAGCAGGCCGACTACATCGCCCCCATGGTCTACCCTTCGCACTGGGGCCCCGGCGAGTACGACGTGCCCAACCCCAACGCCCAGCCGTACGACATCGTCCACCGCTCCCTGGCCGACTTCGCCAGGAAGACCGCCGGCACCCAGGCCCAGGTGATCCCGTGGCTCCAGGACTTCTCCCTGGGCGTTCACTACGGGCCCAAGGAGGTCACCGACCAGATCCGGGCCGCGGCCGAGAACGGAATGCAGTCGTTCCTGCTCTGGAACGCGGGCGCCCGCTACCAGGGTGACGCGCTCTCCGCGATCCGGTGAACTCCCGCCGGGCAACGGCGATCCCACCTCACCACTCCCCCTCTGGTGCACTCCTGGACCCGTGGCCCCGCACATCCCCCGAGTGCGGGGCCACACCGCACCCGGCCGAGCCCGCCCGGCCTGGAGGACGAGTTCCGCGGTGTGAATCCGGTGGCCTCCGGTGTACCAGCGTCGGCATCGCGGAAGGCTAGGAACTAGGTGCAGCACGGGAGTTGTATCGGCTCGGGGGGAGCGTGCGATGTGACATGCCCTGACGACCTGTGGAACGGCGGCCTCGCCGCACCGCCCGTGGACGACGAGCCAGTGGGTCCCCGCTGACGCCGCTACCGCCGCGGCCGATGTCTGCCCGTCGATGCCGGCCCCGCGATCGACGACCACCAGCCCATCACCGGGTGAGCTGGACAACCCGCAGGAGAGAGGAAGTGATCACGATGTCGTGGAGGGACCACGTCCCGCACCAGCCGACGCCGGACGAGCTCGCACAGGCGGGACCAGCAGACGCCCAGCAGCAACACGACGTCGAGGAGTTCGAGCACCACGAATCCGAGGAGGCGTTCTACGAAATGCCGGCCAGAGCCGCACGGCAGGCCGCTTGAACCACCAGCCCGCCCGGTGTTTGCCGGGCGGGCTCGATCGCTGCTTCCGATTGCCGGGCCAGCCTTCTACGCGGGCCCGGAAGGCGGTGTTCACGCGCTGGACGAGGCGCGCCGGCCCCAGGAGGAGAACCGGGGCCGACGCGCCGAAGCGACGTCACACGGGGGTGCCGGGAATCAGGGCGAAGCCTGAGCCGCAGGCAGCCGCCAGGTTGGACGCGTCGAACGGCGTGGCGGTGATGTCGCACACGGCCTCGTAGATCCTCATGCGGTCCCCCGATCGTCCCGGGCCGGCAGCTCGTCCCGGCTCGGTGCCGGATCGGCCGTCTCCGCCCTGGCCGCCTTTCGCCTACGCCTCTCGGCGCCCAGCCAGCCCACCAATGCGATCAGCCCGCCCACGAGGGCGCCGGAAACCAGCTTGTGCAGTAGGTCGTTCACCAAAGACTCCACTCCCCGATGGCGGCGCGCGCAGGTGATCGCGCGCCGCGAACACGTCAGGCAGGACGGTAGGCAGGACCGATGAAATCGCCGTGAAACGGCGGGATCGCCGTGGCCTGCCATGACCGTGGATCAACGGCGCGGCTGATCGGCGGACTTGGGGGCCTCCCGGACGAGCGCCTGGACCGGCACATCGACGCCCCGGCGCACCGTTGACACCGACGGCCAAGGCAGCCCCTGTTCCCTTGATGCATCGGCATTTACCCAGGTGAGGGACCTGGCGCAGCCACCGGCCGGATATGACCGGCCTGGTGGCCTGTTCCCTGGTCGGTGCCCGGACCAGCATCAATGGCCTCGGCCGCACCGCCGATGCCCGGGAGCCCGGGCCGGAGAACCAGGGAGCCGTCATGCCGACGACCGCAACCGCCGCCCCACCGACAACCGCGCTCACCGGACCGGAGCGTGACGTGCTGTACGCGATCGGCTGCGGCCTGACGGACGCCGAGATCGCCACCGCCCTCGCCGTCCCCGAACACGCCGTGGCCGGACACCTCGGACGGATCCTCGCCACGCTCGGGCTGCGCGACCGGGCGGCCGCCATCGTCCACGCCTTCGACTGCGGACTGGTGACACCCGGTCATGGTCCGCGCGGGCAAGTGGCGGGGCCGGTGCCTCGGACCACCGTCCGCCGGCCGACGGCCCCCGTGCCGGAGCCGTGGCTGCGCATCTGCGTACTCGGCCCGCTCCGGGCCTGGCGCGCCGGGCAGCCCGTGGACCTGGGTCCGGTCCGCCAGCAGGCCGTACTGGCGGCCTTGGCGCTGTGCCCGGACCGGGCGGTCAGCCGGCACGAACTGCTGGACGGGGTGTGGGGGATGGAGCCGCCGCTCGGCAACGTCGTACCGGTCTACATCTACCGGCTGCGCAAGATCCTGCACACCGGGGACCGCCCGGACTGGGTGATCAGGCGCGACCAGTGCGGCTACCGACTCGTCGGCGGCGCGGTCGAGGTGGACGTGGCCCGCATGGAGGAACTCGTCACCGCGGCCGGGGCGGCCGAGCGAGCCTGCGACCTGGCCGAGGCGGTACGCGCCTGCTCCCGCGCACTGGACCTCTTCCGCGGCGAGCCCCTGGCCGGCCTGCCCGGGCCGCTAGCCGAGCTGGAGCGGCTGCGGCTCACCGAACGCAGGATCACCCTGGTGCAGCGGAAGGCCGGATGGCAGCTACGGCTGGGCCGGAACGCCGACGCCATCGCCGAACTGTCCGCCCTGGCCGCGGCGCAACCACTCAACGAACCGGTCGCCGCGCTGTTGATGCGCGCCCTGCACCGCAGCGGACGGCAAGCCGAAGCACTGGCCGTCTTCGACCGCACCCGCCGCCGCCTCGGCGACGACCTGGGAGTGCTCCCCAGCGAGATGCTGCGGCAGACGCACCGGACAGTGCTGCGCGGGGACCGGGGCGCGTGACATGAGCGCCGAACGCACAGCGAAGCGACCGCGACATCCCCAACCTGCTGACCAAGCGCGCACACCAGGCCCCGCCCCAGCTCGCCGCCCAGCACGAGAAGATCGTCCGGCTCCGCGAAGCCGCTGCAGGAACGAGCCGTGTCAGTCGCCGCCGGGACCACGGTGAACAAATAGGCGGAGGACCAGCGGTACCGAAGGCGCCGTGCGCTGTTGTGGGGACGGCGGCCGATCGCAGGGAGCGGTACCGCGACAGAGGCGGGCTATGCGGCCCGCATGAGGCGGCGGTCGTGGATCTACCGCGTGGCTTGAACCCCGCGCGCCCCGGCCTCCGCTTCTCATCTTCCCGCCTACACCCCCAGGGGCAACAACCGCGCGGAGCACTGGGAGTGTCACACCTGCCGGAATCAATACCCCCAGGGGTATGGTTGAGCGTGTAGCCCGCCCGTCAGACCCCGACCAGGAGACAACCCCGTGATCTTCAGCCAGTACTACCTCGACTGCCTTTCCCAGGCCTCCTACCTGATCGCCGACGAGACCACCGGCCAGGCCGTGATCGTCGATCCCCGCCGGGACGTCGACGAATACCTCGCCGACGCCGACGCACGCGGCCTGACCGTCGTCGGCGTCATCAACACCCACTTCCACGCCGACTTCCTCGCCGGCCACCTCGAACTCGCCGCCCGCACCGGCGCCTGGATCGGCTACGGCCGCCGCGCCGAGACCGAGTACGCCATCCGCCACCTCACCGCCGACGAACGCATCTCACTCGGCGACGTCACCCTCCAGATCATGGAGACCCCCGGACACACCCCCGAGTCGATCAGCATCCTCGTCTACGAGCACGCCACCGACGAAGCCCCTTACGGCGTACTCACCGGCGACGCCCTGTTCATCGGCGACGTCGGCCGCCCAGACCTGTTCGCCTCCGCCGGCATCACCGCCGAGGAACTCGGAGCCATGCTCTACGACAGCGTCCACCACAAGCTCATGGCCCTGCCCGACCAGGTCCGCGTCTTCCCCGCTCACGGCGCCGGCTCTGCCTGCGGCAAGAACCTCTCCACCGAGAAGCAGTCCACCATCGGCGCGCAGCGCCTGACCAACTACGCCTGCCAGCCCATGGACCAGGACACCTTCGTCCGCATCGTCACCGCCGGCCAGTCCGCCACCCCCGCCTACTTCGGCCACGCCGCCGCCCTCAACCGGCAGGACCACCCGCTGCTCGACCGCACGAACGCCGCCCGCCCCCTGTGCCCCGAAGACCTCGAGGAGGTCCGCGCCGCAGGCGCCGTCATCCTCGACGCCCGCAGCCCCCAGGACTTCGGCGCGGGACACATCCGCGGCGCCATCAACGTCCCCGCCGACGGCCGCTTCGCCGAACAGGCCGGCACCGTCCTCACCCCCGACTGCAACATCGCGATCATCGCCCCGCAGGACCGCGAGGACGAGGTCATCACCCGCCTCGCCCGCATCGGCTTCGATCACATCGCCGGCTACCTGCTGGGCCCCGGCAACGCCCTGTCCGCCCTCACCGACGACGTCACCCCCGCCAGCCGCCTCACCGCCGACCAACTCCGCACCGCACTCGCCGGCGAGCAGCCCCCCACCGTCCTGGACGTGCGCACCTGCGGCGAACGCGAAACAGGATTCATCGAAGGATCCCTGCACATCGCCCTGGCCGAACTCCCCCGCCGCCTGAACGAGATCCCCACCGACCGCCCCCTGGTCGTCCACTGCGCCAGCGGTCACCGCTCCTCCATCGCCGCCAGCCTGCTGCGCCACCACGGCCGCACCGACGTCTCCGACCTCCTCGGCGGCTACAGCGCCTGGCACACCCTCACCCACCCCGCCCACGCCTGAACCCAGCCACCCCGGCGCCGGGACCACCGCCCGGACGCACCCCCACACCGCCCATCTCCGGTCGTGCCGCTGCCCTTCCACGCCCTGGGAGGACAGGGGTCTTCACAGGGCGTGGAAGGGCAGCGTTCGGCTGCCGAGTACACCAAGACCTACACCGGCAGGATCAGTGCCTCCGCTTGGCTGAGCACCGTCGCACTGTCACGCCTTTCGCTTCTGGATCGCGGGGCCGGCAAAAGTAAATCCGGCTAGCGAGCAGGCCCGCGAGGGCGGCGAACTCGGCGGTGGGCCTGCCCTTGCCGACGCCGGCTCCGTTGTCCCACACCAGCGTTTTGGGCACCGCTTGCCCGCCGGTCAGCAGGCGCCAGTGGCCGTCGACCAAGTCGCTCGCCTGCCGGGAGGGAAGCATCCTCGCCGTGATCACCCTCGCGGAACGGGATCCGGCCTGCAGGTCGTTGAACGTGCAGCCCCCTCCACCGTCAGGACACCCCCAAGTGCCGCGACCGACCGCATGGTGCCCGCAGTATGTCCACGGGCCGCCTTGGCGGCGACGCGTGCTCGAACGAGCATGCGGGCACCTTCGGCTCACCGACCGGACGGCGGGATCTTCCCCCGTAACGGGCAGGACGGCCCCCGTACTTGCTCCGTCCACGCCGTACAGATCCTCACCGTCCGGTGCGGTGTCGCAACCGATCGTGCATACCCGAACCCCGTCTTGTCAAGGATTCTTGATGAGAGCGCGGCCTAACTGACCACCTGTCACATATGATTGACAGCGCTTCAGCCCCCACGCCGCGAAGGAGCGCACAGGAAGATGGCCGAGGACAGCGCCACGGCTCACCGCCGTACCATCGCGGAGCGACTCGAACACCTCATGAACACCGGGCACCCCGACGGAACCGGTCCACGGGACTACCTCGCAGTGGAGCTTGCCAGCCAGGAGCATGCGAAACGTCATCCCGGCAGCCCCACCATCAGCCGTCAGACGGTGCACAACCTGCGCCATGGCAAGGTCGCCAACCCGGGGATCAACGCCCTGACCACCCTGGCGAACGTCTACCAGGTTCCGATCTCGTACTTCCTGTCCGCAGGCGACGATGCAACCGCCGGACAGGCATCGGCTCCACTGCCCGCCATGGTGCTCCAGCGGCTGGACGACGTCCTCAAGGTCCTGCAGCCTGACACGGCCGCACCCCTCGATGACGAGGCCCGCGTTACGGTCCTGGATTCCAAGGGCAGCAAGATCAGTCTTTCCGACCTCGCGACCCTGCGGTCTGGACAGTGGGACGAGCAGCTGCGCCAGCCCCTGCGCGACTTCGCCGGCACGATCAGTCTCCCGCCCGGCTACTTCGTCGATGACACGATTCCGGCCGCCGACCCCGACGATCTGTTGCTCCTGGGGGCTCTGAAGGCCGTAGGAGCCAGGAGCGTCGCGATGCGCCAGGTCGCCGGTCTGCCCTCGGACGCGCTACAGGCCCTGTCGCCCGTGCTGGACCTCCTCAGCAAGGCAAACCCGCGGCAGCGCATGTGACGCGGCCTGCCCGGCCACGCCGGACAGGGTCCACTCGCTAGGCTCCCCTCTCGCCACCCTCACCGGCCGCCACGGGAGCCCCACCAGCGCGACCGGGGGATGTCGTGAAGTTTGTCCGATGGCAGCAGAACGAATGCCCGTGGGGAGCGGAGTTGAACGACAAGGAACTACGCAAGCGCTGTGTCGACGTAGTGGCCCAGATCGAATTCCCCAGCCCGTTCAGCATCAACACGCTGGTCGACAGCGTCGAACGCCGACGAGGGCGCCAGATCTCGCTCGTCCCCATGCCACTGGCTGTCCGCCCGGAAAGTCCCTGCGGGTTGTGGGTGGCCACGGACGATGTCGACTACGTCCTCTACACGGAGGCGACGTCCACGGCCCACCGGGAGCACATCGTCATGCACGAGCTCGGCCACATGCTGCTGGAACACGGCTCCACCGAGGCCGACCAGGCCGAGGTCGCCCGGCTTTTGATGCCCACCCTCGACCCGCGCTTCGTCCAAGCGGTCCTGGCCCGATCGGTCTACACCAGCCAGGAGGAGCGGGCAGCCGAGCTGGTCGCCTCCCTCATTCCCCTGCGGGCCGGCCGCGCGGCCCCCCAGGCACGGCAGGAACCCGTGAGCCCCGGCATGGCGAACCTCGTCCAGCACATCGGCGCCGCGCTGGAACGCAACTCCTCACGAAGGACCTGACCCTTGTTGCTGCTCACCGTCGTCTACGGCATCCTGTCGGTCATCACGTGGAGTGCCTTCTTCTACAAGGTCCGCGACCTGGCACGGGACTGGCGCAACAGGGAACTCCAGCTCCTCTGCCTCTCGATCGCCACGTTCGCCGCCCCGTTCGTCCTCGCCTCGCCCCACGTCTACATGGGGATCGATCGCATCCTCGGCGTGCCGAACATCGCCACACTGATCATCTACATCTGTGTGGCAGTCTGCGTGACCGGCTTCATCGCCCTGCTGGTGTCCTGGTCCTCAGCCCAGGGGAAGCTCCGGCTGCGCCACTGGATCGGGGTCGGCTACTCGCTGGCGACGCTCGTCGTCATGACCGTGTTCTTCTTCCTCGGCAACGTCGACGGCGTGGAGCATCCGGTGGACTTCGACGTCACCTTCGAAACGGTGCCCTACATCTCCATTTTCCTGCTCAGCTACCAGCTCCTCTTCACAACCAGCATGGTGATGCTCATCGTGCTGTGCCGCCGCTATGCCACGGCGGTGGACCGCCCGTGGCTGCGCCGCGGTCTTCTGACCGTCGCCCTCGGAGCCTGGTTCGGTCTCGGCTACGGAGTGCCCAAGGTCGCGAACATGGTCTGGGACCTGTTCGCGACATCCCCCCTGCACGACGTCAGCAGCATCGCGGCACCCCTGTCCGCCAGTGTCTCGGCCATGCTCTTCTCCATCGGGTTCACCATGCCCGGCTGGGGCGCCGGAGCGAGTCGCCTGAAGGATCTCGCAGCCACCTACCGGGCCTACAAGCGCCTCTACCCTCTGTGGCACGACCTCGCCGCCGCCTTTCCGGAACTCGTCCTCTTCAAGCCGAACGACCGTCAGGGGCCCCGGTCCACCCGGGCCCTGCTCTCACGTCCCAGGATCGAGATCCGCGAGGGACGGATGATCCTTCGGCCCCGTGACAGCCACGAGGCCGACACGCTGCAGGACCTCGACCTGCTCGTGGCCCGCCAGCGGGTGGAGATCCGCGATGCCCAGCTCAGGCTGCGCCCGTACTTCACGGAGTCAGTCGTGCAGGAGGCACGGGACCTCGCACGGAGGCGGAAGCTCACGCCCGACGATGTCGAGGCCGCCGTGGAGGCCGCTCAGATGAGCGTCGCTCTTCGCTCACACACTACCGGGGCCCTCGTGCCAGCCACGGCTCCCCACCTCCACGCCCCCACTGCCGTCGACCCAGCAGAGGAGGTCGCCTGGCTGGTCAAGGTGGCGGTCGCCTACAAGACCTCTCCCGTGGTTGCCGACATAACCGAGCGCTTCACCGGAGCCGCCACCGGAGTTGCTGCCTCATGACAGGAACCGATCCGACTCCGGACACCCCGACACTGTTCGACCGTGCACTGCTGGCCGACCCCCATGCGGGCTACGCACGTCTACGGGAGGCCTGCCCCGTCGCGCGCACCACAACGCCGGACGGAGCTCCGGTGTGGGTGGTCACCCGCTACGAGGACGTTCGAGCAGCACTGACCGACCGACGGCTATCGCTGAACAAGCAGACTTCCACCAGCACCGGCAAGCACGGTGCGTCGATGCCGCCATCGCTCGACGCGCACCTGCTCAACATGGACCCACCCGACCACACCCGCCTGCGCCGCCTGGTCGCCCCGGCATTCACCGCCCGTAGCGTCGGCCGACTGCGGCCGGCGATCCAGCAGCGCACCGACGAACTTCTTGACCGGTTCCAGGACGGCTCGGCCGACGTCATGACTGCCCTGGCAACGCCACTGGCACTCGCGGTGATCTGCGACGTGCTCGGCATCGCCGAGGAAGACCGCCGAGACTTCCGGACTTGGACGGACACCCTTCGTTCCCCCGCTGCGGACGCGGCCCCAACATCACGCCGGGCACTCCACGACCTGCACGGCTTCCTCGTCGAATTGATCGCCGGCAAGCGCGACCACCCCGGCGATGACCTCCTCACCCAGATGATCACGGCGCGCGAGGACGGGGACCAGCTGTCGGAACCGGAACTCGTCGCCCTGTCCTTCCTTCTCCTGTTCGCCGGGTACGACAACAGCGCGAACCTCGTGGGCAACACCGTCCTGGCACTCCTGACCCACCACGAAACGCTGCGCTCCCTGCGATCGGGCGCCCTCGGCGTCGGCCGGGTGGTCGACGAGGTCATGCGCTGGAACAGCCCCTCCATGCTGGCCTCCCGGCGGTTCGCCCGTGAGGACACCCACATCGGTGGCGTCCGGATCACAGCAGGCGAGCGGATTTGGATGTCACTTGCCTCGGCCAACCGGGATCCGCAGCAGTTCAGCAACCCTGACCAGTTCGACGTCGACCGGCCGGAAGGCGGACATCTCGGATTCGGACACGGCATCCACTACTGCCTCGGGTCGGCACTCGCCCGCATGGAGACCGAGATCGCCACCGAAGCACTCGTCCGCCGCTTCCCATCACTGCGGTTGGCGCACCCGGAAGAGACATTCGAATGGTGCGGTTCCTTCCAAAACCGAGGACCGCTCAAACTCCCTGTCATCTGGTGAGGAGAGCCGAACGTCGGCGCCTTGCGGATGTGGTCACTGGCGAGCATGTCGTGCGGGAAGCCGAGTCCGATCGCGCTGGCCTCGTCGAGACGGGCCAGTTGGGAGGCGGTGAAGTCGACCTCCAGGGCGCCCGACGCCCCCGGTGTCCGGCGGGAACCAGCTTGATCCGGTCCAGGTACTGCTGCCGATCACGCGCTTTCGAAGTCTCATCCATGTCGGCCCCTTGGTCCTGGAACGTATCACGGGGCCGACTCTCGTGGCCGTGGTCGTCTCCAACGGCCGTCTGTCGGAAAGTCCGTCACGCAGGCCGTTCGGCCTCCCCTGGCCGACTGGCAGTCAGCTGACACCCGGGCCGCTCCCGCGAGGCCGCGGCGGGCGGAGGGTCCTCGCGGGAGCAGCCGGGCCGGTCACTGCGGGGTGACGTAGGCCCCCGAGATGCCGCCGTCCACCAAGAAGGTGTTGGCGGTCATGAAGGAGGAGTCGTCGCTGGCCAGGAAGGCCACGGCGGCGGCGATCTCCTCGGGCTCGGCGAAGCGGCCGAGCGGGATGTGGACCAGGCGGCGGGCGGCCCGCTCCGGGTCCTTGGCGAAGAGCTCCTGGAGCAGCGGCGTGTTGACCGGTCCGGGGCACAGGGCGTTGACCCGGATGCCCTCGCGGGCGAACTGGACGCCCAACTCCCGTGACATGGACAGCACTCCGCCCTTGGAGGCGCTGTAGGAGATCTGCGAGGTCGCCGCGCCCATCACCGCCACGAAGGAGGCGGTGTTGATGATCGACCCCTTGCCCTGGCGCTGCATGTGGGGAATGGCGTACTTGCAGCACAGGTACACGCTGGTCAGGTTGACGTCCTGGACCCGCTTCCAGGCCTCCAGGCCGGTGGTGAGGATCGAGTCGTCATCCGGCGGCGAGATGCCCGCGTTGTTGAAGGCGATGTCCAGGCTGCCGTACTCGCGCACGACCCGCTCGTACATCTCCCGGACGGCGTCCTCGTCGGTGACGTCCGCCTGGATGAACAGGCCGTCCACCTCGGCGGCGGCCTTCTGCCCGGTGTCCTCGTTCATGTCGACGCAGACCACCTTGGCGCCCTCGGCGGCGAACCGCTTGGCGGTGGCCAGTCCGATGCCGCTGCCTGCGCCGGTGATGACGGCCACCCGGCCGGTCAGTCGCTGGGTCACGCTGCTCACTCCTCCGTCGAGATGAAGACGTTCTTGGTTTCCGTGAAGGCGAGTACCGCGTCGGGCCCGAGCTCGCGGCCGAGTCCCGACTGCTTGAAGCCGCCGAAGGGGGTCGAATACCGCACCGAGGAGTGCGAGTTGACGGAGAGGTTCCCGGCCTCCACGCCTCGGGCGACCCGCAGGGCCCGGCCCACGTCCCTGGTCCAGATGGAGCCGGAGAGCCCGTAGTGCGTCCGGTTGGCGATCCGCAGCGCGTCCTGTTCGTCGCGGAACGGCACCACGGCGACCACCGGGCCGAAGATCTCCTCGGTGAAGGCGGGCGAGTCCTGGTCCACCGGGGCGAGCACGGTCGGCGGGAACCAGAAGCCCGGGCCGTCGGGAGCCAGGCCCTGCACCGCGACCGGTGCGCCCTCGGGGACGTAGGAGGCCACCCGCTCCCGCTGGGCGGCGGAGATCAGCGGGCCCATCTCGGTCTTCTCGTCGTGCGGGTCGCCGACTCGCACCCCCAGTACGGCCGGTTCGAGCAGCGCCATGAACTCGTCGAGGACGGACTCCTGGACCAGGATGCGCGAGCGGGCGCAGCAGTCCTGCCCGGCGTTGTCGAAGACCGCGTACGGCGCGGTGGCGGCGGCCCTGGCCAGGTCCGCGTCGGCGAACACGATGTTGGCGCTCTTGCCGCCCAGCTCCAGGGTGACCGGCTTCACCTGTTCGGCGCATCCGGCGGCCACCGCCTTGCCGACCCCGGTCGAGCCGGTGAAGACCACCTTGCGGACGTCGGGGTGGGTGACGAAGCGGTGTCCGACCACCGGGCCGCGTCCGGGCAGGACCTGGAGCACTCCCTCGGGCAGGCCCGCGATCCTGGCCAGTTCGGCGAGCCGCAGCGCGGTCAGCGGGGTGAGTTCGGCGGGCTTGAGGACGACCGTGTTGCCGGCCGCCAGGGCCGGTGCGAAGCCCCAGGCGGCGATGGGCATGGGGAAGTTCCACGGGACGATGACGCCGACCACGCCGAGCGGTTCCTGGAAGGTGACGTCGATGCCGCCGGCGACCGGGATCTGGCGGCCGAAGAGCCGTTCCGGGGTGGCCGCGTAGTACTCGATGACGTCCCGGGCGTTGCCTGCCTCCCAGCGGGCGTTGCCCACCGTGTGCCCGGCGTTGGCGACCTCCAGTCGGGCCAGGTTCTCCAGGTCGGCGTCGACGGCGGCCGCGAAGGCGCGCAGCAGCCGGGCGCGGTCGGCCGGGCTGACGTGCCGCCAGGTCTCGAAGGCGGCGCCGGCCCGGGCGATCGCGGCGTCGGTCTCGGCGAGGGTGGCCATGGCGACGGTCTCGATCACCTCTTCGGTGGCCGGGTTGACCACCTGGAAGAGGTCGGGTTCGGTCATGCGGAGGTCTCCTTGCGACTGCTGGTCTGGACGAGGGCTTCGAAGAGCCGGAGGTCGGCCGGGTCGGCCTCGGGGTGCCACTGCACGCCGAGCACGAAGCGGCGGTCGGGGCGTTCCAGGGCCTCGATGCTGCGGTCCTGGCTCCAGGCGGTGGCCCGGAGCCCGTCACCGAGGCGTCCGACGGCCTGGTGGTGGTAGCAGGGGACCTTGGCGGTGGGGCCGAGGATCCGTCCGAGCCGGCTGCCGGCCTGGATGGTCACCGCCTGCTGGTGGTAGGTCGCTGGGGCGATCCGGTGTCCCTCGTCGCCGAGTTGCTCGGGCAGGTGCTGGATCAGGTCGCCGCCGTGGGCCACGTTGAGCACCTGCAGGCCGCGGCAGACGCCGAGGACGGGCAGGTCGCGCTCCAGGGCTCCGGTGAGCAGTGCCCACTCCCAGGCGTCGCGCAGCTCGTGCGGCGGGTCGGTGCTCGGGTGCGGGTCGGCTCCGTAGCGCGCGGGGTCGATGTCCGGACCGCCGGCCAGCAGCAGTCCGTCGATCCGGTCCAGCAGGCCGGCCGCGCCGTCGCTCTGCGCAGGCAGCAGGACGGCCGTGCCGCCGGCCCGGGTGACGGCGTCCACGTACAGTTGCGGGATCAGTGCGGCGCGCTGCCGCCAGACGCCCCAGGCGGCCTCGCTGAGGTAGCCGGTGATCCCGATCAGGGGCCGGCTTCCGCCGGTGGTCGCGGCCGTCACAGTCGCTCGAATCCGCGGCGCCGCTCCCAGTCGGTCACCGCTGCGTCGAAGGCGGCCAGTTCGACCCGGCCGGCGTGGGTGTAGTGGCGGACGACGTCCTTGCCGAAGGCGAGGGCGGCCGCCTCGCTCCGCTCGAAGGCGGCGACGGCGTCGCGCAGTGTGGCCGGGACGCGCGGAGCGTCGGAGGCGTACGCGTTTCCGGTGAACTCCGGTTCCAGCTCCAGCCGTTGCTCGATCCCGTGCAGGCCGGCGGCGATCAGCGCGGCCACCGCGAGGTAGGGGTTGACGTCGCCGCCGGGTACCCGGTTCTCGAAGCGCAGCGAGGGTCCGTGGCCGACGACCCGCAGGGCGCAGCTGCGGTTGTCGCGTCCCCAGGCGATGGCGGTGGGCGCGAAGCTGCCCGCGACGTAGCGCTTGTAGGAGTTCACCGTCGGGGCGAGCAGCAGGGCGAACTCGCCCAGACAGGCGAGCTGGCCGGCCAGGAAGTGCTGCATCACCTTGGAGAAGCCGTGCGGACCGTCCCCGGGCATCACCGGTACGCCGTGCTCGTCGCGCAGGCTGAGGTGGATGTGGCAGGAGTTGCCCTCGCGCTCGTTGTACTTGGCCATGAAGGTGAGGCTGTAGTCCTCCTGCCCGGCGATCTCCTTGGCGCCGGTCTTGTAGACGGCGTGGTCGTCGCAGGTGGTCAGCGCGTCGGCGTACTTGAAGGCGATCTCGTGCTGGCCGAGGTTGCACTCGCCCTTGGCCGACTCGACGGTGAGTCCGGCGCCGGCCATCTCGTTGCGCAGGCGGCGCAGCAGCGGTTCGATCTTCGCGGTGCCGAGGATGGAGTAGTCGACGTTGTACTGGTTGGCCGGGGTGAGCTGCCGGTAGTCCTTGTGCCAGGCTTCCTCGTAGCTGTCCCGGAACACGATGAACTCCAACTCCGTTCCCACGTAGGCCTTCCAGCCGTAGCCTGCGAGCCGGTCCAGCTGGCGGCGCAGCACCTGCCGGGGTGAGACGGGGACGGGGGTGCCGTCGTGGTCCAGCACGTCGCACTGGACCATGGCGGTGGCGGGGTGCCAGGGCACCATGCGCAGGGTGGTGAGGTCGGGCTTGAGGACGAAGTCGCCGTAGCCGGTCTCCCAGGAGGAGTTCTCGTAGCCCTCCACGGTGTTCATGTCGACGTCCACGGCGAGCAGGTAGCCGCAGCCCTCGGCGGCGTTCGCAAGGACGTCGCCGAGGAAGTACTCGGCGGCGATCCGCTTGCCCTGGAGGCGGCCCTGCATGTCGGTCATGGCGAGGACGACGGTGTCCACCTCGCCGGCCGCGACGAGCGTGCGCAGTCGGTCGAGGGTGAGTCGGGTCCCGCTCATCGTGTCTCCAATTCGCTTGTCCGCTGGGGTGGTTCGGTCGGATCCGGCTGTACCTTGGGGCCGGTGAACCAGTGCCGGGCCGAGACCAGCCACCAGATCCAGGCCGAGCCGAGCACCACGGCGACCGCGACGGGGGTGTAGTTGAAGCTGGTGGCGGTGATCGGGCGGACGGTGGGCAGCATGAACAGCACCGTGATCAGCGCCGTCCAGCCGACCGCCAGGGTACCGAGGGGCTTGCTCCAGCGGCCCAGGTGCCAGGGTCCGCGTTCGAAGGTGTCACCCTGACGGAGTCTCAGGTAGATCGGGATGACGTACGCGATGTACAGGCCGATGACGGAGATCGAGGTGACGGCGGCGAAGGCGGTGGCGTTCCACAGGTCCTGGGCGCCGAGCAGGAAGGCGCCACCGGTGGCGAGCCAGACCGCGTTGGTGGGGGTCTGGGTGCGCGGGTCGATCCGGTGCCAGATCCGCGATCCGGGCAGCGCCCCATCCCGCGAGAAGGCGTAGATCATGCGGGAGTTGGCGGTCACCGAGGCCATCCCGCAGAAGAACTGGGCGCCGATGACGATCAGCAGGAGCAGCTTGGCGCCGCTCGCGCCGAGCGCGTCCAGGAAGATCTGCGCGGGCGGCACTCCGGTGGAGCTCTTGACGGCACCGTCGTAGTCGCGGATCGCGAAGGTGATGCCGAGCAGCAGGATCCAGCCCGCGACCAGCGACACCACAACGGAGTTGACGATCCCCCTGGGGCCGGACCGGGCGGCGTCGTGGGTCTCCTCGGTCATGTGGGCGGAGGCGTCGTAGCCGGTGAGGGTGTACTGGGCGAGCAGCAGGCCGAGCAGGGAGACGTAGAGCGGGTTGTGGAAGCCGGTCTCGTCGACGAACCGGGTGAACACGAAGGAGGCGGAGGCGTGGTGTGCCGGTATGACGACCAGTGCGCCCACGATGACGAGGACGCCGAAGACGTGCCACCAGACGCTGACGTTGTTCAGCACGGCGACCAGCCGGACGCCCCGGGTGTTCAGCAGCCCGTGCAGCAGCAGGATCGCCGCGAAGATCAGCACGGTGTGGGCGGGGGTGGAGGCGTAGCCCCACTGGAGTTCGAGGAAGGCGTTGGCGAAGGCGGCGGCGCCGAAGTCGACGCTCGCGGTGACGGCGATGCCGCCCATGAAGTTGCACCAGCCGGTCACCCAGGACCAGGCAGGGGCCCTGGAGGGTGCCAGCTTGGCGGCCCAGAAGTACAGGCCGCCGGCGGTCGGGAAGCTGGAGCAGATCTCAGCCATGGCGAGCGCGACGCACAGCGTCATCAGCCCGACCACCGGCCAGCCCCAGGTGATCAGCACCGGGCCGCCGGTGGTCATGCCGAAGCCGTAGAGGGTCAGGCAGCCGGAGAGGATGGACACGATCGAGAACGAGACGGCGAAGTTCGAGAAGGCCGACATCGAGCGGGCCAGCTCCTGGGTGTAGCCGAGTTCTCTGAGCCGTCGCTCGTCCGCCGACAGGGCTCTGTCGACGAGGTCCGGCGGCGGGTGTGGTGAATGGCGGTCGGAGGACATGCGCACCCCTGGGGGTTCGGTGGGGGAATCCGAAACGTGCGCCCACAACGCTGTGGCCGTCAATGGCCCGGAAACAGACCTTTGACGTACAGCGCATGCTTCACCCCGCGCCACCACCGCGTCAAGGGGACGTGCTGAGAAGGGCGTTGACACGCCCCCGAGGGGCCTCACCCGGAACCGCGTCCCGGCACGAATGCCTGGGTACCATGCCCACGTGGAGCAGGCAGACAGAGGCGGGATACGCACCGACCAGCCCGGCGGCCCCCGGCCCGGCGGCGACTGGCAGAGCGGCGCGATCTTCCGGCCGGTCCGGACCGGCAACGCGTTCGAAGAGACGGTCCAGCGGCTGCTGGAGGCCATCAAGCTGGGCGTGTTCGAGTACGGCGACCGCCTGCCGCCCGAGCGTGAACTGGCCGCCCGGCTCAACATCAGCCGCGAGACCCTGCGCGAGGCGATCCGCTCGCTCCAGGAGGCGAACTGCGTGGAGTCCCGCCGCGGCCGCTACGGCGGCACCTTCGTCACCTACCGCCAGCCTCCGCCCGACCTCGGCGAACTCCGGCGCGCAGTACGCCACATGGGCGCCGAACTCGAGGACGCGCTGACCTACCGGATGGTCCTGGAGGCCGGCGCCGCCGAGCAGGCCGCCCGAAGGGTTCTGACGGACACCCAGATCGATCATCTCCGCGGCAGGCTGGCCGACTTGGAGCAGGCGACCCCGGAGGCGTACCGCCAGTTCGACTCCCGCTTCCACCTGGCGATCGCCGAACTCACCGGCTCCCCCTCGCTGGCCGCTGGCGTCGCCGAGATCCGGATGCGCCTCAACGACCTGCTCAACGCCATCCCGATCCTGGACCGGAACATCGAGAACGCCTTCGAGCAGCACCGGGCGATGGCCGAGGCGATCCTGGCCGGCGACGTGGAACGGGCCCGCCGGGCGACCGAGGAGCATCTGGCCGCGACGGCAGCGCTGCTCCGGGGCTTCCTCGGCTGACGCGGCGGGGGTCAGCCGGTGTGCGCCCCGCGGACCACCAGGTCGTCCAGCAGCTCCCGGGTGGCCTCGGCCACCGCGGCGACCGCCCGGTCGAACACCTCCCGGTTGTGCGCAGCAGGCGCCCGGAACCCGGACACCTTCCGCACGTACTGCAACGCGGCCGCGTGGATGTCGTCCTGGGTGACCTCGGGCATCACCGGAGGCCGCAGGGTCTTGATACTCCGGCACATGCCCCCAGTCTCCCTCACCCCGCCCCCGGGTTCGAGGGCACCCCGCCGGACCCGGCCGGGGCGTTGGGCAGCGAGATCGACGGCAGCTGGGGGGTCGGGTACTCGGCCGAGGCCGCCGAGGAGGAAGCCGCGCTTCTCTGGGCACTCTGGCCCGCGGGCGGGGTCGTGGCCACGGCAGGACTCGTGGCCGGCGGCGAACTCGTGGCCGGGGACGCGTGCGAGCTCGGGGGCGCGGTCGGGGCCGGGCTCGTGCCCGGCGAGGGCTTGGCGCCGCCCGTCGCGCTCTGACCGGTCGCGCCGGTCGCCGGTCCCGTACCTCCGCCCGCGCTCGGGCTCGCGCCGGGGCTCGGGTGTGCCGTGGTGCCCTGGCCCGGGCTCGCGGGGGCGCTCGGGTGCGAGGGATGCGCGGTGGCCGAGCCGGGAACGTGACTGCCGCCCGCCGGACCGGAGGGGGTGGTGGACACGACGGGGCCCACGGGCTTCGCGAACGACGCCCCGCTGGACGGGTCCACCACCACCAAGTGCGGCAGCGGACTCGCCGCGGGGAGCACGGCGACGACCGTCTGGGAGTGGAACGACGGCCAGGGTGCGCCGCGGTAGCCGGGCTTCGCGGTCAGCGCGGGCGGCAACAGCGGATTGCCGCAGGCGCACCGCACCCGGGGCACCCCGTGCGCGTCGACCAGCACCGCGGTGCCCGCCTGCAGAACGGACTGGAACGCGGTCGCCGTGCCGTTGCTGAAGCCGTGGTTGGTGACTCGGGTGTCGGCCCGCAGCACGACCGGCGTCAGCGTCCTCAGATACGGACCGATCGCCTCCGGCGCGATGCCCTCGACTCCGGCCCAGGAACGGGACTTGGCCGGGTCCGCGGCGAGTAGGCCCTCCAGCTTGGACACATCGCAGCTCTCGGTACCGGCACTGCCGCCGTAGAGCCCGGCCTGGCCGCCCTCGACCGAGAGGCCGGCGCCGGTGCCGGCGCTCACGGAGACGGTGACCGTCGGGGAACCGGCGGCGCCCGACGGCGCGGCGGCCCAGGCCGCCACCGAGTCAGTGAACGGGTCCGGGCCCGCGTCAGACACCGGTTGCAGCACCACCTGCGGGGCGGCGGGCCGCCCCCCGGTGGAGTGGTTGGTCAACGCGAAGGTCACCGCCCCGGCGGCCACCGCCGCCGCAGCCGTCACCAGCGCGATGGTCCGTCCCCGGCGCCAGGCCGGCACGGGCCCGCGCGGCCGGCCGGGACCACCGGGGAAGCCGGCCGGCTGGCGCGGACCCCCGGGTGGCCCCGGCGGCGGTCCCATGGACTCCGCTCCGCCCGTCGGAGCCGCCGCGCTCTCGGTGTCCGAGCGTCCGCCCCCGGCTCCCGAGAGCGGACCGGCCGGAGGCCCCGCGGGCGGTTCGGCCCCGCTCTCCGGGCCCGGGCCGGGACCGGGCGAGCGCGGCGGACCGAACGGGCCCACCCACGTCGGCTCGTGGGGCTCGCCCGGACCGCTCTCCGGCGATCCGCCAGCTCCTGGCCCCGACCCGCCGTAGGGGGGCTCGCCGGCCGAGGACCGGGTCGGCGGGCCGGCGGACGATCCGTCCGGCCGCTCTCCGCTTCGCCGGTCGGGGCGGTCACTTCCCTGGTCGGGACGGTCGTCCCGCCGGCCGGGTCCGTCGTCAGGACCGTCGCCGGAATCGTCCGGGGTTGGCGGCAGAGAAGTCACGCGAAGTCCTCCAGGGCTGGTCTCCCCCGGCTCGCCTCCCCCGTCCGCCCCCCGGGTCTCATTCTCTGCTGGCCCCCTCGGCACCCCGCAACCGCTGGCCGACCGCTCCCGGATCACTCACCGGGAGCAGGACGAGCGCTCGCCGACGCCCGCCCGCTGACCCAAGCTGGAAGCAGACCCACCCCGGGAGACATCCGCCCGTCGGGAGGCAGCGTGCACCCGAGCGACCCGGCCCCGAACGGCGTACCGCCGCGCGACAGCACACCCGCGCACCACGTGCCACCGCGTGACGTACCGCCACGGCCGCCCGGCCGACCCGGAAGCCCGGCACTCCGCGTGCTCAGGCTCTGGGCCGACGCGCTGGCCGCCGCGGTGGCGCCACTCGTGGTCATGGTCGTGGTCGCGGCACTGGGGTTGTGGGCCGCAGGGGCGAACACACTGCCCGAGGGCGCCTTCCCCGCGGTGCTCGCCGCCACCGTGCTGCTGGCCGTCGGAGTGCCGCTCGACCTCACCGGCAACGCCGCCTTCGTCGCCGAGGCCCAGGGCGGGATCACCGGCCTGCCGCTGTCGGTGACCCTCGTCGGGGCACTGGTGGCGGGTGCCGTCTTCCTCCAGCCACTGCGGCACCGGGCCCTGGTCGGACCCGCCGAACTGGCCGGACGCGCCGCCCGTACGGCGGTGCTCTGGCTGGCGCTGCTGCTCCTGGTCCGGCAGTACGCCCAACACACCTTCACCGTCCCGACCGGCGACTCGCTGCTCGACCAGTTGGGCAGCATCTTCGGCGGCGCGCCCACCGTGGGCTTCCGGGCCTCGCCGGGCGCGACCCTCGGCATCGGGCTGGCCTGGCTCTGCGGGGTCCTGCTGCTGGCCTTCCTGATCTCCCGGCGTGCACCGCTGCCCGCACGCCTGCTACGCATACACACCACCATCCGGCCCGCCGGACACGCCGTGCTGAGCCTGCTGACGGTGTACGTGCTGGTGGGCCTGGTCACCGGTCTGGTCTGCGCCGCCACCGGCGATCACCCCCGGGAGACCTTCGCGGTCCTGCTGCTCGCACTCCCCAACCTCGCCTGGATCGCGCTGGGCGTCGGCATCGGCGGCTCCTGGCACGGCCACTCCGCGGGCACCATCGGCCTGCCCGTCCCGCAACCGCTCGCCTCCGTGCTCCAGGCTTCCCGGAGCCGGGACGTCACCCTCGACCTCTCCTCGCTCGCCCAGCAGGACGGCCGCAGCTGGCTGCTGCTCGCGCTCGCGGTGATCCTGGTCCTGCTCACCGGTCTCGGCGCGGCGCTGCACTCCCCCGAGCGTCCCCCGCTCTGGCGGTGCGCGCTGAACCTGGCCGTCGCCCTGGCCCTCGCGATGCTGGCGATCGGACTGCTCACCACCGTCTCCGCCGAGCTCGGCCTGTCCCTGCTCGGTCTGCACAGTGGCACCGGCAGTCTCCATCTCAGCCCCGACCTGGCGCGCACCGTGGTGCTCGGCGCCCTGTGGGGCGCCGCCGCCGGCCTGCTCGGCGGTCTGCTGGCGCGAAGGGCGCCCCGCCCGCTCCAGCGCTCCTGAACCGCTGACCGTCGCCCCCGGCGCGCCGGAACCCGCTCCCGCACGTCCGATTCCGCTGCCCTGTCGGGGACCCGAGCGCTGTCAGGGTGTCGTCAAGGCGGGCGTACTTCGCGTAGGCCATGCGTCAAGGCCCGGTGCCGACCGGCTGCGTCGGGCATCCACTGGAACGGGCGGGCCGGAGCCGCCGGCGGTACTGCGGTCCGGGCCGCCGTGAGCCCGCAGCCACGTGTGGAAGGAAGCCCTCCGCCATGACCCAGACCCAGGTCGACCCCGCCGCCCGGACCGCCCGTCGCCGCTCCCCGCACCCGGGTTTGCCGCTCGGCAGCCCGTGGCCGGCCTCCGCCCGACCCGGGGCCGGCGGAGAGCTGCTGGTCGGCGGGGTCGGCCTGGCGGAGGCCGCCGACCGGTTCGGCACTCCGCTGTACGTGCTCGACGAGGAGGAGGTGCGCCGGCGTGCCCGGGCATACCGCACCGCCCTCCCGCAGGCGCAGGTGCTGTATGCGGCGAAGGCGTTCCTGTGCAGCGCGATGGCCGACTGGGTGTCCGAGGAGGGGCTCGGTCTGGACGCCTGCTCGGCCGGCGAACTGCGCCTCGCCGCCGCCACCGGTTTCCCGCCGCAGCGGATCCTGCTGCACGGCAACGCCAAGAGCCCCGAGGAACTGCGGCTCGCCCGGCGGATGCGGGTCGGCCGGATCGTCATCGACGGCCTGGCCGAGATCCCCCGGCTGGCCGCCCTCGCCATCGCGGACACGCCGCAGCAGGTGCTGGTCCGGGTCCTGCCGGACATCGCAGCCGGACACCACTCGGCTGTGCGCACCGGGGTGGCCGGGCAGAGGTTCGGGTTCCGGATCGACGGCGGGGACGCGGCCGAGGCGGTCGACCGGGTGCTAGCCCAGCCCAGCCTCCGCCTCACCGGCCTGCACTGCCACCTGGGCTCCCAGATCACCGAGGTCGAGCCCTATCTCGCCGCGCTGGACCGGCTGGTCGGACTGCTGGCGCGAATCCGCGACCGGCACGGCGCCGAACTGCCCGAACTCGACCTCGGCGGCGGCCACGGCGTGCGCTACCGCCCCGGCGACCGGGAACTGGACCTCGCCGACTTCGCCGCCCGGACCACCCGCCACCTCGCCGCCCGCTGTGCCGAGCACGGCCTCTCGGTGCCGCGTCTGATCGTCGAGCCGGGCCGGGCGATCGCCGCGCCGGCCGCCGTGGCCCTGTACCGGGTGCTCTCGGTGAAGCACGGCACCGACGGCCGCACCTTCGCCGCGGTGGACGGCGGGATGAGCGACAACCCTCGCCCGGCCCTGTACGGCTCCCCGTACGCCGTCCGCCTGGTCGGCCGGACCTCCGAGGCCCCGCCCGCCGTCATCGACGTGGTCGGCCGGCACTGCGAGGCCGGCGACGTCCTGGTCCGCGCGGCCGACCTCCCCGCCGACCTGCGCCCGGGCGACCTGCTGGCGGTTCCGGCCGCCGGTGCCTACCAGCTCTCGATGGCCTCCGGCTACAACCTGGTCGGCCGACCGGCGGTGGCCGCGGTCAGCGACGGGCGGGCCCGACTGCTGATCCGCCGGGAGACCGTCGGGGACTTCCAGGCCCGCGAGGTGGGTCGCTGAACGCGACCGGACGCCCGAAGGAGCCGGGTGCGCCACGGCTCGCGATCACTGCGGGGGGCTGAAGACCGGCCTGGCCCAGGCGGGCGGCAGTGGGACGGGCGCGGGCTCGGGCAGGGTGGTGATGACCGGGACAGCGGCCCGGTCCCCCCTCTCGGCGGCCGCCCGAAGCGCCGCCACGAAGCCCAGACAGCTGTCGTAGCGCTCCTCGGGTGTCTTGGCGAGGGCCCTCGCGAGTACCGGGTCCAGCGCACGGGGCAGGTCGGGCCGCCGCGAGGTGAGCAGCGGCGCGGGATCGTGCAGATGCGCCCAGAGCAGCGCGAGGTCGTCGTCGCGCCGGAACGGCGGCGCGCCGGTCAGCGCCTCGAAGACCACGCAGCCCAGGCTGTAGAGGTCGCATCGCCCGTCCACCGGACGGCCGCTGATCTGCTCGGGGGCGACGTAGTCGAGGGTGCCGACGAACTGGCCGACACTGGTCAGCCCGCTGAGCGAGAGCGACTTCTTGGTGAGGCCGAAGTCGGTCAGGTAGGCGTGTTCGGGCCGTTCGGCGTCGGGCCCTTCGGCGATCAGTATGTTGCCGGGTTTGACGTCGCGGTGGACCAGGTCGTGGGCGTGCGCGGCGTCCAGCGCGGAGGCGATCTGGGCCGTGATCCGGGCCGTCTGCGGGACGGAGAGCCGGCCCTGGCGGTCCAGCAGGGCGCGCAGGTCGCGGCCGGCCACGTAGCGCATGGCGATGTAGAGCACGCCGTTCGCCTCGCCCGCCTCGTAGACGGGGACGATGTGCGGGTGGTCGATGGCGGCGGCGGCCCGTGACTCCCGGGCGAAGCGCTGCCGGAAGACGTCGTTGCGGGCCAGTTCGGGGGCGAGCAGCTTGATCGCGACCGGGCGGCCGAGGCGCAGGTCCTCCGCCTGGTAGACCACCGCCATGCCACCCCGGCCGATCCGCCGGCCGAGCCGGTACCCGGCGAGCCGGTGCCCGGTCAGGTCCTCGTACGCCGCGGTGCTCACCGGCTTCCCCTATCCCGGGGAGGGCGGCTCGACCGCGGCGTAGGTCTGCAGCCGGGTGCCGTCGCAGTAGTACCAGCGGCCGTCGTCGAGGTCGAGCAGCCAGGCGGACGGGCCGTCGATCACCACGCCGATCCGCAGCTCGCCGGACCGGCGGCGGAAGGTGTCCAGGTCGAGTTCGCCGGCGGCCAGCCGCTCCACCAGCTCGCGGTAGGCGGCGAGCGAGCGGGCCAGTGCGTCGAGCAGCGGCCGGGGGTCCCCGGTGGTGCCGAGCGGGCGGCCGGTTCCCGGCGGGCGGTGCGGGAGGGTGACCAGCAGCCGGCCGTCCACCCAGGCGCTCCAGCCGTTGGCGCAGACGATCCGGGCCCAGTCGCCGCTGGTGTCGGCGAGGCGGACGGGGAGCAGCGGGTCCAGCCGGGCGCTGGGCCTCGAGGCGTCGGGCCCGGCCCAGGTCGGCAGCCCGTCCTCGGGGACGACGTGGGTGGGCCTGAACCGGTGTGCGTCGTGGTCCGGACCGGTGCGGTGGTACGTGGTGCTCATCGGCGCCTCCTGTGGGCCGTCCGGCTAGCGCCGCATGATCGCGGGTTCCTGCCGCCGCAGCAGCCGCCCGACCAGGAGGCCGAAGATCAGCGAGAGCACCAGCAGCATTCCCAGGTCGAGCAGCCAGATGTCCGGGCTGTGGGCGAAGAGCGGGTCGGCGGTCAGGGCGCCGGGGACGATGTGGTGCATGTCGACGGTGGCGGACATTGCGGCGAACGCCCAGCGGGAGGGCACCAGCCAGGAGAGCTGGTTGAGCACCGGGACGGTGTGCAGCTCGAGCAGTGCGCCGCAGAAGACCACCTGGACGATGGCGACCAGCACCAGCAGCGGCATGGTCACCTCTTCCCGGCGGACCAGGGAAGAGATCACCAGGCCGAGCATCATGGCGGTGAAGGAGAGCAGCGCGGCAGCGATGGTGATCTCGGCGAGCGGTGGCAGTAGGACGCCGCTGCCGCCCTGCGGGCGCACCCGTACCCCGGCCAGGGCGACCAGGGTGAGCACCACGGACTGGACCACGGTGACGGTGCCGAGCACCGCGATCTTCGAACAGATGTACGCCGATCTGGACAGGCCGACGGCGCGTTCGCGCTGGTAGATGGCGCGTTCCTTGACGAGTTCGCGCACCGCGTTGGCCGCTCCGGTGAGCACCGCGCCGACGCAGAGGATCAGCAGGGCGCTGGTGGCGGTGGCCGGGGTGAGCCGGCTGCCCGCCAGAGCGCGGGCCATGGCGCCCATCACGAACGGCAGCGCGATCATGACGCCCAGGAAGGTCCGGTCGGTGGACAGGGCCGCGCCGTAGCGGCGGACCAGGGTGCCGAGCTGGGAGCGCCAGCCCTGCGGTGGCGGGGGCGCCGCCATCGACTCGGGGTGCGGCTCCGCCTTGCGCGGCCGGTTCATCGCGGCGGCGATGTAGCGGCGGTAGGCGCTGGATTCACGGTACTGGCCGGCCCAGTCACGGTCGGCCTCGGTCTCGAACGCCTCGAATGCCTCGGGCCAGTGCTGGTGGCCGAGGAAGTCCAGGGCCTCGGCTGGCGGGCCGTAGTAGGCGATCCGCCCGCCGGGGGCGAGTAGCAGCAGCCGGTCGCAGAGGCCCAGGCTGAGCACACTGTGGGTGACCACGATCACGGTGCGGCCGTCGTCGGCGAGCTCGCGCAGCATCTGCATCACGGAGCGGTCCATACCGGGGTCGAGGCCCGAGGTGGGCTCGTCCAGAAAGAGCAGCGAGGGCTTGGTCAGCAGTTCCAGGGCGACGCTGACCCGCTTGCGCTGGCCGCCGGAGAGGCTGGCGATCACCTGGTCGGCCCGTTCACCCAGACCCAGTCCGGCGATCACCTTCTCGATCCGGGCCTCGCGCTCGGCGGGGTCGGTGTCGCCGGGGAAGCGCAACTCGGCGGCGTAGCCCAGGGCGCGCCGCACGGTGAGCTGGGTGTGCAGGATGTCGTCCTGCGGGACCAGGCCGATCCGGCTGCGCAGTTCGGCGTAGTCGTGGTAGAGGTCGCGGCCGTCGTAGCGGACGGTGCCGTGGTCGGCCGGGCGCAGCCCGGTGAGCGCGTTCAGCAGGGTCGACTTGCCGGAACCGCTGGGTCCGGCGACGGCCAACAGGCAGTCCTGGCCGACCGGGAAGCTGATGTGGTCGAGCAGCTGCCGGCCGCCGGCGACGGTGACCACCAGGTCCTCCACGTTGAGGTCGATGTCGCCGGTGTCGACGAACTCCTGGAGCTCGTCACCGACCAGACAGAGCATCGCGTGGCCGATGCCGATCAGGTCGCCGGACCCGACCTCGGCCCGGTGGACCGGCATGCCGTTGAGGTAGGTGCCGTTGTGGCTGTCGAGGTCGACGATCTCGTAACGGCCGTCGGGGGTGGCGTGCAGTTCGGCGTGGTGGCGGGAGACCGAGAGGTCGGGGACGACCAGGTCGTTGTCGCTCTCCCGCCCGATCCGGACGATCCGGACGGGCAGCTGCCGTACGACGGTGGGGGGCCGGGTGGAGCCGGTGATGGTGGAGAGTCCGGAGACAGCCGGGGCGGGTACGGCCCGCAGGACGGCCGTCGGTCCGTCCTCGGGGCTGCCGAAGCGCAGCGTGGTACCGGGCCCGACGTCGAGGTGCCGGACCCGGCGGCCGTCGGTGAAGGTGCCGTTGGTGCTGTCGGTGTCGTCGAGCGTCCAGTGGCCGTCATCGGTGTGGATCACCGCATGGTGCCAGGAGACCCTGGGGTCGTCGAGGACGATCTCTCCGGCGGGGTCGCGCCCGACGTGGTACTCACGGCTCGGGCTGATCACCTGCCAGTCGTCTGCGGTCTCCAGGACCAGCTGCGGCGCCGTGGACGCGACGGGTCGCTGTCCCATGCTCCCGATGCTAGACCTCCGTCCGGGTGGCCGCCGCTGGGCCGCCCGAGTGCCGCGGAGCGGGCCGTTCGGATCAGGGAGCACCTCGTTCGGGCGAGGCAGTGGGTGGTGTCGCTGCGGGGTGGCGAACCGCGTACCGGGGGAAGATAGGGCCATGAGCGAGCAGCAGCAGGGTCAGTCGCCGGCGGGCAGCACCGTCTCCTGGGCCACCTGGACCACCCAGGGGATCCTCTCCGGGCGGGGCGGGGTGCTCACCAAGGAGATCGGTGCGATCAGCGGAGACCTCACGGTGCACACCATGTGGATCGACGGGGAGGCCCGGCTGACGGTGCAGTACTCGGGCGCACTGGACTGGTTCACGGTCGAGGGCAGCCCGGTGCCGGCCACGGACGAGCGGACGGCGCGGGACGTCCACCAGGCGATGGTGAACGCGGTGAAGGCCGGGGGCGGGGCGCAGGCTCCGCAGTAGCGGTGCGCCGGGCCAGCGTCTGTCCGTCGGGTTCGGTGGCCGGTTCGGCGCGGGCCGGAAAGAAATCCTCGTCGAGGGGTGAGACTTTTCGGCGGGTCGGCGCGTAGAAGTTACCGGTGCCCGGTTCCCCGGGCGCCGGATCGGTGTGAAACGGACCGAACGGTCCCGCGATCATCTGACTGTCCGTCGGATGGTAGTTTTCGCCTCACGAAAAGCGGGGGGCTTTCGGCCGTTCCGTACCGGTCTGTGGGGGCCTTGGATTCGCCGTGCCCAGCTTCGGTGCGGTGCGTCCGGGCTGCGCCTCGCCGTACCCGACGTATGGAGCGATCTTGCCTCTGCCCGCACGCCTGCACCGCCGCACGCTGCCGCTGGCCGCTGTGGCCCTCGCCGCCTCCGTGCTGGCCGGTTCCGCCCAGGCGGACACGCCTTCCCCGGCCGACCCGACGCTGGCGGCCGACCTCGACGCGATCCTCGCCAACCCCGTGATGGCGGGCGCCGAGACCGCCGTCCAGGTGGTCGACCTCAGCTCCGGCCAGGTGGTCTACCAGCACCAGGCCGACGCCTACCTCACCCCGGCGTCCACCATGAAGACCATCACCTCGGCCGCCGCGCTCGACCTGCTCGGCCCCGACTACAAGTTCACCACCGAGGTGCGCACGGCCGGCACCCGCAAGGGTTCCGTGCTCAACGGCGACCTGGTGCTGCGCGGCGGCGGCGACCCCAGCCTGCTGCCGCAGGACCTGGACGACCTGGCCGCCAAGGTGGCTGCCGCCGGTGTCACCGAGGTCAAGGGCCGACTGCTGGCCGACGGCAGCCGGTACGACAACGTCCCGTTCGGCCCGGGCTGGGCCTGGGACGACGAGCCGTACTCCTACAGCCCGCAGATCTCCGGTCTGACCGTCGCCACCGACAACGAGTACGTGATGGACACCGTCAAGGTGACCGTCACCCCCGGCAAGGAGGGCGAGGCGGCCAAGGTCGACCTCTACCCGGCCGAGGCGCCGCTGAAGTTCAACGGCAAGATCACCACCGGCGCGGCCGGCAGCGCGCAGAGCGCGAACGTCGAGCGCCAGCGCGGCGTCAACGTGCTGAACCTGACCGGCAGCGTCCCGGCCGGCGGCTCCCCCGCGAGCTTCATCGCCACCGTCGAGGACCCGGCCCGTTACACCGGCCAGGTCTTCGCGGGCGCGCTGGCCCGGCACGGCGTCAAGGTCGGCAAGGGCGTGGCGGCCGCGACCGGCCAGGAGACCTCCACCGCGCTGGCCTCGCACGACTCGCACCCACTGGCCGAGCTGATGCCGCCGCTGTTGAAGCTCAGCAACAACGGCATCGCCGAGCACCTGACCAAGGAGATGGGCAAGGTCAAGGGCGGTGCCGGCACCTGGACCGCCGGTGTGAACCAGATCGGCGCCTTCCTCAAGGCCAACGGCCTGTCCAACCCGGCCGGCCGCCAGGTGGACGGCTCCGGTCTCTCCCGCTACGACCTGGTCACCGCGGGCAAGATGACCGGTCTGCTCAAGGTCGCCGCGGACAAGCCGTGGTTCAAGAGCTGGTACGAGGCGCTGCCGATCGCCGGCAACCCCGCCCGGATGGTCGGCGGCACCCTGGCGACCCGGATGGTGGGTACGCCCGCGGCCAACAACGTGCACGCCAAGACCGGTTCGATGAGCGGCGTGGACAACATCTCCGGCTACGCGACCGCGCCCGACGGCCGCAAGCTGGCGTTCACCGTGATGGTGAACAACTACGCGGGCGCCCGTCCGCGTGCCGCCCTGGACGCGGTAGCCGTCCGCCTCGCCGCCGGTCCGGCCAAGACCCCGGCCGCCAAGGTGGCGCCGCGCAACGCGCCCGCCCTCATGGCGCCTTCGGGCGATCTCCCCGCCGCCCCCGCCACCCGCTGGGACGACTGCGAGACCATCGGCCGTTGCTGACGCATTCGGTCAACCGGTGTGCCCGCTGAGGGAGTTGGCGCGCCGGACGAGAACAGCGCACCCGGGCCCGGTCGGCACTCGCCGGCCGGGCCCGGTCCGTTGGCGTCCCTCGGGCGGCCGGCGCTCCGGGAACAGCCGTCGTCGTCGGGCGGACTCACGGTGCACGCCGGCAGGCCCGCCCCTCGGCCCGTCCACCGGGCCGAGGGGGCGAGCTGCGATCACGTGGTCCGCGCCCGTCTGTTCACTCCTCGTCGCGCCGACGGGCCGACTCGGCGGCCTCGGCCGCGACCGAACCCGCGTGGACCAGCCGGTGGCCCAGTTCGATCAGGGCGCGGCCCGCGGCGAGTTCGTCGCCGATGACGGTGGCGGGTGGGTCATGGGCGCTGCGTCGGGCCTCGGCGTCGGCTTCCAGGATGTTCTGGCCGGTGTCCAGTTCGAGGTGGGCCTGGGTGAGGTCGCCGTCCTCGGTCAGCCTCAGGCGCATGCTCCACTCGGTGGTGTGCGGCGGTGCCTGCCGCTCGGCCCGGTCGCCGCTCACCGCCGGGTGTCTTCCGTCGGCTCGTCGAGGCGGTCGCCCTCGGCCTGCGACTCCTCCCACGCGTGCGCGGTCTGGTACGAGGTGATGCCCTCCTCCGGGTCCAGTGCCCGGATGTCCTCGCGCTCTTCCGTGGACTTGTCTGGGAACTTCTCCTGCATGTCGGCCATCGCGGGCTCCCTCTGCTCGAACCCGGCACCCCCCGACTGCACGCCGCGGCGCGCGGCCGACCGGGCAGCACGTGGCTCTTCTGCTACCAGCCTGCCCCTACCGCGCCGTACAGGCCACTCACCCTCCGCCCCCGGTGCCGGGATCCAGCTCGGCGAGCAGCGCGGGGTTGACGAGCTCGACGATCACCCGGACGTCCGCCGCGGCCACCGCCGGCCAGAGGACCTCGCGGGCCGCGCGGTAGCGGGCGGCGAGGCGCTCGCGGTCGGGAGCGGGCAGCCGCTCGGCGCGGGCCGGGACCGAGTTGTGCGCATTGTCGGCGATCTTGAGCAGGGTGGCCGAATAGTCGGTGGTGATCTGCCGGAGCATGGCCTGGTAGGCCGCACCGGGGGCCTTGGTCACCCGGCGGACGGTCTCGACCACGCCGAACGGCACGCCGGCGCACAGCAGGTCGTCGGCGCCGAGGTCGGTGTCCTCCAGGACGTCGTGCAGCAGACCCGCCATCTGCAGGCCGACACCGAACGGGGCGAGCCCGGCTGAGACCGCACGCAGATGCCCGAGGTAGGGTTCGCCGATCCTGTCCAGCTGCCCGGCGTGCGCGTCGGCTGCCAGGGCCTCGACCTCGGCAAGGGTCAGCACGGGCACGGCGGTTCCTCCGGGGGAGCAATCGGCGATCAGTTGACTTGCAATATAGTCGAGTTGTCGAATCAGGAGAGGAACCGCCGGGTCGTGCAGGTGAGACCGATCTCCCCCGAACGTCTGATCGACCTGCTCGCCGAGCGGATCGACACCCACCCGGCCGGGACGGACGGCCGCAGGCTGCGGATCGCCATCGACGGAGCGCCGGCAGCCCGTCCCGGCGAGCTGGCCGACTCCCTGGTCGAACCGCTGCGGCTGCGCGGCCGCCCGGTGCTCCGGGTCTCGGCCGGTGACTTCCTCCGCCCGGCCTCGCTGCGCCTGGAGTACGGCCGCCACGACCCGGACGCCTACCACGACCTCTGGCTGGACGACGGCGCACTCCTGCGCGAGGTGCTCGATCCGCTGGAGCCCGGCGGGAGCGCACGCGTCCTTCCCTCGCTCCGGGACGCCGCCACTGACCGGTCCACCCGCGCGCCGTACACCGAACTCCCGCCCGGCGGCGTGCTGTTGCTGGACGGAGCGCTGCTCATCGGCCGCTGGCTGCCGTTCGAGCTGACGGTGCACCTCGCGCTCACCCCGGCCGCGCTGGCCCGCCGGACTCCGCCGCAGGAGCGGTGGACGCTCCCGGCCTTCGCCCGCTACGAGGCCGAGACCGGCCCGTCCGAACTGGCCGACCTCACGGTGCGCGCCGACGACCCGCGCCATCCGGCACTCGTACTGCCCTGACGCCGCCGCCCGGTCAGCCTGCCGGGGAGGGGCCGCGCTGGCAGCGCGGGCACCAGAAGGCCGGCCGGTCGCGGCCCCGGTCCGATGCGTGCGGGGCGGTGCGGATCGGCGTACCGCAGCGCAGACAGGGACGGCGGGCGCGGCCGTAGACGAAGTTCCGGCGGTCGGGGCGCGCCTCGCCGGTGGTGGGATGGCCCGGCCGGAGCCTGTTGGCCTCCAGGAGTTGGTGGGCGCGGGCGAGCACCCGGTCCAGGACGGCAACCCCGCCGAGCGGGGTCCAGGGGGTGACCCCGGCCAGGAAGCAGAGCTCGTTGGCGTAGACGTTCCCGATGCCGGCCAGCTTCCGCTGGTCCAATAGTGCCTCGGCGAGCGGGAGTTCGGGCTGCTCGCCGAGCCTGCGCAGCGCCTCGGCGAGATCCCAGTCCGGCCCGAGCAGATCGGGGCCGAGGTGTCCGACGACGCGCTGTTCCTCGGCGGTACGCAGCAGTTCGACGACCGGGAGCCGGTACCCGACGGCGGTGTGCTCGTCCGTCGCGAGGACGGCGCGGATCTGGTGGGCGGGGCCTCCGTGCCAGCGTTCGCCGGTCCGGTAGAGCTCCCAGCTGCCGTCCATCCGCAGGTGGGTGTGCAGGGTGAGGCCGCCGTCGAAGCGAATCAGCAGGTGCTTGCCGCGCGGGACGACCTCCAGCACCCGCCGCCCGCGCAGGTCTGCGGTGGCGTGGGCCGGCACCCGCAGGTCCGCACCCGTCAGCAGCCGGCCGGCCAGGGCCTGGCGCAGCCGGGTGGCGGTTCGGTAGACGGTGTCTCCTTCGGGCACAGGTTCCATGATGCCGTGCGCCCGGGCGCACACCGACCGGGTGCCGCCCGCGCGGCTGCCGGGTGTGCCGAGTGTTACGAAGCCCTGACGTCCGGCCGGGGCACAGGGACGGGGGCGGGCCGGACGGCTAGCTTCGCCGGCATGGAGATTCTGGTCACCGGCGGTGCCGGGTTCATCGGGTCGGCGGTGGTGGCGCGGCTCGTCGCGGCCGGCCACGCGGTACGGGTGCTGGACGCGCTGCTGCCCGCCGTGCATCCGTCCGGGCGGGAGCCGGCGTGGCCGGCCGGGGTGGAGTTCGTCCGGGGCGACGTGCGCGACCGGGCGGTGGTGGAGCGGGCGCTGTCCGGCGTGGACGCGGTCTGCCACCAAGCGGCGGTGGTGGGCCTCGGGCTCGACCTGGACGACGCGCCCGACTACGTGAGCTGCAACGACCTCGGCACGGCCGTGCTGCTGGCGGCGATGGCACGCGGCGGGGTACGGGATCTGGTGCTGGCCGGGTCGATGGTGGTGTACGGCGAGGGGCGCTACCGCTGCGCCGTGCACGGGGACGTGGCACCGGGCCCACGGCGGATCGCCGACCTGGACGCGGGGAGCTTCGAGCCGCCGTGCCCGCACTGCGGCCGGCCGCTGGCACCGGGCCTGGTCGGCGAGGAGGCGCCGACGGATCCGCGCAACGTGTACGCGGCGACCAAGCTGGCTCAGGAGCATCTGGCGGCAGCCTGGGCGCGCGCCTGCGGTGGCCGTGTTCTGACGCTCCGCTACCACAACGTGTACGGGCCGGGGATGCCCCGCGACACACCGTACGCGGGGGTCGCCTCGCTGTTCCGCTCGGCGCTGGCCAGGGGCGAGGCGCCCCGGGTGTTCGAGGACGGCGCCCAGCGGCGCGACTTCGTCCACGTCGCCGACGTGGCCTCGGCCAACCTCGCGGCGCTGGCGGCGGTCGGCGACCGCCCGGCGGGCAGCGCCCGGGTGTTCAACGTCGGCAGCGGCGCCGTTCACACGGTCGGCGAGATGGCCGAGGCGCTGGCCACGGCCTACGGCGGCCCGCGCCCGGTGGTGACCGGCGAGTACCGGCTGGGCGACGTCCGGCACGTGACGGCGGACTCGACCCGCCTCCGGGACGAACTCGGCTGGCGGCCGACGGTCGGCTTCGCGGACGGCATGGCGCGGTTCGCGGCTGCGCCGCTGCGGGGGCGGTGAGCCCTGCTCGGCGCCCGTCCTCGCGGCACGGCCCGTCCCTTCGCCGTCGCGGACCGGTGGAGGTGCCGCCGCCCCGCGGCTCGACGGTGGTGCCGCCACCGGGTCGGATCATCAGTCCAGACTGCACAGCAAGACTGGACAGTTTGGCCTGAAGGTTTTAGCGTGGAGGCATGGAACAGAGCAGCGGGAACATCTCCGAATCGGCCGCCCGCGCGGCAGGAGAGCTGCGCGTGGTGTTCACCAGACTGCGCCGACGGCTCTGGGAGGTCGCCGACACCCAGGACCTCACGCCCTCCCAGCTGTCCGCGCTCAGCCGGCTGTCCAAGGACGGGCCGATGTCGGCCAGCGAACTGGCGGCCGCCGAGCGGGTCCGGCCTCAGTCGACGGCGGCCACCCTCGCGGTGCTCGACCAGCGCGGACTGATCCAGCGGCACCCCGACCCGGAGGACGGCCGCCGCCAGCTGGTCACCCTCACCGAGCTCGGCCGCGAGTACGTCGCGGGCAGCCGGCAGGCCCGGGAGGAGTGGCTGGCACGGGCGCTCCAGGACCACTGCACGGAGGACGAGCGCCGCACCGTGATCGAGGCACTGACCCTGCTGGATCGGCTCGCCCAGTCATGACCTCGCCCACCGCGCGCCTGAGCCGATCGCTGCGCCGCCCTCCGGAGGACGGCGGGCGGGAGACCCGGCAGGACCGGCCCGAGGGCTTCAACCGCAAGCTGATCGCCCCGATGCTCCTCGGTTCGGTGCTGAACCCGGTCAACTCCTCGATGATCGCGGTGGCCCTGATACCGATCGGGACCGCCTTCGGGACGCCCCCGTCGCAGACCGCATGGCTGGTCTCCGCGCTCTACCTGGCCACCGCCGTCGGCCAGCCCGTGGTCGGGCGGCTGGTGGACACCTACGGACCCCGCCGCCTCTATCTGATCGGGACGTCGCTGGTGGGGATCGCCGGACTCCTCGGCGCCCTGGCCCCCTCACTCGGCTTCCTGATCGCCGCCCGGGTACTGCTCGGCTTCGGCACCTCGGCCGCCTACCCGGCCTCGATGCACCTCACCCGCAGCGAAGCCAGACGCACCGGCGGGGACAGCCCGGCCGGCGTGCTGACCGCGCTCGCGATCGCCAACCAGACCGTCGCCGTCATCGGCCCCACCCTCGGCGGACTGCTGATCGGCGCGGGCGGCTGGCGCACCATGTTCACGGTCAACATCCCGCTGTCGCTGGCCTGCCTGGTCCTCGGCACCCTGCGCCTGCCGCGGCACCCCGCCCCGGACCGTGAACAGACCTCCGCCACCGGCCGGGTGGACCTCGCGGGCATGGCGCTGTTCGCGGCGATGCTCGTCTCGCTGATGCTGTTCCTGATGAGCCCCCGGCTCGCCCGCTGGTACCTTCCGGTGCTCGCCGCCGTCGCCACCACCGGCTTCGCGGTACGGGAGCTTCGCGTACCGGAACCGTTCATCGACCTGCGGGTGCTCGGCGGCAACGGACCCATGCTGGCCACCTTCGTCCGCCAACTGCTGAGCTACACCGCGGCGTACGCGTTCATGTACGGCTTCACCCCCTGGCTGGAGGAGGGCCGGGGACTGAACGCGTCGGTCGCCGGACTCGTCCTGCTGCCGCTGTCGCTGAGTGCACTGCTGGTCTCCGGCGCCACCGGCCGCCGCAGCGAGATCCGGGGCAAGCTCGTGGCCGGCGGTCTCTTCCAGATCGCTGCCTGCGCCGCGCTGTTGCTGGTCGACTCGGGGAGCTCCCTCTGGCTGCTCGTCGCCGTCGGCGTGCTCATGGGCATCCCCCAGGGCCTGAACGGCCTCGCCAACCAGAACGCCCTCTACCACCAGGCGGATCCCGCCCGGATCGGCTCCGCCGCCGGGCTGCTGCGCACCTTCATGTACCTCGGCGCCATGACCGCCTCGGCCGCCACCGCCGCCTTCTTCGGCGAGGGCGCCCGGACGGGCGGGCTGCACCGGCTGGCGCTGTTCATGCTCGCCGGTGCCGTCCTGCTGCTGGCCGTGACCCTGCTGGACCGCTCGCTGCACCGGGTCGGCCTGGTGACGGCGCGAGCGCGGGCGTAGGTCCGAGCGTGGGCGCCGACTCAGGCACGGCGGTCAACACGAGCACCTGCACCGCCACCTGTCACGAACTCCCTTTTCCGTACGGATCGTTCACCTATGAAAGGGCACACCCATGGCTCTCACCGCACTCGACCCGAGCACCGCGCTGGTCCTCATCGACCTGCAGCACGGGATCACCGCTCTGCCGACCGTCCCGTACACCACTCCCGAGGTGGTGGCCCGCTCGGTCGAACTGGCCGACGCCTTCCGCGCCCACGGCGCTCCGGTCGTCCTGGTACGGGTGACCGCCGCCGCCGACGGCTCGGACGCCGTACCCGGCCGCACCGAAGCCCCGCGCCACTCCGGCGGCCTGCCCGAGGGCTGGGACGTCATCGTCGGCGACCTGGCCGGCCACCCCGGGGACATCACCGTGACCAAGCGCAACTGGGGTGCGTTCCACGGCACCGACCTCGACCTGCAGCTACGCCGCCGCGGTGTCACCCAGATCGTGCTGGCCGGCATCGCCACCAGCATCGGCGTGGAATCCACCGCCCGGGCCGCGCACGAACACGGCTACCACGTCACCCTGGCGACCGACGCGATGGCCGACATGGATCTGGAGGCGCACCGCAACTCCGTCGAGCGGATCTTCCCCCGGCTCGGCGAGACCGGTACCACCGCCGAGATCCTGGAGCTGCTGGCCAAGACCCGCGCCTGACCTCGCCCCGCAAACCGCCGCTGCCGCCGCATCCGCCGGGCCGCCGACTCCGGTCCGGCGGATGCGGCGGCCCCACACGACCCGGGAACGGCTGGACACGGCCGGGTGCGGCCACCACTCTCGGGCCCCGGTCGGGTCATCCGAGGTCGGGTCATCCAGGGATGAACATGCAGCCCAGCAGCCCCGCCTGCCTCTCCACTGCCGCGCGCCACAGGGGCACAACGCCGTCCAGCATCGTCGCAGCCTCCCCCGGGTCACCGTCGCCGCTGTCGCACAGCCACTCCACCGCGCGCTGTCGGGCCTCGCGGCGCTGCTCCGCCGTCAGCTCCAGCGCCGCGACCACGTCCGGCAGGGTCTCGCGCACCTGCTGCGAGGTCAGGACCATGTCACCGAACCAGCCCGGCAGCAGGGCGAACCGGCGTGGCCCCAGGCCGTGGGCCAGCGCGGCCACCGGGAATCCCTTCCGGCAGCCCGGGGCGAGCGCCAGGTGCCGCCAGTCGGCGGGGATCCGGTCCAGGGCCGCGTAGATCTCCTCGCAGTGCTCGTCCAACGGGCAGGCGCTGGAAAGCTCCTGGAACGCCTCGCTGTCGGCGTCCAGCGCCATCGACGGCCCCGACCCGCGACGGCGCAGCGCACGCAGGCCGCCGACCCGCTCGGGTGCGGCGCTCCAGCGCCGCCACAGCTCCTGGGTGCGGGCGAGCTCGCGCTGCCCGTCGATGTGCGGCCCCAGCACGGGCGCCACGTCGTCCACCACCTCGTCCGGCACCGCCGCCAGGACCCACATCCCGAGAAAACTCACCGCACCTCCCGGCCCTCCGTCATCGGGAACGCTAGCGGGCGGCACCGACACCAGCGGCGGCGCCCGGTCGCCAGCCCGGTCCACCGCCGCACGCCCCGACCCGTCCTGCCACACCAACTCCTTTGCACACCAGCCTGGTTGGTATCTGCCGCCAGGACTCCCGCCTCACTGGCGGGCTGTTCGCGACGGCCAGGATCCGCACTGTCACCGAACGGCTGACGGTGCGGAAGAATGGTCCGGAACAGCACGGACGGGAGGAGTCGGCATGACGAGCGAGGGCCGGCCGGTCACCTTGCAGGGGCTGGCCGACGAACTGGGAGTGCACGTCTCCACGGTCTCGCGGGTGTTGAACGGCCGCGACGGGGAGCCGGGCCGCGCGGCGTCGGGTGACACGGCGCGCCGGATCCGGGAGTTGGCCGATCTTCGCGGGTACCGGCGCAACCCGTACGCCGCCAGCCTCCGCACCCGGCGCAGCAACCTGGTCGGGGTGCTCGTCCCCCGGCTGTCGGAGCTGGTGATGGCCACCGTCTACGAGGGCGTGGAGGAGGAGGCGACGGCACACGGCCTGTCCACGTTCGTCACCAACACCTACGACGATCCGGCGGTGCAGCGCGAGCGGATCGCCATGGTGCTGGCCCGGCGGGTGGACGGGCTGGTGATCGGTGACGCCCATCTGGACGGTGCGGTGCTGGACGACCCGGCACTGCGCGGCACTTCGCTGGTGCTGGTCAACCGGCGGGACGGGCGCGCCGCGCACCCGGCGGTGACCTGTGACGACGTGTTCGGCGGGCGGCTGGTCGCGGAGCACTTCCTGGCGCTCGGGCACCGGGACGTGGCCGTGGTGGCCGGTCCTCCGTTCGCGAGCACCGGCGTGGACCGGACCGCCGGATTCGTCGAGCGCTACCGGGAGGCAGGACTGCCGCTGCCTCCGCACCGGATCCGGCTGTCGGGGTTCGACACCGCGGGCGGTCGGCAGGCCGCCGAGGAACTGCTGCGCGGCCCCGACCGCCCGACGGCTCTCTTCGCGGTGAACGACTTCGCGGCGATCGGTGCCGCCGGAGCCGCCCGCGACCTGGGCCTGCGGCTGGGCACGGACCTGGCCTTGGCGGGCTTCAACGACATTGCGCTCGCCGCCGAATTGCCGGTGTCGCTGACCAGCGTCCGGTCGCCGTCCGCGGAGCTGGGCCGGCTGGCGATGCGGCAGTTGCTGTGCCTGATCGACGGGAAGCCGGCCGAGTCGCAGCAGTTGCGGCCGGTGCTGATGGCCAGGGCCTCGACGGGTGCGCCGGTCGGGCCGCCGCTCGGCTGAGCGGCGGCCCGACCGGACGCGGCACGACGGGAACGGCGACTACGGGAACGACCGCTTGAGGGCCGTTCGCATCACGCCGGCACTACCCGGCGCCACCCGGCCCTTCAACGACGGTTGAACCAGGCCGCCGCGTCAGCCGAGGCGAACTGCCGGATCACGGCGGCCCCGACGGCGATACCCACGAGCGAAGGCATCGCGCCACCCGAGAACAGGGCGATCAGCGAGCTGAGGATACCGACCGCTTCGAGCCCGATGACGGTCGGCCGGACCCAGGCCGCCCGCCGCACCACCAGCACGCCGCACACGGCTAACAGCAGGCCGATCACCACCGAGACGACACCGATGGTGCGCAGCAGGCCGCTGCCGTACCGCTCCCCGACGCCGTGCTCGTCGAACGTGGCCGCGCTACTGAACAGCACCCAGCCGACCAGCAGATTGACGACCGCCTGGAACCAGATCACCCCCGTCGCGATCTTGAGTCCTCGTGGCATCCGCCCGGCCGTCCCGGGTCCCGCCGCAGTCTGTTCCGCCATTCCGACCTCCGTGAAGGACTGGTTCGTCACAGGCGCACGCGGGCCCTCCGGGTCGTGACACCCGGCCTCCTCCGAGAAGGCCTCGGCGCGCGCGTGTCGCCGATTATGTCCTACCCAAACCATTGCACCAATCGTTTGGGTAAAACTGCGTCAGGCAATCTCAGCCCGATGGCACCGGCGACCCAGCACCGAACGTCCGCCCCGCCACGAGCTGCGGAGGCAAGCGTTCCTCGGCGCCGCGATGCGCGAACCGAGGCTCGACAAGGACCGTCCGCACCGGCACAGTTGCAACCTGGCGCGGTATCAACTGCGGTCACCCGAAGACATGCTCGCGGCTTCGCCCCCGTGCTGTGGGTGGCGCCTGATCGAACCAGGTCACCTGAGACTGCAGGCGAATCGGACCTGTCGCGCCGTACGGCATCGATCCCGCCGCAGCGGAACGGCTGGAGACGGGTGCGGGATGGGCTTGGCGGTGGACTGCGACGTGGAAGACGGCGGGGCGGAGGTGATCTGTCCGGCTCAGGATCTGGCCGGAGCCCTTGACCGGGCCCCGGCCGGCCTCCCAGACCGCGGACTTGCACGACCTTTCTGACACGCTCAGGCGGGCTGGCCGGGTTCTACATCGGGTGGCGGAGTTTCTTCAGGAGAGTTGAGCGCGGTTGGCCGCGCTGAGGGCGGCGAGGGCGGTCAGTGTCGGGTGGTAGGCGCGGTCGAAGAAGTCCGCCTCCGGGGCGAAGTGGGCGCCGGGGACGATGCAGCCGGTCGCGAGGGCGGTCCGGGAGAGGGTGTTGAGCACCTGCTGATGGTGCGGATTGAGGGGCAGGCCACACCAGAGGGCGGCTGCGGTCAGTTCTGCGGCGACGTCGAGATCGCCCAACTGTAGGCGGGCGGCCGCGGCGGGGCCGAGGGTGTGGGTGAGCCAGGCGGCGTGACGGGCGGGCCAGGGTGCGGTGCGGTGACCGAAGCGGGTGGCGAGGAAGCAGGCGTGGGTGACGTCGTAGAGGGCTGGGCGGGCTGCGGCACCGAGGGCGGGGGCGGACGGGTATCGGCGCATCAACGCCTCAAGCCTTCGTGTCATTTGCGGGCCGTAGTCGCGGATACCGGCGAGGTCGGTCGCGATGGCGTGGTCCAGATCGGGGCCGGGATTGCTGCGGGGCGGCATCGCGAAAACGGATCTGACGATGTCGTGCGACCTGAACCGGCGGCCGGTGATGCGCTCGATGGCAATGAAGACGAGCAGTGCCGCTTTGAAATTATGGCTTTCAGCTGCTCCGGATGCGATTATCCCGGGAAGCGCCTGGTCGGCGGGGAGAAGCAGCTCCCGACATTTCTCGGAGACGAGGCGAGCCCAGGTGCCGTTAGCTGGCGGACGCGGGCCCGTTACTCCGAACAGGACGATGGATAGTTCGCAGGCCGGCCGGATCTTGATGGACCATTCTGCAGCTGAGCCAGCGATCCCGGATGGGAAGAAGTGGCCAAGGTGTGACTCAATCCATTCACACAGTGCCTGCTCGGCTTCGATCTGAGCCAACGGAACCCTGCGCTTCCTTCAAAGTGGGGACTCAGGGGCTGATACCTCGACCTTCGACACCGGGAACGGTTTCCTGTGACTTTCCCTCGATTGGCGGAGTTACGGGGAAGGCGACATGGGCAATGATTAGTGATTAGCATACGAATCTACTCTGCCACAAATTGGCGGAAAGGCGGTTGATCAGCCATGGGGAACCAGACTGGCGAGGCTACGGCGACCGAGCGGAGCTGCCCGGTGTATGTGGTCAACAACACCGGAGGCACCCTGAGCGAGATCACCTTTACTCACCGGTACGACGGTGACTACAAGGTGAGCAAAACCTTCACAAATCTCGCGAACGGCAGCAAGGAGTACGCGTTCGACGCGAAGTACCGTACGGGATTCGTGACGACAGGGCACGACTACTGGTGGGTGAGCTTCAAGGCCGACGGCCATGTGTTCGCCTGCAAGGACAACTTCTACTGCTACCTGATGGCAGATGACGACGGCAAGGACGTGCTACTTAAGGTCACGATGAACAATTTCCATGTCGCCTGTCCGGTGTCGACCAGCTGCGACGTGGCCATCAACCAGGTCGGCTAGAGCCGGCTGCGAGCAAGGCGGCGCCACGGGCCGACCCGGTGGCGCCGCCTTGTTCGGTGTTTCGGCGGCAGAGACGGGGTGTCGTGTCGTCGCTTCGGTGGAGGTTCCGGGATGCCGTCGGTGATGGGGTTGCTGGAGGAGCGTGAACGCGCCGCTCGGCGGCGGGTGGAGACCCTTCAGGCCGAGCTGCGGCAGGCGGAAGCCGGTTGGAGCGGTTCGTGATCGCCCGTGAGACGGTGGCCGAGGTCCTGGCTGAACCTCGCCGACAGCCGCTGCCGGGCCCGCTTCGACAGGCCATGGGCGAGCGCTCTCCCCGGCACGATCATTTCGGGTGTCCATCGAGGCCGTCCTGCGACCGTCACCCACTCCTGCGGGCCGTACCGGACGGTGCACTAGCCACGCCCGAGCAGCCAGCCCGCCACCGAGAGCGTCCCCATCGACAGCAGGGTCGAGAACATCACCGAGTCACGGGCCAGGGCGGCGTTCAGGCCGTACTCGCGGGCGTAGATGAAGACGTTCTGCGCGGTGGGCAGCGCGGAGCAGACCACCACCGCCAGCAGCTGGTGCGGGGGGAGGTGCAGCACCAGGCTGCCCACGGCGAGCGCGACCAGCGGTTGTACCAGCGTCTTGGTGGCGACGGTGAGACCCAGTTCGGCGCGCTGCGCCGAACTGCCGGCCGGCCGCCGGGCGTGCAGCGACATCCCGAGGGTGATCAGCGCGGTCGGCACGCCCGCGCTGCCCAGGACGTCGCAGGAGTGCCCCAGGGTGGGCGGCAGATGCCAGCCGGCGGCGGAGGCGAGCGCCCCGAGCCCGGCGGCCAGGACGATCGGATTGCGCAGCGGCACCGCCAGCAGCCGGGACGCCCGTCCGACCCGTTCCCCTGCGGCGTCACCGCCCTCGCCGGCGGCACCACCGCCCTTGCCGGCCCCGGCATCCAGCAACGTCAGGACCACCGGGGTGACCACCAGCACCTGGAAGACCAGCACCGGCGCGATGAACGAGGCGTCACCCAGCACCTGCAGGGCCACCGGGATACCCAGGTTCGCGGAGTTGACGTACCCGGACGCCATCCCCGCTATGGTCAGGTCGGCCAGACCCCGGCCGAACCACCACCGGGCGGCGGCGGCCCCGAGCAGCGAGGCCACGGCGGTTCCGGCCACGAAGGCGAGCATGGACGTGTTCGCGAAGCTGTCCAGCGGCGTCCGGGAGATCATCGTGAACAGCGCGGCGGGCATGGCCACGTGGAAGACGAAGCGACCGAGTACAACCTCCGCCTGCTCTCCCAACAGGCCCGTGCGGCCTACCAGATAGCCGACGGCGGTCAGTGACCAGATGGGGACGAAGGCGGCGAGCAGGGGGTGCAGGGTGTGCATGGATCCTCGACTGGTCCTGGGCGGTCTGCTCGATCCGGTGGATCTGCTCGATCGCTCTCTCGGGTGCTGCAGATGCCCGGGATCTCCGGGCTCTCCGGCCGCTCCGCAGTCAATCAGGCCCCGCCGACCGCCGTTCAACCGGCTGTCGCCACGCCGAACTCCATGGCTGACACATCGTCAGGCCCACGGTGTCGTCGGGGCGTTCTCTCGGCACGACCGGAACGGCCGGCGGGGATCGACCGCCACCGGGCCGCGCCCCCGGGCGGGTACGGTGAGCAGGTGAGCGAAGCATCCCGGACCGAGACCGACGACCAGGGCACCGCCGTACGACTCGGGCCGGTACGGCAGGTGGTGTCGCTGGTGCCCTCGCTGACCGAGGCCCTGGCCGCCACCGGGCCGGGGCTGCTGGTCGGTGCGACCGAGTGGTGCACCCACCCGGCCGGGCTCGCGGTGGAACGGATCGGCGGCACCAAGAATCCGGACGTGGCACGCATCATCGAACTGGGACCGGCCCTGGTGGTGGCCAACGAGGAGGAGAACCGCGCGCCCGATCTGGCGGCGCTGCGGGCCGCCGGGATCCCGGTCTGGGTGACCGAGGTCCGTACCCTGCCGCAAGCGCTGTCCTCGCTGGACCGGCTGCTCACCGTCGCCTGCCGACTGCCGCACCCCGCCTGGCTGGACGCGGCCGGGGCGGCCTGGGAGGCGGTGGAGGAGCCGCTGACGCGCCTGCGGGCCGTGGTGCCCGTCTGGCGGCGGCCCTGGATGGTGCTCGGCCGGGACACCTTCGCCGGGGACCTGCTGCGCCGGCTCGGTGTGGACGTCATCCACGCCGACCACGCGGAGCGCTACCCCGCCATCCCCATCGCCGAGTTGCTGGCCGCCGGCCCCCAACTCGCCGTACTGCCCGACGAACCGTACCGCTTCACCGCCACCGACGGCCCCGAAGCCTTCCCGGGCACCCCGTGCGCCCTGGTCAGCGGCCGCCATCTCACCTGGTACGGCCCCTCACTGGCCGAGGCGCCCGCCGTCCTCACCGCCCAACTCCGCACCGCACCGGGGGGACGCCCCTGCTCGGACCGCGAGGCGTAGCGACACCAAGCCCACGGGCGCCGCCACCGCGCCCATCGGGACTCACGACGACCGGCAACCGAACCTGTTGTCGTCACGGCCGGTCGGATCGAATCAAGAACCCATAAGACACAAGTCAGCAGGCTGATCCCATGAGGACGAAATCTCGCTATAGCCGCAGCCAAAAGTTCATTCGCTTCAGCCGCGCCCCGATCGAACGATCGCACACCAATCACATCCACATCTCCGTGGAAGTCGTGCCCGATGCCCGCCCGCGCGGCAGGACCGAGTCGGTAGCGAACTCTTACGTCCGCCTGACACCAGGGCGGAGAGGATAGGAGCGCAGCCCATGTGCAGGTCGCGATGGCCACTTGACCGCAGGCCGGGACCGAAGCGGGCAGGACGGCTGCCGTACGGCCCCGCGTGCACCATCCAGGCAGGCCGCGGGCGGAACGATCACCACCCGCCGCCCGGCTCTCTCGAAAGGCAGCTCATGAACCCGTCGTCTCCGGCGCGCGAGACGCCCAACGCACCCACCGGGGACGGCAGGTCTGCGTCAGGCTCGTTCAAAGGCACCCCTCCGTCGGCTCGCCGGCCCGCTCGTGCCGTGTCCCTGCCCGACGACGGCGTGCCCGCCCGACTGCCCTTCCGCCCGACCATCCGGATCAGGCTCACCCTGCTCTACGGCGGGATGTTCCTGATGGCGGGCGTGGTCCTGCTGGTGCTGATGTACTTCTTCGTGCGCCAGGCCATGCGCGACGCCGCGCTGCCGCCCATGACGATCGGCCCGGGTGTGCAGATCGTCACCCCGGACGGCTACACCGTCTCGAACGGCAACTTCAACCAGTGGCTCGATCACTACGAGGCCACCCGCATCGACGCGGCCCTGAACACCCTGCTGCGCAAGTCGCTCACGGTGCTGGTGTGCCTGGCGGTGATCGCCTTCATGGTCGGTTACGCGATGGCCGGCCGGGTATTGCGTCCGCTGGGGCGGATCACCCGGACCGCGCGCGAGGTGGTCTCCTCCGACCTGCACCGCCGGATCCAGCTGGACGGTCCGGACGACGAGCTC
>NZ_JBSFJU010000053.1:0-57464 GCF_053598215.1 Kitasatospora sp. NPDC001175 | reverse complement strand
GCTGGACCAGCGCGACTCCTACGTCAGCGAGCTGTTCGCGGCGGACCAGCCCTACCGGGTCCTGTTCAGCCTGGTCGAGGTGGTCTGCGCGGGGCGCACCCCGCAGAGCGGTGCGACTGGCTCACTGGTTTCGGCCGGCCTTCGACGGGCTTCAGCAGGTGCCCTGGCTCGGGGAGGGGGAGGGCTTGGTCGCGGCCTGGAGGGCGGCGGCGGCCTGGGCCGGCTCCAGGAGGGCTGAGTAGGTGTCGCCGATGACGAAGTCGACGGTGGCGTCGGTCCGGCTGTCCGTGGTGGTGGTCGAACCGGCGCTCTGGGAGCCGAGCAGGGTGGCCGCGCCCATCCCGGCCGGGCCGCTGATCACCTGGACGGTGCCGGGCAGCTTGCGGTCCAGGGCGGCCGGGGCGTTGCCGACCTTGCCGATGGTGAAGCCGCGCTTCTTGAGTTCGTCCGCCGTGCGGGCGGCCAGACCGGATTTGTCGGTGGCGTTGTAGACGTTCACCGTGACGGCTTGCGGCTGGGGGACGGCGGTGTTGGTCGCGGCCGGTGCGGCGGGGCTGCTCGCGGGGGAGCCGGAGGCGGCCGCCGAGGGGGCGTCGGAGGGCGCGGGAGAGCCTGACGGGGCGGGGGAGCCGGAGGCGGAACCCGAGGCCGCCGGTGCGGCCAGGGCCTTGCCGCTCGCGCTGGGCGAGGCGCAGGCCCGGGCGCTGGGCGACTTGCCCTTGCTGGTGAAGATCCCCACCAGCTGGACGCCACCGAGCGCGATCAGGGCGAGCGCCAGCACCGCGCCGACCACGGCCAGTACCTTGCGGCTCCTGCTAGGTGGACGCCCGAGGCGGGGATAGGACTTACCGGTGACCCGGTACTGCTTCCCCTTCAACCCCTGCGGAGTCAACATGCTCACGGTCAGTCTCCCCCTCTTGCCAGGGCAGGCTCGGTGATTGGTGCGGCCAGCGACAGATCCGTACCCAGCACACTAGTGCCGGAGCGGCTGCGGAGTACTGGATGATCATCATCTGGAGTACGAGGGCACTCGAAAGGATGTACCGGAGCCCCGAGCGTCGGACACCGGCGTGCGACTGATGATCAGGACGCGCGCAACCGGGGTTCGGTTCGCGTTCGATTCCTCGGTTTTCCCGAGGTCAGTCCATCTCGAGCACGCGCGCGTGCAGCACCTGGCGCTGCTGCAGGGCCGCGCGGACCGCGCGGTGCAGCCCGTCCTCCAGGTAGAGGTCGCCGTGCCACTTCACCACGTGGGCGAACAGGTCGCCGTAGAAGGTGGAGTCCTCGGCCAGCAGGGTTTCGAGGTCCAGCTGCCCCTTGGTGGTCACCAGCTGGTCCAGCCGCACCGGACGCGGCGCGACGTCCGCCCACTGGCGGGTGCTGATCCGGCCGTGATCCGGGTACGGCCGTCCGTTGCCGATGCGCTTGAAGATCACACGGAAAGCCTACCGTCACGCCGCCCGGGGGCGCAGCAAGCGCGACGCAACCCCGAGGGAGAGGACGGGTGGCGATTGGTCGGCTTGGGACTCTTTTGTCGTCCCAGTTGTCGCCTTTCGTCTCCTCGTGCCGTTCGGAGGAGGGCGAAGCGGCGGCGGGTGCCGGGACAGCGTGCGGCCCGGGTGCCGTGTCGGGCACCCGGGCCGCGGGGAGCGGGGGCGGACCAGGATCAGGCGGTGATCTTGCCGGCCTCGACCAGGGCGCGCAGGGCGGTCTTCTGGGTGTAGACGAGCAGGGAGACCGTCACGGCGGCCATCACCAGGGCGAACAGGAGGTGCACCAGGACGGAGGTGAGGACGACGCCGATCACGGCCAGCAGGGCGTGGCTGCCCAGGCGCAGGCCGAGCAGCATGAAGGCGACCTTGCGGGTGCCCTTGCCGCGCCAGAGCATCTTCGCCAGCTTGAGCCGCTTGCGCATCATGGTGAACGAGACGATGAGGTTGGCCGCGAGCAGGGCCAGCAGCGCGGGCCAGGCCGCGGGGAAGGCGTGCAGGATGTCGTACGCGCCGGCCAGGACGCCCTCGAAGCCGAAGAACCAGGCGGGCAGCCGCATCTCGGCGACCGTCGGCAGGGGCTCGGCGGCGGGCGTGCCTTCGGCGGGGAGCTGTCCGACGATCACCAGCTGCTCGGCGTCGTTCTGCGGCAGGTCGGTGGCGGCGGTGCTGCTCATGGTGTTCCCCCGGAGACTGTGGTCCCGGCCTCGCGTCGCTCGCCCCGCCGGTGATCACGATTCTGCCGTCCGGCCGGTGCGGCACGACAGGCCGGTGCGTCACCGATCCGGCGTGACGGATGTCATGGGCCGGCCGTGCAGGGCCTGGCCGATCCGGTCCAGCGAGGACAACCGCATCAGACCGTAGTTGTAGAACTCGACCTCGGGAACGCAGATGCCGAGCAGGGCCTCGGCCACCGGACCGAGCTCCTCGAAGTACCGCTCGTGGTGGTAGCCGTGGCGCAGGCCGTGGAAGTGCAGCGACTCGGCGCGGATCGCGTCCACGCCGTACCGGGCGAACTCGCCGACCAGGGTGGTCGCGTACTCGCGGACCTCGGGGTTGGCCGGGCACAGCTCGGTCAGGTGGCGGTCGCCGAAGGCGTTGGCCGGGGCGGTGTCGGGGTGGCTGAAGCCGAGGCGGTCGTTGTGGCAGAAGACCGTCCAGGCGTGCAGCTTGAGGCCGCGCCGCCGCGCCTCGGCCGCCGCCTCGGCGAACGGGTCGCGCTCGCCGATGGCGGCGGCGGGTAGAGGGGCGAGCCGGCGGCCGGCCCAGCGGGCCGGGTCCGGACGGAAGTAGGCGGCGCCGGGCTCCAGGTAGCGGACCACCCGGCGTGGGTTGTGCGGGAAGACGTCGCGGGCCTGGTGGTAGACGGAGGCCAGGGTGACGCCGCCGACGCCGGCCCGGTCGTTGAGGTTGCCGAAGAAGGTCTCGGCGCCCTCGTCGATCAGGTCGGTGGCGAAGGCGAGGACGGACGACTCCACGGGGCGGCTCCGGCTGGGTGGTGCGGTACGGGCTGTCACGCTAGCCGGGCTGCCGGGATTGGTCTATACCTAGTCGCCCGAGTGGCGGTGCTCAGAGGCCGAGGTCGTCGAGTTCCTTGAGCAGCTGGGCGCGGTCCGGGTCGGCGCTCCCGGGTGCTGCGGCCGGTGCGGTGACTGCGGCCGGTGCGGTGGCCGCGGCGCCGCGGGTGCGGGTCCGGTCGCGGAAGAGCCAGGCGCCCGCGAGGCCGCCGACCAGTCCGCCCAGGTGGGCCAGCCAGCTGACGCCCGGGGTGCCGGGGACGGCGGTGGTCAGGAGGTAGGCGAAGGAGGCGCCCATCACCAGGCCGATCAGGGAGTCGATCAGGTTCCGGTCGAACAGGCCGCGCAGTACCACGTAGCCGAAGTACCCGAAGATCACGCCGCTCGCGCCGACCGTCACCACGTGGTCGCGCTCGAACAGCCAGACCGCCGCACCACTGGTCAGCGCGACCAGCAGGGTGAGGCCGAGGAACTTCTTCACCCCGCGGTACGCGGCGAGGAAGCCGAAGATGAAGAGCGGTCCTGAATTGCCCTCCAGGTGCTGCCAGTTGACATGGAGGAAGGGGGCGGCGAGGACGTCGGCCAGCCGGCTCGGGCGGTGGGCCACGATGCCGTAGTCGACGGTGAGGCGGTAGTCGTCGGCCCAGTTGGCGAGTTGGACCGCCCAGACCGCGCAGAGCAGGGCGAACATCGTGAAGAACGCCCGCCGGGCCTCGGCGATCATCCGGGCGGGGTCGGGGGAACTGTCCGTGGCCATGCCTTCGACTCTACGGCCGACTCCTACACTGCTGGGTGGTTATTCACCGCCCGACGAGTTGAAGAAGGTGCTGTGATGAACGTCCGCCCACCCCTGCCGTACGAATTCCTGCCCCAGGTCCCATCGTTCGAGCTGACCAGCCGTGATCTGACGGATGGTGCCACGCTCGCCGACACCTTCACCTACGCCGGCGGGAACGAGTCGCCGCAGCTGGCCTGGTCCGGCGCCCCGGCCGGGACCCGGAGCTTCGCCGTCACCTGCTACGACCCCGACGCGCCGACCGGCAGCGGCTGGTGGCACTGGCTGGCGCTGAACCTTCCCGCCGACACCACCGAACTGGCGCGCGGCGCGGGTGCGTCGGACGGCGCCCTGCCCGGCAAGGCATCCTTCCACGGCCGCAACGACTTCCCCGGCCACAAGTACGACGGCGCGGCCCCGCCGCCCGGCCCGGCCCACCGGTACGTCTTCGCGGTCCACGCGCTGGACGTCCCGGCCCTCGACGTCAACCCGGACACCCCGGCGGCGGCGATCGGCTTCAACATCACCTTCCACACCATCGCGCGCGCGCTGATCACCGGGGAGTACGCCTCCGGCTGAGGCCGCCCGGAGCACCTCGCAGGCCGCCCCGAATTCCCTTATCAGGAATTAGAATTCGGGGCGGTCCGGGTTTTCCGGATTTCGCCGGTGCGGAAATGTGCGGAAACTGCTCGGCAGGGTCCGGCAGGGCCAGGGGAAGTACACTGTCGGCGCCGAGCAGCACTACCGAGGAAGTCACAGCCGCCATGTCACTGACCGGGAAGCACATTCTGTCCAGCGATATCTTCGACCGGGACGAACTGGAGCGGCTCTTCGAACTCGCCGACGTCCTGGTGCCGGTGGCCCGGGGTGCGCAGGTGACCCGGGTGCTGGAGGGGGCGGTGATGGCCAGCCTCTTCTTCGAGGCGAGCACCCGTACCCGGCTGAGCTGCGAGACCGCGTTCCTGCGGCTCGGCGGAGCGGTGACCAGCACCACCGGTGCGGAGGTGACCTCGATCTCCAAGGGCGAGTCGTTGGCGGACACCGCCCGGGTGGTCAGCGGCTACTGCGACCTGGTGGTCATGAGGCACCCCGAGGTCAGCTCGATGAACGAGTTCGCGGCGGCCACCAACGTCCCGCTGATCAACGCGGGCAACGGCGCCGGTGAGCACCCGACCCAGGCGCTGCTCGACCTGTTCACCCTGCACCGCGAGTTCGGCCGGCTGGGCAAGAGCATGGACGGCCGCCGGATCGCCCTGGTCGGCGACCTGAAGCACGGCCGTACCGTGCACTCCCTGATCAAGCTGCTCTCCCAGTTCGAGGACCTGACCATCTCCTGCGTCTCCCCGACCGAGCTGCGGATGCCCTCAGAGCTGCTGGAGCTGGTCGCGAGCCGGGGCCACCGGGTCGAGGAGAGCACCCAGCCGAGCAGTGGCCTCAAGGACGCGGACGTGGTCTACGCGACCCGGCTGCAGACCGAGCGCTTCAAGGACAAGCCGCTGCCGTACAGCGACGAGTTCCGGATCGACCGCGCGCTGGTGGACCGGGTCTGCCTCGACGACACGGTGATCATGCACCCGCTGCCGCGCGACAGCCGCCCGGGTGCCAACGACCTGAGCACCGACCTGAACCAGGACCCGCGGCTGGCGATCTTCCGGCAGACCGACGCCGGTATCCCGATGCGGATGGCGCTGTTCGCTTCGGTGCTCGGGGTGGACCGGCAGGTGCGCACGGCGATGCGTCCGTCCACCTGGTACCGGCCGGAGTACACCGGGCCCGACGACGCGCCGTTCTACCGGGACTGAGGCGAACGGGCCACTTCGACGGCGAGCGCCCTCGGGGGTGCTCGCCGTCAGTCCGTCTCGTCGTCCTGGGGCGGGGCCTCTTCCATGAGGCGTTCGGCGATGTCGTCGACCCAGGCCTGGGCCCAGGCGCGGAGCCCGGTCCGGGCGTCCTCGTCCAGGCCGAGGGCGGCGAACTCGCGGTCGTCGATCCAGTCCGCCCGGGCGAGCCGAGCCTGCAGTTCGGTGAGGTCGAACTCGCCCCGGGCGTGCCGGCGTCCGAGCTCCTCCAGTTCCGGGTGGCTCCAGTGCTCGGCGGCCGCGTGCACGTCGACCAGGTCGCGGGCCAGGCCCCGGTCGGCCAGCGCGCGGACCCTGGTACCGACCACGTCCTCGAGCGCCAGCACCGGCCCGTACTCGGTGTGCACCACGGGACGCCAGAACACCTCCTTGAGCAGCTCGGCCTCGCACCCCTGAGCGGTCACCGGATCCGTCACCGCCAGCCGGGCCGACACCGGCCCCGTCCCCAGTCGCCGCACCGTCCAGCCGCACGCGGCCAGTCCCGCGCCGACCTCCGCCGCGATCTCCGCCATCGGCACCGGGCTCTCGGTGGCCACCCCCAGGACCTCGGCGGGCCGGTCCACCAGGCCGTGGACCCGCACCGCGCAGCCCCCGCCGAGCGCCAGGGCGTACGGTGCGCCGACCGCCAGCAGGTCCGCCAGCAGCAGTTCGTGCACCGGGCTGAGCCTCATGCCGGGCGCTCCGCCGCGGGCGGGCACAGGATGGAGGGATGGTGCGCGATCATGTCGCTTCCTCGTGTCTGCGGTCGGTGGGTTACGACGCCCGGGCGCAGGTACTGGAGCTCGAGTTCGTGAGCAGCGCCGTGTACCGGTACACGGCGGTGCCCCGGCGGGTCCACCGGGAGCTGCTCGACGCGTCCAGCCTGGGCCGGTACTTCAACCGGGCGATCAGGGGGCGGTACGAGTACCGGAAGGTGGCCTGACCCGGGCGGGTCAGGCCTTCCGCCGGCCGGCGGGGGCCTGTTTCGCGGCCGAGGCCGCCTTCGCCTCCCGCTTGGCCTGCTGCTTGAAGGCGCGGACCTTCTCCAGCGACTCGGGCCCGGTGATGTCCGCGACCGAGCGGTAGCTGCCCGCCTCCCCGTACGCGCCGGCGGCCTGGCGCCAGCCCTCCGGTGTCACGCCGAACTGCTTGCCCAGCAGGGCCAGGAAGATCTGCGCCTTCTGTTTGCCGTAGCCGGGCAGCGCGGTGAGCCGGTCCAGCAGCTCGCGACCGGAGGCGGCGTCGCGCCAGACCGCCTGCGCGTCGCCGTCGTAGTGCTCCACCAGGTACTGGCACAACTGCTGGATCCGCTTGGCCATCGCCGCGGGGTAGCGGTGCACGGCGGGCTTCGCCGAGAGCAGGGCCGCGAAGGCCTCCGGGTCGTACGCGGCGATCCGGTGCGGGTCCAGATCGTCCTCACCGAGCCGCTGCGCGATCGCCAGCGGGCCGGCGAACGCCTTCTCCATCGGGACCTGCTGATCCAGCAGCATGCCGGTCAGTGCGGCGAGCGGGCTGCGGCCGAGCAGTTCGTCAGCCTCGGGCTGCTGCGCGAGCCGAATGGTGTCGTCCATACCCGCGATTCTCCCCGCCCGCGTGCGGCGCGTCCCCGCTCAACACGCGAGCCGGCCGGATGCGCGGGCGCCACTCGGTATGACGGTGATCACACCCGCATCGGTAACCGAGGGGCAGCCCTCATCACGTCTCTGTGTTCGGGGCGCTCTGTCCCCAGGAGCGAATCGGAGACCGGACTGTGCGAGCTCACCAAGGTGGCGGGACCGAGGAGGAGCTGCCCGGTCGGCGGCCGCAGGGTCGGCGGCGGGTGGTGTGGCGGCTGGACTACCCGCGCCGGGGGCGGCAAGGGGTCCGCCGCTGGCTGCCGTCGTGGCGGCAGCTGCTCCTGGTGCTCGCCGTCGGGACGACCGCGCTGACCGGGTGGGCGACCTGGTTCTACGTGACCACCGAGGTGCCGGACGACCTGAACTCCTTCGCCACCCAGCAGAACAACGTCTACTACTGGGCCGACGGCACCGAGATGGCGCGGGTCGGGGAGATCAACCGGCAGGAGGTGCCGCTCGGCCGGGTGCCGGAGTCGGTGCAGTGGGCCGTGCTGGCGGCCGAGAACGAGACCTTCTACTCGGACCCCGGAGTCTCCCTCAAGGGCATCAGCCGTGCGATCTACAAGATGGGCTCGGGCGGTGACACCCAGGGCGGCTCGACCATCACCCAGCAGTACGTCAAGAACATCTACCTGAACCAGCGCCAGGACATCTCCCGCAAGCTCAGCGAGATCGTCATCGCGGTCAAGCTGGACCAGCGGATGAGCAAGCAGGACATCCTGGCCGGCTATCTCAACACCAGCTGGTTCGGGCGCGGCAGTTACGGGATCGAGCGGGCCGCCGCCGCGTACTACGGCAAGGACGTCTCGCAGCTCAATCCGAGCGAGGCAGCCCTCCTGGCGACCCTGTTGAAGGGGGCGGGGCAGTTCGACCCGACGCTGAGCCCGGAGAACCACAAGCGGGCCGTGGAGCGGTGGTCGTACATCCTGAACCGGATGGTGAAGGTCGGCAAGCTCTCCGCCGCCGAGCGCGCCAAGTACACGGTGTTCCCCGAGCCCAGGCCCCAGCCGAAGGCGGCCGGGCTGACCGGCCAGGTCGGGTACCTGGTGGACATGGCCAAGACCTATGTGGAGGGCCACACCGACATCACGCCCGCCCAGTTCGACCTCGGTGGCCACCAGATCTACACCACCTTCGAGAAGCCGAAGGTCACCGCGCTGGCCGCGGCCGTGCAGGACGCCACCAAGGACATCGATCCCGACAGTCGCGACTCGGACAAACTCGTCCGGGTCGGCGCCGCCTCGGTGGCCCCCGACGGGCGGATCGTCGCGCTCTACGGCGGACCCGACTACCTGAAGCAGGGGTTCGACAACGCCAACACCTCGACGGTGCCCGTCGGTTCGGCCTTCACCCCGCTGGTGTACGCCGCCGGCCTCGGCCAGGGGGTGCAGCGCCAGCGCATCGGCAGCCGCACACCGGTGCTGCCGACCGCCATCTACAACGGCGACAACGGTGTGAACGTGATGACGCCGGAGGGGCCGTACTGGGGACGCGACGGCCAGATCGTGAAGACCGTCAACGACGGCAAGCGGAACTGGGGTCCGATCAGTCTGCGGACCGCGGTGGAACAGTCCGTCAACGGGCCGATGATGCAGCTGGGCATGGACGTCGGCCTGGACCGGGTGCAGAAGACCGCCACCGATCTGGGCCTGCTCCCGGACAGCATCGGCGAGTTGGTGCCGGCCTTCGCCGCCGGCAACTCCACACCGAGCGCGATCAGGACCGCCGACGCCTACGCCGCCTTCGCCGCGGGCGGACGGCACACGGACCCGTACTCGGTGCTCAAGATCACCCGCAATGGCGCGCCGATCGCGCTGCGGCTGCCGACCGCCGTCCAGGCGCTGACGCCCAAGGTCGCCGGTGACGTGGACGCCGCGCTCAAGGGAGCGGTGCGCACCGGGAGCGCCAGGGAGGCGGCCGCCGCAGGTCCGGACGTGGCCGGCAAGGCCGGCACCACCGCGGACCGTACGGCGGGCTGGTTCGTCGGCTACAACGGCCAGGTGTCCACGGCCGTCACCCTCTTCCGGGCGGACCTGAAGGACATGAAGCTGCTCTCGCTGGAGGGCCTCGGCGGCGCGAGCCCGGACACCCCGGACTCCGCGCTGCCGACCCGGATCTGGACCTCGTACATGAAGGTGGCCGGCGGCCGGTAGGGCGTCCTCGGCGGATCCTTCCGGCCCGGAAGGATCCGCCGAAGACGCCCCGGGGTCACTTGACCAGGCGGGACCAGTCGGCGGGCTGCCCGGGGTCCAGCTGGCGCAGCTTGTCCAGCACCTTGGGGTCCTGGGCGTCCATCCAGTCGGCGACCTGGCGGAAGGAGACGCAGCGGACGCCGTCCCGCTTGCAGACGCTCTTCATCACGTCCTCGATGGCCTGCATGTAGATGCCGCCGTTCCAGGTCTCGAAGTGGTTGCCGATGAAGAGCGGGGCCCGACTGCCGTTGTAGACCCGTTCGAAGCCGGCGAGGTAGCTGTCGCGGGCCTCCTTCTCCCAGCCGGCGTACTTCTTCGGGTCACCGTTGGTGCTGTCCCCGGACTGGCTGGCGAGGAAGTTGAAGTCCATCGAGAGGCCCTGGGAGGACCTGTAGGGCAGCATCTGGAGCGGGAAGTTCCAGATACCGTTCTTCTTCGAGGGCCAGACCTGGAACTCGCCCGGCGAGCTGGCGTCGTACCGGAAGCCGGCCGCCTTCTCGACCGGGAGCAGGTTGTTCTGGCCCTCCAGGCAGGGGGCGCGGCCGCCGACCAGCTCCTTGGTGTAGTCGAAGGGCAGCGGCGCGAGGTCCTTGAAGCCGGTGTTGGTCTTCCAGTTGGTCACGAAGGAGACCGCCTGGTCGAGCTCGCTCTTCCACTCCTCGGTGCTCCAGTCCTTGCCGCCCTTGTCGCCGCAGAAGTGGCCGTTGAAGTGGGTGCCGATCTCGTCCCCGGCCTGCCAGGCCAGGCGCAGCTGCTCCAGGGTCTCCTTGACGTGGGCGTCGGTGGGGAAGTCGATGGCGGCGGCGCCGACGTCGTGCTGCGGCGGGTGGTAGAGCGCCCGCTTGGAGTTGGGCACGGTGTAGATGCCGGTCAGGAAGAACGTCATCTGGGCGTTGTTCTCCTCGCCCAGTTCGCGGAAGCGCGAGAACAGGTGGTCGTCGTTCTCCAGCGCGCCGTCCCAGGAGAACACCACGAACTGCGGCGGCTTCTCGCCGGGCTTCAGCTTCTCGGGCTTTGGCTGCTTGGGCTGCGGCCCGGTGTCGGAGGTGGAGCCGTCACCGAGCACCTTCACCTTGCCGTCCCAACTCGGCGAGGGGCTCGGACTGCCGGACGGAGCCCCGCTCTGGACGGGGGCCGGGCTCGGTGAGACGTCGGCTGCGGTCGGTCTGTCCTTGGAGCCGGAACCTCCTGTGGTGGCCAGGGCGAGGGCCGCGACGACCCCCACCGTGAGCAGGACGGCCGCGCCGCGCGCTGTCCGCACCGTCGCCCCCGTTCTCCGAATAGCGGTCAGATGGTGTTCGGAAATTCAGTCATACAGTGTGAATATGAGAACACTTTGACCCTTATGTGTCGAGGGAGCAGATGCGGGGCGCGGGGGGCGGCCGGCCCGGCCCCGCGGCTACTCGTACGGATCCTTCGGCTCCGGGATCCGGGTCACCTGGGCGGCCGTCAGCAGCGGGATGGTGTCCGGCTCGGCCTCCTTGCCGTCCGGTAGCCAGGTCCCGATCACCTCCACCCAACTGCCGGCCGGTGGTGCCGGGTTGGCCGCAGCGCCGCGGATCTCCACCTTGGACGCCAGCGCGTCGGCCGCGCAGCAGCTGATGGTCAGTCTCGTCAGGTACCAGCCGCCGCCCTTCCCGGCCGTGACGAAGCCGGTGAGCCTCACCCGGCGGCCGCGCAGCGGCGCGGCGGTGTCCCAGACGGCGCGGACGTCGAACGAGCCCAGCGTCATGGTCAACGGGTCCCCGGCCGGCAGCGGCGGGAAGGTGGGCTGGGCGCCCGCGGGCTTGACCGTCGTACTCTCCGACCGCTGCGCGGTGTACGAACCCAGCGCCGGGGGTGCGATCAGCACGATGGCCAGTACCGGCAGGGTGAGCAGCCAGGCGATCCCGGGGCCGCCGTGGTGGCCGTGCCCGTGGTCGCCGCCGTGGTCGTCCGCGGCGGCGTGGGCCTGGTCCGGGTCGGCGCGCAGGGCCTGCACGGTGGCGATCGCGCTCGCCACGCCGAGCAGTACCAGGACGGCGCCGGTGGCGATCAGGTACGGCCGCAGGGCCGCCCGGACGTACCTGAGGTAGCTGTCGCTGAACAGCGAGATCCGCAGCAGCGCCGTACCCAGCAGCACCAGCAGGATCGCGCGTACCTCACGCCTCAAAGCAGCCACCACCCGATCAGTGCCGAGGCCGCGATCGCGACCAGGAAGGTGGCGGCCGAGAACCGCCACGCGAACGCCCGGCCGAAGGTGCCGGCCTGCAGCGCGATCAGCTTGGTGTCCACCATCGGGCCGATCACCATGAACGCCAGCCGGGCGGCGGGCGGGAAGACGCTCAGGCTGGCCGCGACGAAGGCGTCCGCCTCGGAGCAGACCGCCAGCACCACCGCGAGCAGCGCCAGCACCAGCACCGAGACCGCCGGCAGGCCCGCCGCACCCTTCAACACCGCGCGCGGCACCAGGACGTTGAGGGTGGCCGCCGTGATCCCGCCGATCACCAGGAACCCGCCGGCGTGCAGCAGATCGTGTTCCAGGGTGGCGCGGAACACCGCGAACCGGCCGGACCCCGGCGGCACGTCCCGCCGGACCTTCGGCCGCAGCCACTCGGGCCGGCCGAAGCGCTCCCAGAGCAGGCCCATCACCACGGCCGTCCCCAGCGAGGCCAGGAACCGGGCCAGCACCATCTCCGGATGCCCCCGGAAGGCGACCGCGGTCGCGGCGAGCACCACGGGGTTGATCGCGGGCGAGGAGAGCAGGAAGGCCAGCGCCGCCGCCGGGGCCACGCCGCGGGCGATCAGCCGGTCCGCCACCGGTACGGACGCGCACTCGCAGCCGGGCAGGACCACACCGGCGACGCCCGCGACCGGCACCGCGAGCAGCGGGTTGCGCGGTAGCGCGCGCTGCAGGAAGGAGGCCGGCACGAAGGCGGCGATGGCGGCGGAGAGCACCGTCCCGAAGAGGAGGAAGGGCAGCGCCTGGACACAGATCGCGACGAAGACGGTGGTCCAGGTCTGCATCCAGGCGGGAGCGGTCCAGCCGCCCGTGAGGCGCTGCGCGAGCAGCAGCGCCGTGATCCCGGCGACCGCCAGTTCCAGGGAGCCGACACGGCGTCTGGTCGCCCTGGACGGTGGGGTGGGCCCGCTTTCGGGCGGGTGCTCGGGCGCGACGGTCGGATCGGCAGCTCGGCTGCCCGGGGTAGCCACGCGCCGAAGTGTAGAGGGCGAATCTTTGCGGGAGTTGACAGGCATCCCATGAGCTGGCGCGTCAAACGGCGAGTGCGTGGCGCGGCGGGACCAGCCGGTTGCCTCGTCGCACAGCTGCCGGTCAGTCAGCCCGGACTTCACCGGCCCGTCGGCGCGCAGCACCGTCTGCCTCGGCGCGAGTTGAGCGTGGATCAAGCCCTCCTCCTGGCGGACCAGCCGGACCAGGTCCTCGGGTCGCGGGGTGCTCGCTCACGCTGGATGCGCTTTCGTGGCCGACCACCAGCACGCTATCCCGCGCTGCGCGGCGGAAGCCGCCGTGTGATCCGGTCGAACAGCTCCGCCAGCGGCTCGCCGACGTCCCGACCGAACTCGGTCAGCCCGTAGGTGACTTGGGGCGGCGTCGTCGGCTCGACCCTCCGCCAGACCAGGCCGTCCTCGACCAGCGTGCGCAGGGTCTGGGCGAGCATCTTCTCGCTGATGCCCTGGATGCTCTCGCGCAGCTCGTAGAACCGAAGGTCGTTGCTCCGCAAGGAGATCAACACCCAGATGCCCCACCTGCTGGTCACATGGTCGACCACATCGCGCGCGGGGCAGTCGGTGTGAAACACCTCATACCCTTCCCCCGCCTCGGCCTGCATGAGCTGCGAACCTCCCACCATGTGATGAGCTTACCTCAAGGTATGTCCTTACCAAGAGTTAGCTCATGCTCCTAGCGTCAAGACCACAGAGGGCATCTGACGAAGGAGCTGATCATGATCGTGGTGACCGGGGCCACCGGGAACGTGGGCCGGCCGCTGACGCGGGCACTGGCCGAGGCGGGCCAGCAGGTGACAACGGTGTCGCGGCATGCGGCAGCGGTGCCGGACGGCGTCCGCCACCTGGCGGCCGACCTGGCCGAGCCGACCAGCCTTGAGCCTGCGCTGACCGGGGCGAAAGCGCTGTTCCTGCTGCTGTCCGGCGACCTGCACGCCGCCGGAGCCAGCCCGGCCGACATCATCGGCCAAGCCGCGACCAGCGGGGTCCGCCGGGTCGTCCTGCTCTCCACGCAGGGCGTGGCGACCAGGCCCTTCGGCCCGACGCGGATCGCGATGCGGGCGGTCGAGGACGTGCTGCGGGAGTCCGGCCTGGAGTGGGCCGTCCTGCGACCGGGCGGCTTCGCCTCCAACGCCCTGTGGTGGGCCGAGTCCATCCGCGCGCGGCGGGTCGTCGCCGCGCCCTTCGGCGACGTCGGGGTGCCGATCATCGACCCGGCGGACATCGCCGAGGTCGCGGCGGCCTGCCTGCTGGAGGACCAGCACACCGGCGGCGTGTACGAGCTGACCGGCCCGGAGGTGATCACGCCGCGCCAGCAGGCGGAGGCCATCGCCGCCGCGCTGGGCTCGCCAGTGCGGTTCCACGACCTCACCCGCGACGAAGCCAAGGCCGCCATGGCCCAGAGCATGCCGGCGGAGCTCGCCGAGGACACCCTGACCATCCTCGGTTCCCCGAACCCGGCCGAGCTGCGCGTCAGCCCGGACGTCCAGCGGGTCCTCGGCCGCGCCCCGCGCCCGTTCGCCGACTGGGCCGCGCGCAATATCGCCGCGTTCCGCTGAAACGGGTCAGCGCCGCTGGAAATTCGCGCCGGGCGCGCGGTCAGCCGGGTGGGTTCCGTCCCCGGGACGGGGCGCGGCGCACCCGACCGGCTCCGGGCCGGACGTGGCCGCGCGCCCGGGGGCAGGACGGACGTCCGCTACCGTCCCGGAGCCGGCGGGTGCGCCACCCCGGCGCGGTCGAGCAGGTGGTGCATGGCGGTGACGGGTACGGCGGGGTTCCCGGCGGCGCTGCGGGCGGTCTCGACGTCGTGCAGCAGGGTGGTCAGCACACGGGCCGGGAGCCGGGCGTCACCGGCTGCGGCGCTCCGGACCCACTCCTGCGGGTCGTCGAGCAGCCGGACCACCGAGGCGGCGGAGAGCCGGCCGTCCCGAAGCGCCCGGTACCGGATCTCCGGATCCCGGTCCCGGCTGCTGAGTTCGACCTCAGCCGTGGTCGACTCCGGCTCGGATTCGGCGGGTCCGGGTGTCCGGGGGCACGGGTGGGGCGGCAGGGCGGCCGACTCCCGCACCCGGGAGTCGGGGTCGGCGGCCAGTGCGGCCAGCAGGTGTACCGGCAGCCCGGGGTGGCGCGCGATCGGGGCCCGGACCCGCGGATCCGCGTCCGTCGCGAGGCTTGTGTAACCGTTCTCGGTGAGCGGCTGGTTCATGGTGGCGGTGAGCATGGCGAGGACGGGCCGGTCCCCGTCTTCGGCGTCCGCCAGCAGCCGGGTCCGGTCCGCGGCGTCGAGGTGCCGGCTCTCCACCAGCCGCCGCCGTACCGTCCACTCGGGGTGTGACAGCCAGGCGGCCACCACCTCCGGCGGCAGTTCCCGGTCGAGCAGGGCGGACCACAACCGCTCGGCCGGATCCTCCGTCAGCAGCCGCAGCAGGACGGAGGCGTCCGCCGCCGGGTTGCCGGCCAGGCCCTCGAGCCAGGCGCGGCGCAGGCGGAAGGGAGCGCTCCGCCAACGGCCGAAGGACTGCCAGCCGGCCGTCCGTTCCTCCGCGCTCTCGGCGGCCTTCACCCGGGCCTCGGCCTCGAGTCGTGCGCCCAGCCGGTCCACGGCGATCAGCCAGACCGAGTACTCCTCGGTCGTCACGCCCAGCAGGCTGTCGCCGTCGGGCGAGAGCGTGACGAACTCCGGTTGGCCGGGTCTGGGGCCCAGGACGCCTGCCAGGTCCCAGCGTTCGGTGAGCCGTACCTTCAGCCAGCCGCGCGGGGAGGCAGGGATGTCGATCAGGAACTCCCCGTCGGGGCCGAGCACTTCGTACTCGGTCGCCAGTCGCCGCCACTGCGCGTTGAGCTCGGCGACGAGATCCGGGTGGTCGCTTCGCACCTCGGCCGTCGGTCGGGCGTTCCCGGCCGCGACCGGGCGCCAAGCCGCCTTCGGCGGAAGCACGTTCACGGCCTTGCCGTCGTCCACGAGCTCCAGACCGGTCCGCCGCAGCAGGTCCGCCAGTTCACCGCTCCCAGCCGTCATGCGGCCATCCTGCACCACGCCGGGTGCGACACGGGTCTCGATTCGGCACCGGCTACGCGGTCTTGACGGGCGGGCGGCCATGATGTGGGCCAGGGGCCGGTGGTGCACCCGACGCGGTCCGGCTGGTAGGCATGACCTGTGCGATTCGACTCCGTTCCGATGCCCCCGACCGTCGATGCCAGGCCCCGCGACACCCGCGGCTATCCCGTTCCGGCCATCACGCCGTGGCAGGAGGACCAGCCGCAGTTCGCACTCACCGACTACGGACGCAGCGCCGACTGCGCGCGGGGGCGGCTGTGCTCGGTCTGCAACACGCTGATGCCGCGCGGTCCGGTGTGGCGGGTGGTGGGCGCCACGGAGAGTGCGGCCATCGCCGAGGCGCTGGCCGCCGGCCGGCCGTACCGCAACCTCGCACCGACCCTGGAGGGGCCGGGCCACCGCGCCTGCATGCTGTACGCCTCGATGGTCTGCCCCTACCTGGCCCGGCCCAACGCGCGGCGCGGTACGTCCGCCGCCCAGCCGGACGAGCTGACCGAGCACGTGGTTCGCGGTGCGATCCGCGGCTCGACGGGCGCGGTGGTGGGCTTCGCCGACTACGAGTACGCGATCACCGACACCCAGGTGCTGTTCCGCTTCATCGACGTGGTCGAGTTCCTTCCGCACGACAGCGCGGACGCTCACCTGGACGAGCTGAGGGCCGAGTTGGCCCGGTCGGCCGGAGACTGATCCGGTCGACCGGGCCGACTCGGCCCAGGTGCCGTCGCTGGCTGCTCCCCCCGGGGCGGTCAGCGACGGAAGGCGGGCATCCCGGTGTGGGTGGACACCAGGGCCGGCTTGGCGGAGCCGTCGGCCGGGACGGTGGCGATGCCGCCAGTGGTGCGGGCCGCGATGGTCTTGCCGTCCGGGGACCAGGTCGGCTGGACGTAGTTCCTGGTGGAGCCGGGGGTGAGGTCCTTGTCGGTCGGGGCCTGGCTGTGCAGATCCCGCTCGAACAGGTGGTCGTGACCGTCGACGGAGCGGACGAAGACGACCTTGTCGCCGTCGGGCGACAGCGCGGGCTGGGAGCCCTTGGTCAGCGAGCCACCCTCCTGGCGCAGGTACTCGTCGCGGATGTAGACGTCGCCCGTGCCGGTGTTCGCGTAGGCGATGGAGCCGATCTTCCCGCCGGCATTGGGCCACAGGTTGCCGGTCTGCGGCAGCTGATCCTCGTCCGGGCCGGAGAAGGTGTTCAGGGGGAGCTTGACCGGCTTGCCGTTGACCGCGGTGGCCGGCACCTTCTGCAGGGTGGCGACGCCGCCCTTGGTCGCGGCGAAGATGATGTTGTTCTTGGCCGGGACATGGTTCCGGGTGTCGGCGGCGGCCACCTGCCAGGTCGGGTGCGACCAGATCTGGTGGCCCGGGTTCTTGGCGACGACGACCCGGTGGCTGCCGTTCGCCGCGGAGACGACGAGGCTGCCGTCGGCGCCGTCGATGAAGGCGGCCTTGGAGCCGTCCGGGGACCAGGCGAGGTCGCGGACGGGGACACCGAAGTCGACCTGCTTGCCGTTGATCACCACGTACTTGGTGCCGTTGCTGATGGTCAGGCCCTTGGGCGCGGTGGCCGCGTTCGCGGCGGTGGCCGCACCGATCGTGAGCAGGGCGGCGCTGGTGGCGGTGAGGGCGACGGCGACCGCGCTGCGGAGCCGGTTGCGCGTGGACATGAGTGTTTCCCCCCAAGGAAGTTGATGGTGCGGTGATCGGTGCTCGCGGGCGGCATCCGCGGCCCGGCGGACTACTGCGCAACGGTCCGTCGTCAAGGCCGAGGCGACGCGCTGGCTGAACGTCATGGATCCGCGAAGGTGCTGCCGTCGTACATGGTGGCGACAGCACCCGGCGGCGTGGTGCGGATCAGGAGTTGATCAGGTGCTCGGACATCGCGGCGAGGGTCTTGGCCGCCTCGGTGGTGTCGCTGATGTTCACCCGGGAGGCATTGATCGAGATCATCGAGATGGTCGGACCGTTCTGGACGAACAGCTCCTGCGCCTCGCTGGGCAGGTCGTCGATGACGGCGGGCTTGCCCGAGGAGTTGCGGGCGGCGAAGCGGTAGGCGGTGCCGTCCTCGGTGATGGCGGTCCGGCCGACCGCGAAGTGCACCGGCTGGCCGGTGGTCTCGTCGCCCCAGTGCTGGGCGTTGCGGCGCTTGACGCAGCCCGCGTAGTCGCGCTTGATGGTGGCCATGGCCTTCTTCGCCGCGGCGCTGTCCTTGAAGTTGAACAGGATCTGGGCGGCATCAACCGGGTCGTGGCTGTTGGCGGAGTCGGTGAACGGCATCACCGAGATGGACTTGGTGCCGAGCTCCTTGGCCGGGCCGCCGACGCCGCAGGTGAGGAGCCACTGGAACTCGCCGGTGGTGGTGTAACGCTTCTCCGGCTGGGCCTTCCAGTGGTGGCCGGCGGCGAGCGGGACCTCGCTGCCGCTCAGCCAGGGGGACGCCGTGGCATCGGCGGTGGCGGCCTGCGCGGCGGGCGCGAGCGCACCGGCCAGGCCGATGGCCAGGGCGCCGGCGGTGACGAGCTTCGCGGCACGGGAGACAAGGAGCTTGCGCATAACGGGTTCCCCCCGAGGAACGGACAGGACGGCTGGTCGGTTCTCGCGTGAGCCGCGCTGCCATTCCCCCCGGATTTCATCCACCCGTTCGAGCTGCCGCCGCTCTGTGCGATGTGAAAATTCTGTCGGGCGAACGTTCACAATCGATCTTCTGTGTGTCACCGCCGTGCAACAGCGCTCACCTGGGGGAGGACAGAGGTTCGGCGCGCCGCCCGGCGCCCGCGCGGTGGACCCCGGGTACGGACCTGGGGGATCCGCCGCCGGTGCGGGCTCCGGCTTGACCCTGACCCCACGTCAGGGCCCAGGCTGAGCCCGACGAGAGGTGGATCGATGAGCTACTCGGTCGGGCAGGTGGCCGGCTTCGCAGGGGTCACCGTGCGCACCCTGCACTACTACGACCGGGCCGGGCTGTTGTCGCCCGGAGACCGCAGCCCGGCGGGCTACCGGCTCTACAGCGACGCCGACCTGGGCCGGCTGCAGCAGATCCTGTTCTACCGGGAGCTGGGGTTCTCCCTGGAGGAGATCGGGTCGATCCTGCAGGATCCCCGGGCCGACGTCCTGGAGCAGCTGCGTGAACGGCACCGGCAGCTGACCGAGCAGGTCGCCAGGCTGCAGAAGCTGGTCGAGGTCGCCGAGCACGCCATGGCGGTCCAGCAGACGGGAGTGGAGCTGACGCCGCAGGAGCGGTTCGAGGTCTTCGGTGACGTCGTCTTCGACCTCAGCTACGCCACCGACGCCCATCTCAAGTGGGGCCGCAGCGAGGCGCACCGGGAGTCGATGGCCCGGGCCGCGGCGCACACCAAGGAGGACTGGCGGCAGTTGATGGCCGAGGCGACCGCCTGGCGGAAGCGGCTGCTCGCCACCTTCGACGCGGGTGCGCCGCCGGACGGCGAGCGGGCCAGGGCGCTCGCCGAGGAGCACCGGCAGCACGTCGGCCGCTGGTTCGCCCCCTGCCCGCCCGAGACGCACTGCCGGATCGCCGACGACTACGTGGCGGACGCCCGCGCCTTCGCCCTGGTGGTGCCCCCGGCCGAACAGCGCCCCGGGCTGGCCCAGTTCCTGCACACCGCCGTCCACGCCAACGCCATCCACGCCAACGCCGGTCACGCCAACGCCGGTCACGCCAACGCCGGTCACGGCGAAGCCGGTTGAGTCCGCGCCGGCAGCCCACCCGCAAGGAGAACCGTGAAGATCCTGATCATGGCGGCCGGCTCGTACGGAGACGTCGCCCCCTACACCGGTCTCGGCGCCGGTCTGCGGCAGGCCGGTCACCAGGTCGCCCTCGCCGCGCCCGAGGCCTTCGCACCGCTGGTGGCGTCCTGCGGAGCGGAGTTCCGCCCGCTGCCCGCCGACCCGTACGGCGGGGGCGGCTCCGCGGAGGGCCGGACTGGCCTGCTGGGCCGGGCGAGCGCGTTCATCCGGGCACTCGGCGAGGGGATCGCCGAGGCGGCCGCGCCGGGCGCGGACCTGCTGCTGCTCTCCACCACCACCGCCCCGCTGGGCCGGCACGTGGCGGAGGCGACGGGCGCCGCCTGCCTGGGCGCCTATCTGCAGCCGGTCGCGCCCACCGGGGAGTTCCCGCCGGTGGTCGGCGGCGGCCGGTCGCTCGGACGGTGGGGCAACCGGGCCGCCGGACGGCTCTCGCTGCGCGTGGTGGACCGCCTGCACGCCGACGCGGTACGGCAGCTGCGGACCCGGCTGGGCCTGCCCGCCCTGGGCCCGGGCGAGGCCCGCCGAAGGGAGCACGCCCCCTGGCCGGTCCTGCACGGCTTCAGCCCGACCCTGCTGCCCCGACCGGCGGACTGGCCGGCGGGCCTCGAGGTGGTCGGCAACTGGTGGCCGCACGATGCGGGCGAGGAGCTACCCGCCGAGGTCGAGGACTTCCTCCAGGCCGGGCCGCCACCGGTGTTCGTCGGCTTCGGCAGCATGGGCGGCGGCGAGGGCGAACGGCTGACCGAGCTTACCGTACGGGCGCTGCGCCGGGCGGGGGTCCGCGGCGTGCTCCAGTCCGGCCGGGCCGGACTGTCGGCCGCGGGCGACGACATGCTGACCGTGGGCGAGCTGCCGCACGCCCGGCTCTTCCCCCGGACGGCCGCGGTGGTGCACCACGCGGGCGCCGGTACCACCGCCGCCGGGCTGCGTGCCGGCGTACCCGCCGTCCCGGTCCCGGTGACGGCCGACCAGCCGTTCTGGGCCCGCCGGGCGGCGGCCCTGGGTGCCGCCACCACCCCCGTCCCGTTCCGCGAGCTCTCGGCCGACCGGCTCGCCGACGCGGTGCGGCGCGCGGTCGGCGAGCCGTCGTACCGGGCCCGCGCCCGGGCCGCGTCCGGCCGGATCACCGCCGAGGACGGCCTCGCCCGGGTGGTCGAGGCGGTCGCGGCCCTGAGCTGACCGCTCGGGCGCTGCCCGGCAGGCAGGGCGATGCCGGGCACGGCCTGCCGGAGCTGGCGCTACCCCGCCGGGAGGGCCGTCGGGCAGAGCCGCTGGGGCCGGCCGCCCTTGAGGACGGCGTCGACGCAGCCGGGCGGGAGGGACCCGTACGCGGTGGTGCCGAAGTTGGCGGTGACCTGGAGCACCGCGTCGCCGAAGGTGGTCTGCTGGACCCGGTGGTCTGGGGTGAGCCAGCGGAAGCCGGTCATCGGCGAGGTGCCGGCGGCCTGGTGCAGGGGTGCGAAGTAGCGCTGCAGCTCGGCCAGCCGCTTGCCTTGGGCGGTGATGGCGGGGCCGTCCAGCACCAGGTTCAGCGGGGTGTTGTAGAGCATGGCGAGCAGCGCCCGGTCGGTCTCCAGGGCGGGGAACTTGTTGTACGACAGCTCCCAGCGGTCGAGGTTGACCTGCGAGTCGTGCAGCGCGGTCTCGTACAGCGGGATGCGGTACACCGGGTCGAACATGGCCTTGGCGAGGTCGGGCGGCAGGGTGACCGGCTTGAAGAACGTGCCCGGTGCGCCGGCGGGTGCGTAGCCGCCCCAGGCCGCCTTGTCCCGCTCCAGGGGCCAGAGCCCGTCGGCGACCGGGGTGGCCGAGCCGTGGCTGAACGCGATGACCGGGCTGGCCCAGCTGCCGGCGCTCTCCGAGCCGAGGACCAGCTTGTCGGGACCGGACAGCCGGCGCATCCGGGCCAGTCGGTTGGCCTGGTCCTGCGACTGGTTCATGGCATGGGCGGGGCTGTAGTCGTCGAACAACTCGCCTGCCGCGTCGACGTCGAGGAAGTAGCTGTTCGCGCCGTTGGCGGTCAGTTGCGCGGTGCGCTCGGCCAGGTACCGCCGGCCCTCGGCGCTCTGCTCGAAGGCCTGCGAGCTCAGGTAGCAACCGCGGTCGTGGAAGCCCGCCTTCACCTGGCCGTTCTGCTCGTGGACGCAGAAGTCCGGATAGACCGGGGACGGCCAGGAGGAGGTCGGCGCGTCGGAGGTCTTCGGGTCCTGGCCGTTGGCGAACGAGTCGTACGGGCCGACCAGGTAGCCGGCGCGCTTGGCCGCCGCGACCGCCTGGGCGTCCATCGGCTGCCCGTCGGCGTCGTAGCCGAGCCAGAGCCGGCTCAGCCCGAGTGCCTGCAGCTGTGCGATGCCCTGGGCGGTCCGGGCGGTGCCCCAGGTGTAGGCGTGGAAGGCGCCGAGGAGTTTGCCGACCTCCGGGTTGGCGGCGATCTTGCTCTTGAGGGTGACCAGCCGGCCGTGGTCGGTGAGCCAGCGCCGGTAGTCCAGCGCGGGCGCGACCGGGGACGGGTCGGTGAGGGCGAACGTCACGGTGTAGTCGGTGGTGTCCGCGCGCCGGGAGAAGGTGTGCAGGCCGGTGCCGCGCAGCCGCCCGCCGTCCGAGGCGAAGGCGACGGAGCTCCCGGCGGGCTGCGGGACCAGGTAGCTGACGCCGTGGCCGCCGAGGGTGTAGCCCCACAGCGGCATGGTCAGGTCGGCGGTGAGGTCGTAGCTGTGACCTGCCAGACCGGTGGAGTCCGAGTTCCAGAACGGATCCGCGACCGGTACGCCGAGTCCCTCGCCGCGCGGCAGCTGCACCTGCGAGGCGGCCCGGTCGGTACCGGTGACCGGCCAGGAGAGCGTGGAGTCGTCCCGGGTGCCGTGCACGGTGATCCGCAGCCGGCCCTGCTCCGCGGCCGCCGTCACCGACAGGCCGTGCTCGGGCAGCGTCCAACTCGCCGTCCTGCCGGAGACCTTGACGGGGCCGGGGCGGCCGAGCGGCTGGGTGGCGGGCGCGGAAAGGGTCAGCTCGCCGCCGTCGTCGGCGCGTACGTTCACGGCCAGCGAATCGGCCCGCACCTCGGCCGTGCCACCACTGACGGGTATCTCGACCTTCCCGGCGTCCAGCCGGATCTCGGGTCGGGCGCTCGCCTCGGAAGCCGACGGCCAGGCCACGCCGCACAGTGTGCCGGCACCGGCCACGACGAGCGCTGCGGCCAGCGCGGTACGGCGGCGACGCCGCTTCCCCGCCGACTGACGGGATGTCATGGAGTCCATCCCGGGATCGTGGCGCCCCGGGTTAAGAGCCTTCCTTACGAGCGGCACCCCGGAGGGGGATCGAGCTCGACTCGCCGCAGAATAGCTCCGGTCCACTGCCCCGGCGCCCGTCCACTCCCCGTACGAGGACGCGCCGAAGGCCGGCCGGACCCGTCGCCCGGGGTGTGCCGTAGCCTCCTGGGCGTACACCCACGTGGCCCGTCTGCTGAGCAAGCTCGGCGCCCGCGACCGGGTCCAGCTCGTCATCGCCGCCTACGAGGCCGGTCTGGTGACGCCGTACCGCTGAACCCGGCACGGCCCGCGGTACCCGACGGTGCCGCGGGCCGTGTTGCCGGTCGGTCATGGGGTGCGTGGCGGGCTCAGCGGTAGGCGGGCAGGCCGGAGTAGCCGGAGACCTTGGTCGGGGCGGCGGAGCCGTCGATCGGCAGGGTGTAGACGCCGTCGGGCGTCCGGGCGGCGACCGTCTTGCCGTCGTGGGAGATGGCCGGCTCGGTGAAGTCCGTGGTCGCGTTCGGCGTGAGGTCCTTCTCGGGCGTGCCGTAGCCGGCCTTCTCGAAGAGGTGGTCGTGTCCCTTGACCGACCGGACGAAGACGACGGTCTGCCCGTCGGGCGCCAGCGCGGGCTCGGACCCCTTGGCGATCGCGGCGCCGCTCAGCCTCAGGTAGTCGTCCCGGATGTAGACCTGGCCGTCGGTGGCGTTGGCGTAGGCCGTGGTCCCGTGCGGGCCGCCGGAGTTGGGCCACTGGTTGCTGGTCTTCGGAGGCTGGACGCTGCCCTCCTCGCTGTTGCCGATCTCCAGCGGCTGCGGGGTGCCGTTCGCGGCGGTGGCGGGGACCGACTCCAGCTTGAGGACACCGTCCTGCTTGGCGGCGAAGACGATGTTCTGCTTGCCCGAGTGGCTGTTCTGGGCGTCCGCCCCGTACACCTGCCAGGTGGGGTGGGACCAGGTCTGGCCGCCGGGGTTCTTGGCCACGATCATCCCCTTGGTGCCGTCGGCGCCGACGACCATCAGGTCGCCGTTGCTGTTGACGAACGCGGCCTTCGACCCGTCGGGGGACCAGGCGAGATCCCGGACGTCGGTGGCGAAGTTGACCGAGGTTCCGTTCATCAGCACGTTCTTCGTCCCGGTGCTGATGGTCAGCCGGTTGGCCGCGGACGTTCCGTTCACTGCCGGCTTGCCCTGGCCGCCGCCCGACGGAGCCGCGTCGGACTGGGCCGGAGCCGCACCCGACTGGGACGGAGCGGCGCTCTGCGGGCCGTTGGCGCCCGTGGTGGCGTTCGGATCGCAGGCGGAGAGCAGCATCGCGCCGGCGGTGGCCGCCAGGGTCATGGCGGCGACGGTGCCGAGCCGGTTGCGAGCGGACATGAACGTTCCCCCTTGTTGTTGCGTACGACAGGAGACAGAGTGTCAGACGCCGGTCCGGAACCGGTGCGACCGCTGTCACAGGCGGGCAACAGCCGGCGCCGCTCTGCCCGGCCGAGGTGAGCGAGGGTCCGCGCGCCGGGCGGCCGGCGCGCGGTCGTGTCGCCCGCCCCGTTCAGGCCCGGTCGGCCAGGGCGGCGATCCCGTCCAGGATCCGCTCCAGGCCGAAGTCGAGCGGGTCGCCCTGTTGCGGGGCGAAGGCCCCGGCGGTGATGGCGGCGGTCAGGGCCGGGTAGCGGTGCCCGTGGCGCTCCAGAACGTCGGCCTCGAGCCGGTTCCACTCCTCCTCGCCGGCCTCGTCCGCGGCGGCGGACTGCTGGGCGAGGGTCCGGATGTGACCGACGATCAGCAGGAAGGCGTCGTGCTGTTGCGCCGCGGGCAGTCCGGTCCGCGACAGGGCGGCCAGCGCGGCGTCCAGCCAGGCCAGTTGGTTGGGGCCCATCAGCTGCCGGCGCATCGCAGTGGCGGTCAGGATCCACGGGTGGCGGCGGTACTTCGCCCAGCACTGCCGGGCCCAGTCGGTCAGTCGGGAACGCCAGTCGTCCGGGATGCCGTCGGTCGTGGCCGGCGTGCCGAGCGCCGAGTCGACCATGAGGTCGATCAGTTCGGCCTTGCCGGGGACGTACCGGTACAGCGCCATGGTGGTGACGTCGAGCTCGGCCGCGATCCGCTGCATGGAGACCGCGTCCATCCCCTCGGTATCGGCGATCTCGATGGCGGCGGCCACGATCCGCCCGGCGGTCAGCGAGGGCTTCGGGCCGCGTCGAGGCTGCTCCTGCTCCCCCCACAGCAGAGCCAGGCTCGCCTTCGGATCGCGCTTCTTCTCCCTGCTCCCGGCCATGGCCGGCCCTCCTCGACGTGGTCCTGCGGACGGATGATTGACGGCCGCTCAGAACTGTGTATAACATACACGAAACTGCGTATTCGATAAACAGTTTCTGGGGGTAACCATGTTCGGCATCGCTCTCGCGGCATCCGCGGCTCTCGCCACGCCCGTGGCCGGGGCGCTGGGGTACCGGCGGATCAGGCAGGCCCGCAATGCCCGGCTGATGCGGATCGACACGCAGAACGGCATCGACGAGCGGGGCTTCGTCCGCATCGGCGGCCTAGACCACTGGATCTCGATCCGTGGCGAGGACCTGGGCAACCCGGTGATGCTGGAGATCCACGGCGGCCCCGGCGCCTCCAACGCGCCCTACGGGGCGCGCACCCGCGCCTGGGAGAAGCACTTCACCATCGTGCGCTGGGACATGCGGGGCACCAGCAAGACCCTCGGCCGCACCGGCGTCGACGGCCAGGGCGAGTTGAGCTTCGACCGGCTGTACCAGGACGCCCTGGAGGTCACCCGGCACGCCCTCGCCCGCCTGGGGGTGGACCAGGTGATCCTGGTCGCCAACTCCTTCGGCAGCGTCTTCGGGCTGCGGCTGGCCCGCCGGCACCCCGAGCTGTACTCGGCCTACGTCGGCACCGACCAGAACATCAACGACGGAGTCCTGGACGACTCCGTCCGACAGGCGCTGCTGGCACGGCTGCGCGCCGCCGGCAAGTCCAAGGACGTCGCCGTGGTGGAGCGGATGGGCCCCGACCGCACCGCCTGGACCGCCGAGCAGTTCAGCGCCTACGCCAAGCTGGTCGTGACCAGCGACCCGCTGACCTTCGACACCATGAAGACCGTGGTGGTGCGGTCCCTGCTGTTCTCCCCACTGCACTCGCTGCGCGACGTGAAGTACTTCTTCAAGGGCATGAAGCTGTCCGAGCAGATCGTCCCCGCCACCGCCGCCTTCGACGACTGGGCCGACGGCACCACCTTCGACCTGCCGTTCTTCATCTTCCAGGGCGACCAGGACGTGCTCACCGCACCCGAGCTCGCCAAGCGCTTCTTCGACGACGTACAGGCCCCGGTCAAGGACTTCGCGCTGATCCGCGGCGCCGCCCACTTCGCGTCGTTCCGGCAACCGGAGCAGTTCCTGGACCTGATGCTGACCAAGGTCCGGCCGGTTGTGACCGGCCGCCGGAGCGTCGCCGTCGGGTGACCGGAGCCGTACCGCCCCACCAACGACGACCTGGCCTTCGCGCAGCGCTTCGTCGACTGGAACACGATCGACCACGGCATCCAGCGCGTCGACGCATGCCGCACCCGCGACGGCCGACTGCTGCTGGTCGAGCCGGAGGACCTCAACCCCCACCTGTCGCTGGACCTCCTCGCCCCGGCGGAGCGCGACGCCTTCATCACGGCCATGAAGGCGTCGCTGCACCGTTCGCAGCCGAGGCCCGCACCACCCCGCAGCCCCCGGCGTAGCCGGGCGGGCGGGACGGCGCGGCCGACATGTCCGCCGTGGTGCGGGCCGGCGGACCGTGTCGGTCTCCTGGGCCGGGCAGGGACTAGCTCAGCGTCTTCAGCGCCGCCGCGTCGTACGGCTTCAGCTCATCGAACCGGTCCGCCAGGACCTTCGCCGCCCACTCCGGATCCTGGAGCAGGGCGCGGCCGACGGCGACCAGGTCGAACTCGTCGCGCTCCAGGCGGTCGAGGAGGTCGTCGATGCCCTGGACCGGGGCGCCCTCGCCCCTGAAGCCGCCGATGAAGTCGCCGTCGAGGCCGACCGAGCCGACGGTGATGGTGGGCCTGCCGGTGAGCTTCTTGGTCCAGCCCGCCAGGTTCAGGGCAGAACCCTCGAACTCCGGGAGCCAGTAGCGGCGGGTGGAGGCGTGGAAGACGTCGACGCCGGCCGCGGCGAGCGGGGCCAGGATCGCCTCCAGTTCCTGAGGGGTCTCGGCGAGCCTCGCGTCGTAGGCCTCCTGCTTCCACTGCGAGTAGCGGAAGATCACCGGGAAGCCGGGCGAAACGGCCTCACGGACCGCGGCCACGATCTCGGCCGCGAACTTCGTCCGGGCCACCGGGTCGCCGCCGTAGGCGTCGGTACGGCGGTTCGTCCCCGCCCACAGGAACTGGTCGATGAGGTAGCCGTGGGCGCCGTGCAGTTCGACGCCGTCGAAGCCGATGCGTTCGGCGGCCGCGGCAGCCTCGGCGAAGGCACCGATGACGTCGTCCAGGTCGAGCCGGGTCATCGCCCTGCCATGGCCTTCGGTGCCGTCGACACGGAGGCCGGAGGGGCCCACGGCGGGGGCGTCGGCGTAGGGCGGCTCACCCTGCTTGCGCACCATGCCGATGTGCCACAGCTGCGGCACGATCGTCCCGCCCGCCGCGTGAACGGCCTCGGCGACCTTCGCCCACCCCGCCAGCTGCTCCTCACCGTGGAACCGCGGCACACGGTCACTCTGCCCCGCCGACTCATGGCCGACGTAGGTCCCCTCGGTGACGATCAGGCCCACGCCCGCGGCGGCGCGCCGGGCGTAGTACGACCGCACGTCCTCACCGGGGACGCCGCCCGGGGAGAACATGCGCGTCATCGGCGCCATCACGATGCGGTTGGGGACGGTCAGGCCGTTCAGTGCGACGGGCCGGGACAGGATCCCGGCCGCGCGGGAGGCGGAGGATGCGGTGACGGTCATAGGTGTTCCTCGCAGCTGCCAGACGGTGAGTGCACACGCGTTGAATACGTGTAGATGCCAACCACTTTTGCGGCCACGACATTTCACCCGCCCGGCGAGCCGCCGTGTGATCCCGGACACATGCCCAGTGGGCGGGGAGGCCGAGGTCCAGCTCACTTCCGCTGCGGGCCTCGGCATCCACCCCGACTGCACGGAAGGCGCCAGGGGCGCGTTCATGGCCGCTGGGGGAGGCGGGTGGTCCGCCCTGGACGGCGATGAATGGGACCGGAATCCGGGACTTGCGAGTGCTGTGGCGTAAGTGCTCGGGCAGCTGCGCCAGCGTAAGCACGACCGCTGCGACCGTGTGACGCGAGCCGGAACTCCGCACCGTTCACCCGCCCGCTGTCGAGAGCGCGGCGTCCCCCGGCTGACGCCGGTTCGGCTCCGGGTAGTCCTGCAGTGCGATGTTCTCGGCGGTCTTGCGGGCGATCCTGGCGGCCATGTTCTTTCCCGGCAGGTAGGGCATGACCTTGTAGTAGTGGTTGAGGAGTGCGGCCAGGAGCCGGTTTCCGGGAACCATGAGTCCGGCCACGCCGTCGCCCATCCTCTGGCAGCCCGCCGCGTACTCCCGCATCCCGTCCTCATAGCGGGCGAACGCGATCCGATGGTTTCCGTCCGCGGCGGCCAGTTCTCCAGCGAGGACGTACGCGCCGACCAGGGCGAGTCCCGTTCCCATGCCCGACAGGGAGGAGGGGCAGTAGGCGGCGTCGCCGATCAGGGCGACCCGACCGCGGGTCCAGGAGTCCATACGAACCTGGGCGACCGAATCGAAGTAGAAGTCGGGCGCGTACCGCATGTCTTGCAGCAGCCGGTCGCTCTGCCAGCCGTTGCCACTGAAGTGCTCGATGAGGACGGCCTGTTGCCGCGCCACATCGCGGCGGTCGAGGTCCAGGAGCGGGGAGGCGAAGTAGAAGACGGCCTTGGCTTCGGTGTTGTGGCGGGCGCTGTACATCGCGACGAGTCTGCCTGCGGTGCGATAGGCGTGTCCGGTGTGGTCGAGCCCGAGGTGGTTGGCCGTGGTGAAGATCGCGCAGTGGACGCCGAGGTGCCTCACGAACTGCTCCTCCGGCCCGAACGTCAGGCGGCGGGTGTTGGAGTGCAGCCCATCGGCGCCGATCACCAGGTCGAATCTGCGTGGCGCGCCGCGTTCGAAGGAGACGGTCACGCCTTGGGCGTCTTCGGCGAGCGAGGTGATGGAGTCTCCGAAGACGTACTCGGTGTACTTCTCGGTCGCGTCGTAGAGGATCCGTGCCAGGTCGCCCCGGAGGATCTCGACGTCGCCGGCAAACAGATCGGCGGGCAGCTTGGCCTGCGGCTTGCCCGCGCTGTTGACGTACGACATGGATCCCGTGCCGGTTCGGGCGCGCTCGATCTGGTCCATCAGGCCCATGCGGCGGAGGATCGACAGATGCGCCTCGCCCCGGAAGTCGACGGCGTAGCCGCCGTCCCGAAGCGCGGGGGCGCGCTCCACGATCGTGGGGTTGAAGCCGTGCCGGTGGAGCCAGTAGGCGAGCGCGGGGCCTGCGACGGAGGCACCGGAGATCAGGACGTTGAGGTTCTTCACGACGGAAAGACTGCGCGGGAGGTCTCACCGGTGGCTCACCGCGCACTCACCGCCTCGATGACGGCTTCGATGACGGTCTCCGGGAGGCCCAGCAGGCGAAGCGCGTCCGGGGTGGCGGCCCCGATCACGACCGCCGCCTCGGCGGCCTCCCGGTAGCGCGTCCGGGCCCCGGTGGTGTCACCGAGGCGCGCGGCGACACCGCCGAGGCCGGCGAGTGTGCGCACCCTGGTGCCGACGCTCTTGACCCAGTGCGGGTCGATCCGTTCGAGGGCCTCCTCGTACAGTCGCCCCGCTTCGGCCAGGTCGCCGTCGAGCAGAGCGATGTCACCGAGCCCCCGCAGGGCCGCCGCCACGCCGGTGGAGCTGCCGGCGCGGCGGGCGATACCGGCGGCCTGGTCATAGTCGGCGCGGGCCGCCGCCGCGTCCTCGCCGAATCGGTGATCGCCCCGGTTGACCAGCAGATCGGCGCTGTCCTCCAGGGCACCGAGCTGCTCGGTGAGCGCGAGAGCCTCGTCGGTCAGCGCGATGGCCTCCGCGCGGTTGCCGCGCCCGCCCGCCAGACCGGCGAGCGCGTCCAGGGCCAGGGCAGTGCCCCAGCGGTCGCCGAGCGAGCGGAACCCCTCGACGGCCGTGCCGAAGGCGTGTGCGGCCAGTGCGGTGTCCTCCTGCCCGAGAGGGCCGAATCCCGACACGTACCGGGCGGCTGCTCGCGCCCACGGCTCGGAGCAGTCGCGCTGGGACGAGACGAAGGCAAAGGCGCGCTGCGGGTCGGCTTCGCCCGCGTTCCGCATCATCCACAGGAACAGGCTGACGGGGTAACGGCCCGGCCGTGCCCCCGACCAGGCGGTGGCCAGCGCCTTCTCGGCGGTCGCGCGGTGCCGCTGCCACACCGGCCGCCCGGCGACGCCGGCTGCTGCCAGCAGCACGCACGCCACGTACTCCTCACCGAGGCCGGCCGGTGGTGCGTCATCCATGGCTTCAAGGAGTGCGATCGCTTGCGGTGCGACCGAGGCGGACACGCCTCGGATCCACATGTAGTTCGAGGCCGAGGCGAGCAGCTGGAGTCCCGTCTCCACTTCCGCTGCCTCGACCGCCCAGCACAGAGCCGCAGAGAAGTTGCTGTGTTCGACCCTGAGGACCGGCAGCCACTCCAACTGCTCGGAGCGCCGCAGATGGGGATCTGCGGTCCGCAGCAGCTCCAGGACCCACCGGGTGTGTGCGCGCTGCACCAACTCGCGCTCACCGGCCGCGTCGAGCCGTTCGGCACCGTAGGCGCGGATCGTCTCCAGCATCCGGTAGCGACCGCCCGTGAACTCCAGGAGCGACTTGTCGACCAACAACTCCAGTGTCTCGCCGTCGGTTCCGCACACCCGCAGCGCGGACTCGGCCGTCGCGCCACCGGCGAAGACCGTGAACCGCCGTGCGGCCTGTTGCTCGGGGCCGGAGAGCAGGTCCCAGCTCCACGCGACCACCGAGCGCAGCGTCCGATGCCGCTCGGCGGCTGCGCGGCCGCCACGGGCAGCGACCTCGAGCACGTCATCCAACCGTCCCGCGAGGTCGCCGACATCCAGAGTCCGGACACGTGCCGCCACGAGCTCGATGGCCAGCGGCAGGTTGTCGAGAGCCGCGCAGATCCGACTGACGACCTGAGGGTCGGCGGCGGAACCGCGCCGCACGGCGTCGGCCCGGTCGGTGAAGAGTCGTACGGCCGCTTCGCCGTCGAGCGGCCGCACCTGCCAGAGATTTTCGCCGGTGATACCGAGTGGCTCCCGGCTCGTTGCCAGGACTCGCAGCCGTGGGCAGAGGGCCAGTAGCCGCGCTGCCAGCGCCGCGACATCGTCGATGACGTGCTCGCAGTTGTCGAGGACGAGCAGGAGCTGCCGGTCCGACAGCGCCGCGATCAGGCGATCGACCGGCGTCGGCCCGCTGTCCCCCATGGTGAGCCCGTTTTCACGCAGGCCGAACGCGCCCAGCAGCGCCTGCGTCAGTCCGGCGCCATCGTGCAGCGGAGCCAGTTCCACGAAGCAGACATCGTCGGCCGCGACACCCGCGACCTCGACGGACAGCCGAGTCTTGCCGACACCGCCGGGGCCGACCAGCGTGACCAGCCGGGCCACCCGCAGCAGACCGGCGACCTCGGCCACTTCGTCGGCGCGACCGACGAATGCCGTCAGCTGGGCGGGTGGCGCGGTGGGCGCGGGCGACGGGTCGGTGCTCAGCAACTCCCGGTGCAGCGCCCTGAGTTCGGCGGATGGATCAGCGCCCAGCTCATCGGCCAGGTGTCGCCGGGTCTCCTCGAACACCACCAGGGCCGCAGCCTGCCCGCCCTCGGCGAACAGCGCCCTCATCAGGAGCCCCGCCAGTCGTTCCCGCAGCGGATGGCGGCCGACCAGCTCGCGCAACTCGGGTATGACAGAGCGGGGTTCGCCGATTCGGCACTCGCCCTCGATCCGGTCTTCGAGTGCCCCGAGCCGGTGCTCCTCCAGCCGGACAGCGGCGGGCTGGGCCGTCTCGGCTTCGGCGAGGCTCGCCAGCGCCGGCCCCCGCCACAGTCCCAGCGCCTCGCGCAGCAGCGCGACCGCCCGTTCGGCGTCGTCGGCACGCAAGGCGGCCCGCCCTTCCCGGGCGAGTCGCTCGAACCGGCAGGCGTCCACGTCGTCTTGCGGAACTACGATCCGGTAGCCCGCCCCGGCCTGTTCGATCGCGGCTCCGGGGCCGAGGGCCTTGCGCAACCTGGATACCTGGGACTGCAGCGCGTGCGCCGACAGTGACCCGGCCGGGTCGATGGCGTCGGACAGCCGGTCCGCCGACACGACCTCTCCCGGGTGCACCAGCAGTTGGGCCAACAGTGCGCGGCGGGCCGGTCCGCCCAGCGGAACCTCGGCCCCGTCCTCGTGCCAGGCCCGGGTCTCGCCCAGGATTCCGAACAACATGCCGGCGATTATCCCCCGGTGTTGATCACGCGTGGGCGATCGGGCCGAGAAAGGTCCCGCCCGAGACATCGATGGTCTGGCCGGTCACCCACCGGCCCTGCGGGCCCGCCAGGAAGCCGACGACGTCAGCGACGTCGTCGGGCTTGCCGAGCCGCCCGAGCGCGGTGATGGCTTCGAGGCCGGCGACCACCTCGGGGATCGCGGTGTAGCCGGCGGTCATATCGGTTCGCACCGCGCCGGGTGCGACGGTGTTCACCGTGATACCACGCCTGCCGAGCTCGTTGGCCAGCGATGGGGCCATCGACTCCAGCGCCGCCTTGCTGACGGTGTAGCCGATCTGCGTGGAGACGGCGAACCGGCTGGCCGTCGAGCCCATGTTGATGATCCGGCCGCCGTCGTTCAGCAGCGGCAGCGCGCGCTGGATCACGAAGAACGGCGTGCTGACGTTGATGGAGAGCAGCCTGTTGAGCTCCTCCATGGTCACCTGCGCGATCGGGTTGCCCGAGCTGATGCCCGCGTTGTTGACGAGGATGTCCAGTCCGCGTCCCGCCAGGCCTGCGGTCAGGCCCTCGAACAGCCGGTCCACGGCGCCGTCTTCGCCGAACCGGGCCTGAACGGCGAACGCCCGGCCGCCTGCCTCCTCGATCCTCGCGACGGTCTCCTCGGCCGCAGCGTCGTTGCCACCGTAGTGGACGGCGACCAACGCGCCCTCGGCGGCGAGCCGCAGTGCGATCGCCCGGCCGATTCCGCGCGATCCGCCCGTCACCAGTGCTGTCTTGCCGGTCAGCATGCCCATGGTCTGCTCCTCGCCCAGTGGCCGGTCCTGCGTGGATCCGGCGTTGGGGCAACAGTGGCGGCGGTGGCTCACCGCACGCTCACCGCACGCTCACCGGGCTCCTGATCTGGGCTTCGGGAACCTCCGGTCTGTTCCAAATGTTCGCCCTGCTTCAACGCGGGCTGCTGGTGGGTGCGGAATGCGGCACCGTCGCGGCCGGTGCTCGTGCCCGGCCGGAGGCGCCGGTGGGCCCGCTCCGGAGCCTTGCGGTGACCGGCGCGGCCTGGAGGCGGCTCGGCGGCACACCTGCTGTACGAGGCGTGCTGCTGTCCGGAGGCCGCGATCGTGTTGGAGATCGGGGACCAGGCCGTGGTCGAACGATACGCCGAAGGCCCCGACCGCCGGGGCGGTCGGGGCCTTCGAGCTGCCCTGGCGGGAAGATGGTCGGCGACTTGTTTGTGGTGCTTGCCGCACAGCAGGACCAGGTTCGTATGACTGTCCCACGGACGCGTCGTCCAGCGCGCCAGCCCTCGGTCCACCCTTCGAGCGGGCGACTATGTGGGCCGCCTCGCCGAAGACCGAAAGGTCGTCGCGGTCAGTCCCGGATGACCTGCACCCGGCGGATCGTGCACCTGCCGCCTGCTTCACATCAGATGATCTTGCGGGTCTTTTCGGACAAAGCCATGGATTGCACCCTGCCGGAGGAGTGGTGCCCGGCGGGCGCGAACGCGGTGGCTTGGCCCGGGAGCCTGTCGGCCGGATGCGGTCGCGCAGTCAGCCATGCCCCCGCTGCATCTGGGCAACTGCAACCACGGAACGACAAAGGGCCCGACCGCAGTGCGGTCGGGCCCCTCGTTTGCCCAGCTGGGCAGAGGCGGAGGATACGAGATTCGAACTCGTGAGGGGTTGCCCCCAACACGCTTTCCAAGCGTGCGCCCTAGGCCTCTAGGCGAATCCTCCGTGGGAGAGCTTAGTACATGTTGAGGGGTGCTCGCGAACCGCAGTCTCGTAGGTGGTCACGGGTGGCTGCCTGCGGATCGGAGATCGGGGTGGAGTGCGGGGTCCGGGGCCGGGATCCGCTACTCTTGGGGCAGCCCCTCGTGCGGCGTTATCTCTCTGAACCCCCCCAGGGCCGGAAGGCAGCAAGGGTAGGAGAGCTCTGGCGGGTGCACGGGGGGTCCTTGCGTTCCGGGGCTGCTTCGGTGGGACCACGCGTTTGTCCGCGTGTCCCGATATCGTCGTTGGCGTGTCCCTAGCCCTGTACCGCCGCTACCGCCCCGAGACCTTCGCGGAGGTCATCGGGCAGGAGCACGTGACCGCTCCGCTCCAGCAGGCCCTGCGCAACAACAGGGTCAATCACGCCTACCTCTTCAGCGGCCCGCGCGGCTGCGGCAAGACGACGAGCGCCCGAATCCTGGCCCGCTGCCTCAACTGCGAGCAGGGGCCGACGCCGACGCCCTGCGGTGAGTGCCAGTCCTGCCGGGACCTGGCGACGGGCGGACCCGGCTCGATCGACGTGATCGAGATCGACGCCGCCTCGCACGGTGGTGTGGACGACGCGCGCGAGCTGCGCGAGCGGGCTTTCTTCGCGCCGGTGCACAGCCGGTACAAGATCTTCATCCTGGACGAGGCGCACATGGTGACCTCGGCCGGCTTCAACGCGCTGCTGAAGGTGGTGGAGGAGCCGCCGGAGCACCTCAAGTTCATCTTCGCGACCACCGAGCCGGAGAAGGTGATCGGGACGATCCGCTCCCGTACGCACCACTACCCGTTCCGGCTGGTGCCGCCCGGCACGCTCCGCGACTACCTGGCCGAGGTGTGCGGCCGGGAGGGCATCGAGGTCGAGGACTCGGTCTTCCCGCTAGTGGTCCGGGCCGGTGCCGGTTCGGTGCGTGACTCGATGTCGGTGATGGACCAGCTGCTCGCGGGTGCGGGCGAGGCCGGCGTGACGTACCAGATGGCGACTGCGCTGCTCGGGTACACGGACTCGGCGCTGCTGGACGAGGTGGTCGACGCCTTCGCCGCGCACGACGGGGCCACGGTCTTCCAGGCCGTCGACCGGGTGGTCGAGGGTGGGCACGATCCGCGCCGCTTCGTGACGGACCTGCTGGAGCGGCTGCGCGACCTGGTGATCCTGGCCACCGTGCCGGATGCCGGGGAGAAGGGGCTGATCGACGTCCCCGCCGACCGGGTCGCGGTGATGCAGGCGCAGGCCGACCGGTTCGGGGCGGCCGAGCTGAGCCGGGCCGCCGACATCGTCAACACCGGGCTGACCGAGATGCGCGGGAACGCGGCGCCCCGGCTGCAGCTGGAACTGATCTGCGCCCGGGTGATGCTGCCCGGCGCGTACGACGACGAGCTGTCGCTGCAGGCGCGGCTGGACAAGCTGGAGCGGCGGGCTGCGGCCGGAGCCCTGGCGGCGCCGATGGCACCCATGGCACCCATGGCACCGATGGCACCCGCAGCAGCGGCTCCGCAGGCCCCGGCGGCACAGGCCCCGGCCGCGATGCCGCTGGCCCCGGTGGCGCCCGCGCCGCAGCAGCCGGCCTCCGCTGCCGCCCCGGTGCAGGCTCCCGGGCCCGCGCAGGCGGGCCCCGCGCCCGGCGCGTGGCCGATTCCGCGCAGCTTCCCGCCCGCCGGGGGCGCGCCTGCCCCCGTCCCCGCCCCCGCGCCGCAACAGCCGGCGCCCGCTCCGGCGTACGCCCAGCCGGCGCCCGCGCCGGTGCAGGCCCCGGCGCCCGCGTCGCAGCCGTCGGGCGGGCAGCCGTCCGCCGTCGCGCAACAGGGTGCGGCCCAGGTGCGCCAGCTCTGGCCGCAGATCCTGGATGCGGTGAAGAACCGCCGCCGGTTCACCTGGATCCTGCTGAGCCAGAACGGCCAGGTCGCGGGCTTCGACGGCAGCGTGCTGCAGGTCTCGTTCATCAACGCGGGCGCCCGGGACAGCTTCGTCAGCAGCAACAGCGACGACGTGCTGCGGCAGGCGCTGGCCGACTCCCTCGGGGTGGACTGGCGGGTCGAGTGCATCGTCGACCCCTCCGGTGGTGGCGGCGGTGGGTCCTCGTACGCGCCGCCGGCTCCGCAGGCCGGCGGCGGCTGGGGCGGCGGTGCTGGGGCGGCGCAGGCTCCCAGGCCGGCCGTACCTGCGGCACCGCCGCAGGCCCCGGCTCCCGTCCAGCCCGCGCCCGGTCCGGTGCCGCCCCCGGCCGCGCCGCCGGCGCGGCCGCAGCCGGCCATGGCGCCGCCGCAGGCGCCGCCCGCCCCGATGGTGGCGCCCGAGGACGACATCCCCGAGGACGACGACCCGGATCTCAAGGAGGACGCGTACTCCGGCCAGGAGTTGATCATCCGCGAGCTCGGGGCGACGGTGTTGGAGGAGATCCACCACAACAGGTGACCGGCGGTGCCTGCGCGCCGCACGGCGGCGCGTAGGCTCAAGGTGACATTTCCGTGCACAGGCAGGAGTGAGCCGTGTTCCCTGGTGGCCAGCCCAACATGCAGCAGCTGCTCAAGCAGGCGCAGAAGATGCAGGAGGAGCTCGGCAAGGCTCAGCGGGAGCTGGCCGAGACGAAGGTGAGTGGTACGGCCGGCGGCGGCCTGGTCGAGGCCACCGTGACGGGTTCCGGTGAACTGGTGGCGCTGACCATCGCCCCGGCGGCGGTCGACCCCGAGGACACCGAGACCCTGGCCGACCTGGTGCTGGCGGCCGTCCGGGATGCCAACGCGGCGGCCCAGAAGCTCCAGGCGGACCGGATGGGCCCGCTGACCCAGGGCCTCGGCGGCGGTATCCCCGGTCTGCCGTTCTGAGAAGGCGGGCCTCCGTTCTGAGAAGGCGGGCCTCGGACCTGACGGCAGGGCTCGGGGTCTGACAGGCAAATCCCGGGGCCGGTCACCGGCCGCCTCGGGCCGTCGCGCGGCCCAGGTGGCTGACAGGTAGCAGAAGCGCAGCCACGCTGTGTGATTTATGGGTAAGTCGGGCGTCGGACGGTGTGTCCGGCGCCCGATTCGTTGGATGATGGCACCGCGAGCGCGCGTACGAGCAGGCGTGGAAGCAGGCGCTGCAGCGCGCGCGGAAGCGAAGACGAGAGCACGCGACGGCACGAGGGAAGGCGCGAAGTTGTACGAGGGCGTGGTTCAGGACCTGATCGACGAGCTGGGCAGGCTGCCCGGTGTCGGGCCCAAGAGCGCGCAGCGGATCGCCTTCCACGTCCTGCAGGCCGACCCGACGGATGTCCGCCGCCTGGCGCACGCGCTGCTGGAGGTCAAGGAGAAGGTCCGGTTCTGCGTGGTCTGCGGCAACGTCGCGGAGTCCGAGCAGTGCCGGGTCTGCCTGGACCCGCGGCGCGACCTGGCGGTGATCTGCGTGGTCGAGGAGCCCAAGGACGTCGTCGCGATCGAGCGCACCCGGGAGTTCCGCGGCCGCTACCACGTGCTGGGCGGCGCGATCAGCCCGATCGAGGGTGTCGGTCCGGACGACCTGCGGATCCGCGAGCTGCTCGGGCGGCTCGCCGACGGCACGGTCACCGAGCTGATCCTGGCGACCGACCCCAATCTGGAGGGGGAGGCAACCGCCACCTATCTGGCCCGGCTCTGCAAGCCGATGGGTCTGAAGGTCACCCGGCTGGCGAGCGGCCTGCCCGTCGGCGGGGACTTGGAGTACGCCGACGAGGTCACCCTCGGCCGGGCCTTCGAAGGGAGACGACTGCTCGATGTCTGACCACACCCGCGCCCAAGCGCACTCGCACCTCCGGCACCCGCACACCAAGGCCGAGGCACCGGACGACTTCGCGGTGCAGATCGCGGACTCCATCGAGAGTTTCGTGCTCGCGGTGACCGAGGTCGCCAAGGGGGACGAACCCGGCAGCGCGATCTCGCTGCTGCTGCTGGAGGTCTCCCAGCTGCTGCTGGCGGGCGGGAGGCTCGGGGCGATCGAGGACGTCCTTCCGGAGGACCGGTTCGAGCCGGACACCGGCCCCGAGCCGGACGGGGTGGAGCTGCGCGAGCGGCTGGCCGAGCTGCTGGCGCCGATCGACGTGTACCACGAGGTCTTCGACCCGTACGGTCCGCCCGCGCGTCCGAACGCCTTCCGGATCTCGGACGACCTGGCCGGTGTGGTGAGCGAGCTGCAGCACGGTCTGACCCACTACCGCGAGGGCCGGGTCAGCGAGGCGCTGTGGTGGTGGCAGTTCTCGTACCTGTCCAACTGGGGTTCGACCTGCTCGGCGGTGCTGCGGGCGCTGCAGTCGCTGATCGCGCACGTGCGGCTGGACAGCCCGATCGGCGCGGCCGTGGAGGGTGCGGACACCGACGACGACGGGCTGACGGACGAGCAGTTGGAACAGCAAGCCGGCGACCTCATGGCGGCCGAGCTGGGTATGTGAGCCGTGCCCCGCAGCCCGGCGGGTGCGGGCGGCGGGGCACGCGGAAAGTGTGACGAAGAATTCATCAATCGGCCGGCCGGAAAAATTCCGAGCCCTTCGGCGGCGGCCCCGGCAATTCTTGTCGGCCACCGGTGGTGGGTCCGGAGACCTGACGAAAGCCGCTGACCACCAGTCGATATACGCGTCTCAGCATATGGAGCACGGCTGAGGTGCCGAAAGCGCTGGATAGACTGGCTCGGACCGCAGAAGGGGCCACCCAAGTCCCCCTGAACGACACAAGTCGAGGAGCGCACGTGGGCCTTGTCGTGCAGAAGTACGGCGGCTCATCCGTTGCGGATGCCGAGGGCATCAAGCGCGTAGCCCGCCGAATCGTCGACACCAGGAAGGCCGGCCATGAGGTCGTCGTCGTGGTGTCCGCGATGGGCGACACGACGGACGAGCTCATCGAACTCGCGGAACAGGTAACCCCGATTCCGTCCGGCCGCGAGTTCGACATGCTGCTGACCGCAGGAGAGCGGATCTCCATGGCGCTGCTGGCCATGGCGATCAAAACGCTGGGTTTCGACGCCCAGTCCTTCACGGGTAGCCAGGCCGGCGTCATCACGGACGCGACGCACAACAAGGCGCGCATCATCGACGTCACGCCGGGCCGGATCCGCAACGCCCTTGACGAGGGCAACATCGCGATCGTGGCCGGTTTCCAGGGTGTCTCCCAGGTCAGCAAGGACATCACCACGCTCGGCCGGGGCGGCTCGGACACCACGGCGGTCGCCCTCGCGGCGGCGCTGGAGGCCGAGGTCTGCGAGATCTACACCGACGTGGACGGCGTCTTCACCGCGGACCCGCGGGTGGTGAAGAAGGCCCGCAAGATCGACTGGATCGGGTTCGAGGACATGCTGGAGCTGGCGTCTTCCGGCTCCAAGGTTCTGCTGGACCGGTGTGTCGAGTACGCCCGGCGCTATAACATCCCGATTCACGTACGCTCGTCCTTCTCGGGGCTTCCCGGGACGATTGTGAGTGGGGCCAACCCGATCAAGCCCGAAGGGGGCGAAATGGAGCAGGCGATCATCTCCGGAGTCGCCCACGACACGTCCGAGGCCAAGGTCACGGTCGTCGGCGTACCCGACAAGCCGGGCGAGGCGGCCCGCATCTTCCGCGCCATCGCGGATGCCGAGGTCAACATCGACATGGTGGTGCAGAACGTCTCCGCCGCGTCCACCGGCCTCACCGACATCTCCTTCACCTGCCCGAAGACCGAGGGCCAGAAGGCGATCGACGCACTCAACCGGGTCCGCGAGGGCATCGGCTTCGAGTCGCTCCGCTACGACGACGCGATCGGCAAGATCTCGCTGGTCGGCGCGGGCATGCGTTCCAACCCCGGTGTCACGGCGACCTTCTTCGAGGCGCTCTCCGAGGCGGGCGTCAACATCGAGCTGATCTCCACCTCCGAGATCCGCATCTCGGTGGTCACCCGTGCCGACGATGTGAACGAGGCCGTCCGGGCCGTGCACACCGCCTTCGGTCTGGACAGCACCACCGACGAGGCCGTCGTCTACGGCGGCACCGGCCGATGAGCCGTAAGCCCAACCTCGCGGTCGTCGGCGCCACCGGCGCCGTAGGGACCGTGATGTTGGGCCTCCTCTCCTCGCGGGAGGACGTCTGGGGCGAGATCCGGCTGATCGCGTCGCCGCGGTCGGCCGGGCGCCGGCTGACCGTGCGCGGCGAGGAGGTCGAGGTCGTCGCGCTCAGCGAGGAGGCGTTCGACGGCATCGACGTGGCGATGTTCGACGCCCCCGACGAGGTCTCCGCCCAGTGGGCGCCGATCGCGGCGGCCAAGGGCGTCGTGGTGGTGGACAACTCCGGCGCGTTCCGGATGGACCCGGACGTGCCGCTGGTCGTCCCCGAGGTGAACGCGCCGGCGGCCAGGTTCCGCCCGCGCGGCATCATCGCGAACCCGAACTGCACCACGCTCACCATGATGTGCGGCCTGGCCGCGCTGCACGCCGAGTACGGGCTGCGGGAGCTGGTGGTGGCCTCGTACCAGGCCGCTTCCGGTGCCGGGCAGTCGGGCGTGGACGCACTGCGCGACCAGCTCAAGCAGGTCGCGGGCACCGGTGTCGGCGAGCAGACCTGCGACCTGCGTGCCGTGATCACCGACAACGGGCCGTTCCCGGCGCCGCTGGCGCTGAACGCGGTGCCGTGGGCGGGCTCGGCGGCCGCGGACGGCTGGTCCTCCGAGGAGCTCAAGGTCCGCAACGAGTCCCGCAAGATCCTCGGCCTGCCGGACCTCAAGGTCTCCGCGACCTGCGTCCGGATCCCGGTGATCACCGCGCACTCGCTGGCCGTGCACGCGGTCTTCGAGCGGGAGGTCAGCCAGGAGCACGCACAGGACATCCTGCGGGAGGCACCGGGCGTCGTGCTCTACGACAACCCGGCGGCCGGGGAGTTCCCCACCCCGAACGACGTGGTCGGTACCGACCCCACCTGGGTCGGACGTGTTCGCCGATCGCTGGACGACCCCAATGCGCTGGACCTCTTCCTCTGCGGGGACAACCTGCGCAAGGGCGCCGCGCTGAACACCGCTCAGATCGCGGAGCTGGTCGCGGCGGAGCTCGGCGGCTGAGGCGGCGCAGCGCATCGCCTTGAGGTGCCGTGGCCGAGGCGCCGACCGGTGTTCTGCCTGCGGGCGGGAACTGCCGTTCCGTCGAGGAACTGTCGTCCGGAAGTGGACGGTCCGGATCCCCCTCCAGGGCGTTGGAGGGGGATTCTGCGTATGCGGGAGAATGTGCCTTCGGCCGGGCAACCATGACGGGGGAGCGAGTGTCCAACAGGCGTGGCGAACGTAGTGGGGGCGGTCTCCGTGGTGCCCATGGCACCCGTGATGGTGGTGCCCATGGCACCCGTAATGGTGGTGCCGGCGGCGCCCGTGGTGTCCGGGGTGCCCGTGCTGCCGGCGGTGGCGCTGCCGTCCCGAGCAGGGCTGTTGGCCGATAGCCGGATGGGCGCGGCCGCAGAGGACGCGGCGGGAGCCAGCGTCGACCACCTCACCGAGACGTACCAGGCGCACTACCGTTCCCTGTTGCGCCTGGCCGCCCTGCTCCTGGACGACCTCTCGACCTGCGAGGACGTCGTCCAGGAGGCGTTCATCCGGGTGCACGCCGCCCGCCGCCGGGTCCGCGAACCCGAGAAGACCCTCGCCTACCTCCGGCAGACCGTCGTCAACCTCTCCCGCTCGACGCTGCGTCGGCGCATCCTCGGCCTGCGGCTGCTGCCCAAGCCGATGCCTGACATGGCCAGTGCAGAAGAGGGTGCCTACGATGCGCTGGAGCGCGACCAGTTGAAGACCGCACTGCGAGGGTTGCAACGCCGCCAGCGGGAGGTGCTCGTCCTGCGCTACTACGCGGACATGACGGAGGCACAGGTAGCCGACGTGCTGGGGATCTCCCTCGGCTCGGTGAAGGCGTACGGATCGCGCGGCCTGGCGGCCCTGCGAGTCCTGATGGAGGCCGAGGATGACTGACGAGAGGACGCCCGGCGAGGGGATGACCGGCGACGGGCCGGCCGACGAAGGCGCGGTCCGCAGTGCAGTGGCCGACGGGGGTGCGATCGGCAGCGAGCGGGAGCCGCGGCGGACGGCAGCCGCTGACCGGCAGTCAGGCGGTTCGAGCCGCGCCGTTGGTGCCGGGAGTCCGGGACTGGGCACCGCCGTCCGGGCCGAAGAGGCCGAACCGGCCGATGAGGTGATGGAGCGACGGCTCCGGGAGATGCTCCACCAGTCCGTCACCGAGGTGCAGCCCGACCCGGCCGCGCTGTTGCGGATCAGGCAGGCCGTCCCGCGGCGTCGTGCCCGGCAGCGCAACCTCTGGACCGGTGCGGTTGCCGTCGTGCTGCTCGTCGCCGCCGCCGTACCGACCATCAAGGGCGTCCAGCACCTCGACCTCTCCGACGGCGCGGCCACCGGTCACGCCGTCGCGGAGTCCGACCGCCAGAGCCAGGTCCCGCCGTCCGAGGACGGCGGGGCGGGCCGCTCGCACCTGCCCAGGCCGGCCGGTTCGGCCGACCGGTCGGGCACCGCCGCGCCCGGCAGCGACGCCAGCTCCGCTGCCGCCAGCCCTTCTCCCGGGGCCGACGGCAGCCCGGCCGGGAACACACCGGTGCCCGACTGCGTACGGGCCGACCTCGGTGACGGCAGCTCCCATCTGTCCACCGCGGACGGCAGCGGCAAGGTGTACGGCTGGTTCACCGTGTTCAACACCTCCGGGCGCAGCTGTGAGCTGACCGGTCCGGGGACGGTCGCGGTCAGCTCGGCGGACGGCGGCCCGGCGCCGAAGGTCAGGGTGCTGGACCACCAGGCCGGCGACCCGGCGATCGGCCTGCCCGACCCGGGCCCGGCGACCGGGCTCCTGGTGCTGCCGCCGAAGGGCGGGTACCAGATCCGGTTCGGCTGGGTGCCGGACCTGCAGTGTCCGAAAGCCGGCGGGGGCCCGGCCAGCCCCGTCGCACCGGCCCCGCAGGCGGCGCCCTCGGTCGCGGCCGCGCCGGGCGCCGAGGCCTCGCCCCAGGCCACGGCCTCGCCCAGCGCCGCCCCGAGCCCCAGCAGCTCCCCGCCGCCCAGCACGCCGTCGAGCATCACGCTGGCGCACACGCCGGAGTCCGGCGGCCCGGCCGCCGCGACCACCCAGGTCAGCGCGGCCTGCACCGGGACGCTGTACCGCACCGCACCCGAGGCCGTTCCGGCGGCGGGTGCGCAGCCGCCGTCCGACAGCCCGACCTCGGGCTCGGCCGGGCAGTAGCGGGCAGTAGCGGGCAGTCGCGGGCCTCGAGCGGAGCGGTACGGCGCTGCGGGGGCCGCGGCCGGGCCGGCCCGGCCACGGCCCCGGGGGACCGGACGGGTGTGAGGAATGGTTACCGTGGTGGGCGTGTACCGGTTTCTCCTGACTTCGCGCTGGCTGGGCGGCACAGTCCTGGCCCTGGTCGCCATCGCGGTCTGCCTCTGGCTCGGCTCCTGGCAGCTCGGGCGCTTCGAGGACCGGGTCTCCACCCACAAGGACGGCGGCAACTCGGCGAAGGCGCCGCAGGCGGCCGCCCCGCTGTCCTCCGTACTGAACGGCGGGACGGCCGAGGTCGGCACCGACACGGTCGGCCGCGAGGTCACCGTCACCGGCAGCTACGACCCGGCGCACCAGCTGTTGGTTCCCAACCGCACGGTGGACGGCAGGAACGGCTTCTACGTGCTCACCCCGCTGCGCACCGCCGACGGGCCGGCCGTGGCCGTCGTGCGCGGCTGGGTACCCGGTGCGCCGGACGGCTCCGGTACGGGCACGGCGAGCAGTGCGGTCCCGGTGCCCGCCGCACCGGCCGGACAGGTGACCGTGACCGGCCGGCTGCAGGCTCCGGAGAACAGCGGCAGCGGCGGTGCGGTGGCCGGCGGACTGCCGGCCGGCCAGCTGGGCACGATCAGCCCGGCGACCCTGGTCAACGTGCTGCCGTACCGCTCCTACGACGGCTGGGTGGCCGCCGACGCGGCGCCGGGCGGGCTCACCGCCGTGCCGACCGTCCAGCCGCAGGGCGGGGACGGGCTGAGCCTGCGGGCCTTCCAGAACCTCGGCTACACGCTGGAGTGGTTCGTCTTCGCGGGGTTCGTCGTCTTCATGTGGTTCCGCCTGGTCCGGCGGGAGGCGGAGCTGCTCCAGGACCGGGCGCTCGGCCTCGACCCGGCCCTGGACTGAGGCGGGCCCGGGGGCTCACTGCCGCCCCCCGGGGAGCGGACTGGGCTCCCCGGGGGGCTGAGCGGCTGTCGGGCCCGGCGGTCACCCCTCGCGGGCGGGCAGGTGCCGCAGCGCGAAGTCGATCTCCAGTCGGAGCTGCTTGATCCGCTCGTCGACCACCAGCGAGCCGTGGCCGGCGTCGTAGCGGTAGACCTCGTGCACCTTGCCGAGCTGCTCCAGCCGCTCGACGTAGTTCTCGATCTGGCGGATCGGGCAGCGCGGGTCGTTGACCCCGGCGCTGATGTACACCGGTGCCTTGACCTGCTCGACGTACGTCAGCGGGGAGGAGGCGTGCCAGCGGTCCGGGACCTCCTCCGGGGTGCCGCCGAAGAGCGTCCGGTCCAGCGACTTGAGCGCCTCCATCTCGTCGGCGTACGCGGTGAGGTAGTCGGCGACCGGGACGGCGGCCAGGCCGAGCGTCCAGCTGTCCGGCTGGGTGCCGAGGCCGAGCAGGGTCAGGTAGCCGCCCCAGGAGCCGCCGGAGAGCACCAGCCTCGACGGGTCGGCGAGGCCGGAGGCCACCGCCCAGTCGCGGACGGCGCCGATGTCCTCCAACTCGATCAGGCCGATCCGCTCGCTCAGCGCGTCCGTCCAGGCCTGGCCGTAGCCGGTGGAGCCGCGGTAGTTGACCCGGACCACCGCGAAGCCGTGGTCCAGCCAGGCGGCGGGACCGGCGGCGAAGGAGTCGCTGTCGTGGTGGGTCGGGCCGCCGTGGATCTCGAAGACGGTCGGGAAGGGGCCCTGGCCGTTCGGCCGCTGGACCAGCGCGTGCACCCGGCCGCCGGGGCCCTCCACCCACGCGTCCTCGACCGGGACGGACCCGGGCGGCACCGGCCCGGCGGCGCGCAGCACCACCGTGCCGGCGGTGGACCGCACCGCGGGGGGCTCGGCGGCGCAGGACCAGAGGAACTCGACCGTCCCGTCCGGGCGGGCGGTCGCACCCGCGACCGTGCCGCGCGGGGTGTCCAGGCGGACCAGCTCACCCCGCTCCAGGTCGTACGAGAACAGTTCGCTGCGGGCCTCGTACTCGTGCTCCACCAGCAGCGCCCGCGCACCCGGCCGCCACTGTGCGGAGAGGTCGCCGGGGAACTCGCGGCCCTGCTCGTCGCGGAGCGCCAGCTCGGTCTCCGCGCCGGTGGCGACGTCCCAGAGCATCGGCTCCCAGCGGCCCCTGCGCTGGTGGGCGACGAGCAGCCGGGTGTCGCCGTCGGCCGGGGCGAAGCCCAGGCAGGTGACACCGCAAGGGTTCCGGCGGCCGGTCACCTCGTCCAGCTCGGCGACGGTGGAGCCGTCCGAGACCCGGACCACCCGGAGCGCCGAGTGCATCGCGTCACCGTGCTCGGTGTGCTCGATGGCCAGCAGCGCGGAGTCGTACGAGAGGTCGCCGACGCTGCCGTACTCGGGGTGCTGGTACAGCCTCTCGACCTCGGTGCCGCCGGGGCGGCGCAGGTAGACGGCGGTGCCGTCGTCGTCCGTGGAGGTGCCGACCACCACGGCGCCGTCGCGGCCGATCGCGAGGCCCGCCGAGTACGCGGCGGGCACGCCGGGAACGGCCTCCTCGTCGGTGCCCCGGGCCCGCCCGGCGCCGTCCGCGCCTTGCGTGCCGTCGCTCCCGGTGGCGGCGGTCGCCGGGCCGGTCGGGAAGGGCCGGCGGCGCCAGACGCCGAACTCGTCACCGTCGGTGTCGTCGAACCACCAGATCCACTCGCCGTCCGGGCTCAGCTCGGCGTCCGTGGTCCCGTTCGGGCGGTCGGTGACCTGCCGGTGCTGGTCGGTCGACCGGTCCCAGGCGTAGACCTCGTAGGTGCCGGTGGCGTTGGACACGTACAGCGCCCGCTCGGGGGCGTCCTCGGCCCAGTCCGGCAGCGTTACCCGCGCCGCCCGGAACCGCTGCTCCCACGCAGGTGCTGCGCTCTGCTGCTCACTCATTCCCCCATCCAACCCGATGTCGGGCGCCGAGCGGAATGCCGTGGGAACCGGGCCGGAGCCCGGCACGCCGCCCGGCGCCGCCGTCCCCGGGCCGCCGCCGGCCGAGGAGCCCGGCCAGCGCCCGGTGGGACGGCGGCGAGGGACGCGGGCGCAGGGCAGGGGCGGGACGGGGACCGGGGTCAGGCGGCCGGAACCTTGTCGAGGAAGCCGAGCACCGCGCTGATCCGGCCGTCCTCGTCCACGGTGACGACGTCGAAGCCGACCACCAGCGCCTCGGCGCCGGCCGGACCGAGGTCCCAGGTGAACCGGGCCAGGTGGTGGTGGGCGTCCACCGGGCCGAGGGTGAAGACCAGGCCGGGGAACTGGGCCTGGGCCGCGCCGATGGTCGCGTCGATCGCGTCCCGCCCCCGGACGTCCACCAGCGGGTCGGTGTAGCCGCCGTCCTCGGCCCACAGCTCGTCGATCAGCTTGCGGCGGGCGGCCTGGTCGGTCTCGTTCCAGACGGCGATGTAGCGCTCGGCCACCTGCTGGAGGTCGGTCATCTTCCTGCTCCTTCGGCTCGTTCGGTGATCTCTTCCGAGGTGCCTGCCGGGGTGTTCCCGACGCTGCGTTCCTCCGATGGCATGAAGGTACGGCGGGGCGGGGTGACGGCGAATCAGTCACGGATAGGTCATCGCGGCGACCGGTATCCGCACCGGCGTAGGTAGGGTGCAAGCCATGCTGTTCGGGAGGGCGGAGGAGCAGGCGGCCATCGGCCGGCTGCTCGACGGGGCGAGGGCGGGCCGCAGCGGGGTCCTGGTGCTGCGGGGCGAACCGGGCATCGGGAAGAGCGCGTTGCTGGACCACGCGGAGCGCGTGGCGCTGGCGGGATCGGGCCCGGGGCCCGGCGGGGCGGACGGAGGCGCGGCAGGCGCCACCGGGCCGGGTGTGCCCGGCCCCGGGGAGGCCGGGGAAGGGGCGGCCGGACCGGACCCTTGGTACGAGGACGAGTTCGGGGCCGGCGGCTCGGGGCCGGCGAACGGGCAGCCGCCCTTCCGGGTGGTCCGGGCCACCGGAGTCGAGTACGAGGCGGAGCTGCCGTTCGCCGGGCTCAGCCTGCTGCTGGCCCCGGGGCTCGACCGGCTGGCCGCGCTGCCCGCCCCGCAACGGCGGGCGCTGGAAGCGGCGTTCGGGCTGACCGACCGACCGGCGGGCCCCTCGGGAGCCTCGTCCGGGCCGGCCGCCCCGGCGGCCGACCGGCTGCTCGCCGGGCTCGCCACCCTCGCCCTGCTGGCCGAACTCGCCGCCAGTGGGCCGCTGTTGTGCCTGGTGGACGACGCCCAGTGGCTCGACCGGGCCTCGGCGGAGGCGCTGCTGCTGGCCGCCCGGCGCCTCGGCAACGAGGGCGTGGTGCTGCTCTTCGCCGCCCGTGACGGTGAAGGCTCCTTTCCCGCACCGGGGTTGCCGGAACTCCCGTTGGCGGCACTGCCCCCGGCCGCCGCGTCCGCACTGCTCGCCGCGCTGCCGCCAGGCCGGGACCTGGACAGAGGGAGCGGGGACGCCCAGGACACCGCCAGGATCGCCGCCGTCCACCGGCGGGTCCTCGCCGAGGCGCGGGGGAATCCGCTGGCGCTCACCGAACTGCCCGCCGCGCTCGCCGCCGAGCAGTCCAGCGCCGTCGGCGCGGTCCCGCTCACGAGCCGCCTGCAACTCGCCTTCCACGGCCAGGTGTCCAGGCTTCCGGCCGCCACCCAGACCCTGCTGCTGGTCGCCGCCGCGGAGGAGACCGGGGACCTGCGGGTCGTACTGTCCGCCGCGGCGGCGCTCGGTGCAGGCCCCGAGAGCCTGCCGCCGGCGGAGCGGCCGGGGCTGCTCAGGCTGTCGGCCGACGAGCGGTTGGTGTTCCGGCACCCGCTGATCCGCGCCGCGATCATGCAACGAGCCCCGCTGACCCAGCGGTTGGCCGCGCACCGGGCCATCGGCGAGGCGCTGGACGAGGGCGACCGCCGTACCTGGCACCTCGCCCTCGCCGCGACCGGCCCCGACGCCGGCCTCGCCGACGCGTTGGAGCGTACGGCCCTGCGAGCCGGAGCCCGGGGCGGTCCCAGCGGCGCGGCCTCGGCGTACGAGCGGGCCGCCCGGTTGACCCCGGACCGGTTCACCGCTGTCCGGCGGCTGGTGCTGGCCGCCGAATCCGCCACCGACGCCGGCGAGTTGGACCGGGCGGCGGCACTGGCCGAGCGCGCACTGGCCCGTACGGACGGCCTGCCCCACCTCGACGGACGGGGGCGGCCGCTCGCGGTGGCGCTGCTGGAGCACATCAGGGCGACCGCGCAGTTCTGGCGCGGCGCCTACCCGGCCGCGTACGAGCTCCTGATGGCGGCCGCGACGTCCGAGATCGAGGCCACGCACACCGCCCGGATGCTGTTCCAGGCGTTCCACGCGGCCTGGTACCTGGGGGAGGAGCAACTGGCCGCCGTACTGGACCGGTTGGCCGCGCTGGAGCTGCCGATCGGGGATCCGGCCGAGCCGCCGGCCCGGTATCTGCTCGCCGCCGCGCTGCCGGTGGTCGGCGGCCTCGCGCCGGAACTGCCGCCGGTGGACGAGACGGTGGCGGCGGCCCGGCGGGCGGGCGCGGACGCCGTCAGGGACCTGGTGCAGGTCTGCGGGGCCACCCTGATCCTCGGACGGGACGAGGAGACCTACCGGCTCGCCGCCGCTCTGGTGGCCGAGGCCCGGGCCGAGGGCGCGGTCGGGCAGCTGCCGACCCTGCTGTACTTCCTCGCCGAGGCCGAACTCTTCCACGGACGCCACCGCGATGCCGAGGTCACCGCGACCGAGGGCCTGGCGCTGGCGGCAGACACCGGGCAGCGCCAGTGGGTGAGCCAGCTGAGGAGCCTGCTCGCCTACCTGGCGGCGCTCGCCGGTGCCGACGGCCCCTGCACGGAGCTGGCCGCGGCGGCGCTGGACGGGCCGGGCTCCGCACCGGCGGCCGGGTACCCGTGGGCGCAGTGGGCGTCGGGGCTGCTCGACCTCGGGCAGGGGCGGGCGGGGCTGGCCGCCGACCGGCTGGAACGATTGGCCGGCGGCCGGTTCCGGCACCATGTCTCCGCCACCCGCGCGGTGCCCGATCTCGTGGAGGCGGTGGTCCGGCTGGGCGAGCCGGAGCGCGCGGCCGAGCCGTACGAGCGCTTCGCGCGGTGGGCCGCGGTCACCGGCCGTCCCTGGGCGCAGGCGCTGGTGCTGCGCTGCCAGGCGCTGCTCGCGCCCCCCGAGTTGGCGGAGTCGGCGTACCGGTCCGCGCTCGAACTGCACCAGCGGGACCACCGCCCCTTCGAACAGGCGCGGACCGCGCTGCTCTTCGGTGAGTGGCTGCGCCGGGAGCGGCGCCGGACCGAGGCCCGCTCCTGGCTCACCACCGCGCTGGAGTCCTTCGAACAGCTCGGCGCCGCCCCCTGGGCGGACCGGGCCCGCGCCGAGCTGACCGCCACCGGTTCCACCGCCCCCGCGGGGCAGGCGGCCGGTCCGCTCGCCGCCCTCACCCCGCAGGAGCTGCAGATCGTCCGGCTCGCGGCGCAGGGCCTCACCAACCGGGACATAGCCGCGCAGCTGTTCCTCAGCCCGCGTACGGTCGGCCACCACCTCTACAAGGCCTACCCGAAGCTGGGGGTCGCCTCGCGTGCCGAACTCAGCGATCTGGACGGTGTGCTGACGGGGACGTGAGGCGGTCGGAACGGTCGTCGAGCGCGGCGTCCAGCACGGTCTGCAGGGAGCGTTCGAGTTCCGCCGCGCGCCCGGGGCCGGCCGCGATGGCCGCGTAGTGCCAGCCGGCGTCGGGGGAGACGGACTCGACGGACAGCACCACGCCCTCACCCCGCTCGTGGGAGTAGGTGAGGCCACAGTCCCGCAGCAGTGCCTGGACGGCCGCCAGATCGGTGGGGTGCGGGCCGGGCCTGGTGTCGGTCAGCCAGGCGAGCTCGGAGCGGCCGCTCACCGAGGCCAGCCGTTGCACCATGGCCTGCCGCGCCGTGGTGGCGGTACGGCGGACGTTGCTCTCCACCGCGTACACCGCCGAGTCCTCGGCCACCCCGGCGTCGACGCTGAACCTGCCCCGGTAGTCGCGGTCCGCCAGGTAGCCGCCGAGGGCCATCCCGGCCCGCTCCAGTTCCCGGCGAACTCCGCCGGCCCGCGCGCCGCAGCCCGCGGCGCCGGAGTCCGCAGCGTCGTCGACGGTGCCTTCGCGGCCGGGCCCCGGCTCGGTCAGCGGCGAGGCGAATCCGTGGTAGCTGCAGTCCCGGGTGCGCATCTCGCCGGTGTAGACGACGGCCGGGCCGGTGGGACCCACCTCCATCTGCACGCTGACGTCGCGGACGAAGGGGACGTACTCCTCGACCACCCACCCCTCGGCCCGCCGCTCTCCGGGCGGGTGACGGCGAGCCAGGCGTGGGAGGTCCGCTCGGGTGAGGATCCGCAGGCCGTCTCCGCCAGCCGCCCTGGCGGGCTTCACCAACACGCGGGGGTACCGGTCGAGCAGCTCGCGCACGCCGGCGACGACCTCGGACCAGTCGCGGCAGGAGCGGCCCGCCGGCACCCGGATACCCAGGCTCCGCGCGGCCTGACGGAAGCCGCTCTTGGTGTTGAGCCGGTCCACCGCCTCGAGCGCGCTCTCCGGCACCGCCTCCGCGGCCTCGCCCCCCGGGACGGCGCCGCGGGCCCGGCGACGGTACCCGTCCCCGTACCCGGACACCGGCAGGCCGAGCTCGGCGGCGAGCCGGACCGTCGACCGGTCCAGCACGATGGGCAGCAGTTCGATGCCGGGCCGCTCCGCGACCAGGGCGCGCAGCCGGCCGCTCAGCCCCGGGGTGCGGTCGATCGCCTCGGCGAGCGGCAGCGTCGGATCGGCGTCGGTGCTGATCACGGTCACCGATTCGGGTGTCATGCCGAGCAGGCCGCAGGCGTACCGCCGGAAGTCCCGGCTCACCGGGAACTGCGTCACCAGGACGTCCCCGGGACGCGTCAGCCAGACCTTCCGGGAGGACTGCGCCATCCCGTGCAGGTTCAGGTCGGCCGCCTGGCGGCCGCAGACCACGTCGGAGACGAAGTTCGCGAACAGCAGCAGCGGCCCGCGGCCCCGGCCTCCTCCTCCGGGAGCCCCGCCGCCCCGGTTCTCCTCGCCCGTGCCCCCGCCGCCACCGGTCGTGCCGTCCCCGCCGTCGCCACCTGCCCTGTCGCGCATGCGCGCAGCCAAGCACGGCGGACGGCCGCCACCCGGTCGGCCACCCGGCGGCGCGGGGGACGTCACCCTTTCGTACCCGCCCGCCGCGCCGGTCGTCCGGGCTGCGGACAGTCTGGGGCCGATGATGCGTGACACCCCGTCCGACAGCGCCCTCACCGCCGTGAACGGCTGGCTCAGCGATCCCGAGCCCGAGCTGTTCCCGTTCGACGCCGTCCTGCGCGAGATCCAGACCACGGGAAAGCACTTCCTCCCGGGGCCGCTGGCCACCGCGCTGGAGGGCGCCCGCGCGCTCTGCCGAAGCGGCGCGGTGCCCGGCGACGCGTGCGGGGGGTCCGTGTTGCGGGCCTTCCTGGACTGTGCGCTCGACAAGCATGACGGCCGCTACAGCTACCGCAGTTACCTCTGCCTGCCCCTGCTGGAGGACCTGGTCCGCGGACCCCGGCCGCGGGTCGCCGGCACCGAACTGGTCGGCCTGCTCGTCGCCGACGCACTGCGGTACGAACTGGCCGCGGACCGCGACCCTCCGGCCACCCTGCCGCAGGGCCGCCCGGACGCCACGGTCCGGCACAAGCGGCTGCGGTACGGCCTGCGGCTGTTGAGCGGCTACGCGCCGGCCGGGAGCGAGAAGGCGGACGTCGACCGGCTCAGCCACGCCCGGGGGTCGGAGCTGCCGGAGCTGGAGAAGGTGCTCGACTCGATGGCACCGCAGGTGGATCCGGTGGTCGGCCGGCGGATCGCGCTCAGCATGCAGCCGGTCTACCTGCTGCACGACGAGTACCTCTTCCTCCGGGTCCTGCAGAGCTACGAGACGGTGTTCACCGCTCTGGTGGGCTGCGCCCGCCAGGCCCGCGACCTGCTCGGCCGGGGGCGGCCCGGCGGTGCGGTGGCGGCGCTGACCGAGGCCGCCGGGCAACTGGACCGGGCGAGCCTGCTGTTCAGCCTGCTGGCCACGATGGACATCGGCGGGTTCCGGCGGTTCAGGCAGTACACCGAGGGATCGAGTGCCATCCAGTCCGAGCAGTACAAGCGGTTCGAGTGGCTCTGCGGCAGCCCGCGCGAGGAGCGCCGGCTCTCGCCCGCGTTCGGCAGCGTGCCGTCGGTGGCCGAGCAGGCCGCCGCCGACCCCGGCAGCATCTCGCTGGCCTATCTCGCGGTCCGCGAGTCGAAGTCCTTCACCGCGGAGCAGTGGTCCGCCCTCGATGCCGCACTGGCCCGGCTGGAGCACAGCCACCAGCACTGGAAGGCGACGCACCACTCGCTCGCCGCCAGGATGATCGGCGACGCCGCCGGCTCGGGCTACACGGCGGGGGTCCCGTACCTGGACGACTGCCTCGGCAACCGGCTGTTCTGGCGCCTGGGCGAGCGGTACCTGCCCGTGTCCCGGGAGCCGGCCCGCCGCCCTTAGGCCCGGGCAGGGCGGGAGCGGTGCGCAGGGGGTGGTGGCCGCCCGGCGGTAGCGGGAAGCTGAAGACATGGCGTCCGCGCACCCGAGAAGGTGAACACGATGACGTTTCTCCAGCTCATCGAGTACGAGACCACGCAGAAGGCCCGGGTCGACGATCTGATGGACGAGTGGCTGAAGGCCACCGAGGGCAAGCGCACCGCGACCCACGAGATGCTCGGCCAGGACCGGGACAAGCCGTCGCACTTCGTCAACATCGTCGAGTTCCCCAGCTACGAGAGGGCCATGGCCAACAGCGCCCTGCCGGAGACCCAGCACATCGCCGAGGAGATGCGCGGGCTCTGCGACGGCGAGCCGCGCTTCGTCAACCTGGACATCGTCCGGGACGAGAAGTGGTAGGAGGCGAGTGGCAACTCGGTTCGCCGACGGCTCCCGCCGCCGCGCGGGCCGCACAGTGGTGACGGAGTCGCCCTTCACCGCCGCGTTCGTGCCTGTCGGACCCAGCCGCCGGACAGGCCCTCGCCGCCGGAACCGGTAGCCGCCGGTTCCGGCGCCGGCTCTACCACCGGCTCCGTGGGCAGCGCCCGCAGCCGGACCACCAGGGAGAGGACCAGCCGATCACCGCCGCCTGCGGACCCTCGCCACCGCCCTGCGGGAGCGCTGCGCGGCCCCGGCCCAGGCACTCTCCCGCGAACTCCCGGACTGGACCCTCGGCCGGCTACCCGCCGGCGGCCTCCACCTCTGGCTCCGGCTGCCGCCGGGCCTGCCCGACTCCGTCGTCGCCGAGCTCGCCCGGGCCCACGGCGTGTCCCTCGACACGGGGACCCGCTACTTCCCGGCCGAGCCGCCGGCCGGCCACCTCCGGCTCGGCTTCGCGGCCGCCGCGGACCCTGCCGAACTGGCCGGCCGCCCGGCGCCTCGGCGCGGCCGTCCGCGCCGCCGGCTGATCTCCGGGGCGCCGGCTACGAGGCCGGTGCCCCGGCGGCGGGCCGCAGCGAGCTGAACCAGCGGACGATCTCGGCCGTGGCGACCACGTTGGACCCGAGGTGGGTGGAGTTCTGGTAGGGGGCGGCGGGCAGGTCGGTGACGGTGACCGGCACACCGGCGGAGTGGAAGGCCGCGGCGCAGTGGTCGGTGTTGGCGGCGACGGCCTCGCTGTCGGAGCGGGTGGCGAACAGGCGCACGGGGGCGTGCGTCGACCAGCCGGAGCACACGCCGTCGGCGGTCCGGAGGGCCGCGAGGAGCCGGCCGTCCGGGTGGCGCAGCAAGTTCAGACCCCGCGGGGTGAGGAGCGCGTCGAGGGTGTCGGGGGTGCCCGCCATGAGCTGCTCACCGGTGTGGTTCCCGTCGAGGAGCCGCTCGATCGAGTCGGCGTACGGCGGGCGGAACACCTCGGAGGGCGAGGCGTAGAGGTGGTGCAGCCGGTTCCAGGACACCAGCAGGTACGCCGTGTACAGCACACCCATCTTCGCGGTGATCCGGCCGCCGGTCAGCGCTGGCAGCTCGACCTCCCGCAGGGCGTACGCGCCGCTGACCGGGGCGACGGCGCCGAGGCGGAACCGCGGATCGGCGCCCCGGTCCAGCGCCTTGGCCAGTCCCAGTGCGGCGGAGGCGCCCTGGGAGAAGCCGGTGACCAGCACCTCGCGGTCCAGCGTCCGCCGGGAGCGGCCGCCGGCGTCGGTGCGGGCGCCGCGCACGAAGTCGCTCGCGGCGCGGAGCATGTCCAGCGAGGCCGTGGTCTCCGAGGGCAGGTCCATGTAGGGGTGGAACCCCGGCCCGGTGCCCAGCCCCAGGTAGTCGGGCGCCACCGCGGCGAACCCGGCCGCGCCGTAGCTGAGTTCGGGCGAGGTGGCGAAGTCGTGCTGCTGCTTCGACGGCGCGTCGCCCCGGTAGCTGGTGGTGCCGTGCTCGAAGACCACGGTGCGCAGGGTGCGCGCTCCGCCGTGCGGCAGGACGAGCAGCCCGCTCGCGGTCGTCGGACGGCCCTGCGGGTCGACCGTCCGGTACACCAGCCGGTAGGTGTCCACCCCGTACCGGGCCAAGGCGCCGGAGAACCCGGTGCCGGTCAGCTCGGCGGCGGTCTCCCGCGCCGTCAGGGACCGCAGGTGGCTGTGGGACACCAGCTGCCCCCGGTGGTGGGCGGCCAGGCGGGTCGGGGTGCCCTCGGGAGCGGCCGCCGCCGAGCTGGCGCCGGCGGCGAAGGCCCCGGTGGCGAGAGCGGAGGCGGCCGTCAGGGCCACCAACTTGCCCGGGCCGTAACGACGTTGACATGTGCGAGTGGCCTCTTCCGCGAGCGGCGAGTTCATGGCAACCACGGTAGGAGCCCGGCGTCCTGAGGTCGCCCCGGGCAGCCACCGTCATGGGGTGGGGTTATCCCGAAGAGCGGCGGTGGTACCACAAGCGCGTGTGCGGCGGCCGCTGCCGGACGGCGCACTCCCGTCTCGTCAGCAGCCGCGGCCCCGGCCGCAGTTGCGGGCGCCCGAGGTCGACGGTCTTAACCCAGGCTTCCCCTTGGTTTCCCCCGGGCGCCGTGGGATGTTGTCGAACGCTTGATGACACTGTCCCCGCAGCACCAGCACCTCGGACGACCCTGGAGGGCCGGCCCACATGACCGAGATCAACCGTCGACGTTTCCTGCAGCTGGCGGGCGGCACCGCCGCGATGTCCGCGCTGTCGAGCACCATCGCCCGCGCCGCCGAGATACCGGCGAACCGTCGGACCGGCACCCTGAAGGACGTCGAGCACATCGTCGTCCTGATGCAGGAGAATCGTTCCTTCGACCACTACTTCGGCACCCTGCGCGGTGTGCGCGGCTTCGGTGACCCGCACCCGGTCAACCTGCCGAACGGCAAGGCGGTCTGGTACCAGTCGGACGGCACCAAGGACGTGCTGCCGTTCCGGCCGGAGGCCGACAACCTCGGCCTCCAGTTCCTCCAGGACCTGCCGCACGACTGGGAGAGCGGCCACGTCGCCTGGAACCAGGGCCGGTACGACAAGTGGGTCCCGGCCAAGGGCACCACCACCATGGCCTACCTGACCCGGGAGGACATCCCCTTCCACTACGCCCTGGCCGACGCGTTCACCATCTGCGACGCCTACCACTGCTCGCTGCTCGGCCCCACCGACCCGAACCGCTACTACATGTGGACGGGCTACGTCGGCAACGACGGCAAGGGCGGCGGCCCGGTCATCACCAACGCCGAGGCCGGCTACAACTGGACCACCTACCCCGAGCGGCTGGAGCAGGCCGGGGTCTCCTGGAAGATCTACCAGGACATCGGCGACGGCCTGGACGCGGCCGGCAGCTGGGGCTGGCTCAATGACGCCTACCGCGGCAACTACGGCGACAACGCCCTTCTCTACTTCGACAACTACCGCAACGCCAAGCCCGGCGACCCGCTCTACGACAAGGCCCGCACCGGCACCGACGCCAGGAAGGGCGAGGGCTACTTCGACCAGCTCAAGGCCGACGTGCTGGCGGGCAGGCTTCCGCAGGTCTCCTGGATCGTCGCCCCCGAGGCGTTCACCGAGCACCCCAACTGGCCGGTCAACTACGGCGCCTGGTACATCGCCCAGGTGCTGGACGCGCTCACCGCCGACCCCGACGTGTGGGCCAAGACCGCGCTGCTGATCACCTACGACGAGAACGACGGCTTCTTCGACCACGTCGTCCCGCCGTTCCCGGCCGCCTCCCCGGCGCAGGGGCAGAGCACCGCCGACACCACCACCGAGATCTACCACGCGACCGACGGTGCGCTGATGACCGGCCCGTACGGCCTGGGCCAGCGAGTGCCGATGCTGGTCGTCTCGCCCTGGAGCAAGGGCGGCTTCGTCTGCTCGCAGACCTTCGACCACACCTCGATCATCCAGTTCATCGAGCGGCGCTTCGGCGTGCACGAGCCGAACATCTCGCCCTGGCGCCGGGCCGTCTGCGGCGACCTGACCGCGGCCTTCGACTTCTCCCACGGTGACGCCCGGGTACCGGAACTGCCGGACACCGGCGGTTACCTCCCGCCGGACCGTGGCCGCCACCCGGACTACGTCCCGACCCCGCCGGCCCACCCCGCGCTGCCCAAGCAGGAGCGCGGACTGCGCCCGGCCCGCCCGCTGCCGTACGACCTCACCGCCGACGCCGTCGTCCGGCCAGGCCGGCTGTCCGTCGAGTTCGCCAGCCACGGCGCCGCCGGGGCGACCTTCCACGTGACCTCGGTGACCGACGGCAACGGCCCCTGGACGTACACCGTCGAGGCCGGTCGGGGGCTCGTCGGCGACTGGGACGTCAAGGGTGCCTACGACTACTCGGTGCACGGGCCGAACGGCTTCCTGCGCCAGTTCAAGGGCCAGGCCGGCAGCGCGGGCGTGGAACTGACCACCCGGCGCGGCGGGGACGGCCAGCTCCAGCTGGTGCTCACCAACAACGGCCCGGCGACGGTACGGATCACCGTCACGGACGCCTACGGCAGCGACCGCCGGTCCGAGCACCGGCTCCGCCCGGGCGCGCACACGGTGCACACCGCCAACTCCAGCCGCGGTCACGGCTGGTACGACCTCACGGTCCACTCCGACCAGGACGTGACCTTCCTGCGCCGGCTGGCCGGACACCTCGAGAACGGGCGGCCCAGCACCAGCGACCCGGCGATCGTCGCCGACTGACCGGCGCTCTCGGGCCGTCGTCCGAAGCCGCAGCCCGGTGGGGCGGTCGAGCGGCGATCTTCGAGAACTGCTGCGGGCCGTCGGCGACCGGGATGTGCACCGCGCGGATCAGCTCGTCGGCCTCCAGGCAGTTGCGCTTCACCCCGA